>JAKJJQ010000030.1:0-36172 GCA_021713415.1 Thiotrichales bacterium 19X7-9
TAATCAAGCTACTTTGGATTCAAGCATTGGTAAAATACCTACAGACTTCAATTTGTTATATAAAAACAAGCGACCTTTTTGTGTCCATTTTGATACCATTCTAACTTCAGTTAAATCATGATTATAACTAACATTTATCATTCTAATATGTGTATAACTTTGTGTATAACCTTTTGATTGATATTGACTATATAACAGCCATTGGTTATTAATTTTGTACTGAATGCCTATTTCATGCAAAAGTTCATTCATGGCACGACCACTCATACCGTAATCTTTAGCTATTTGAGTTATGGTTACTAAAGAAGTTGAGTTTAATATTTGATCTAAATACTCGGCTTTTGGCTGATATTCATCAATTAAACATGACTTTTTTTCATTATCCACTCTTAGCATTAAATTTTCTTCAACTAAATTAGCAGCCAATCTTAATGCGTCAGGTAAAGTTTGTGGTATTTCAAATGATGCTTTTTGCTTTTCTTCTAATTCTTGCCAACGATCAATAATTTTAGCACGTATACCCATATTATATCCTGAGACTAAAATTAATGTTTCACGCTTTGGCAAGTAATAACACTTTAATCGTCTCCCAGTACTATCTATGTAGCTGCCCCCAAATTTGGGGTGAGTGATTTCAAGTTCATTTAACATTTTTTTAATATCTCGAATCACATGATCATGCCTTTTGCCTGTTAGCTCAGCAATCTCAAGACTAGACATTGTTAACTCTTGATTATTTAATACCACTAATTCACTCATGACTCTATCCTTAATTTCATTTACTTAATCAAAACACTTGGCTCACCTAACTCAAGCTTTGCTCCTAATACAATTTCACCATCAAGTAGTTGCCGTTTAATCTTTGCCTTATCTGCTAAGACAGAAATTTTTTTAAATTCATCTGGCAAAACATCCACATCTGATATTTGAACCTTCTGCAATGGCTTTTTATAACTGACCATAATTTGTGTATCCTTGAATTTTTCGCCCTCCCTTAGATTGTTTATTAAATAATTTTTTAGTGACTCAACACGATTTTTGATTGAGCTTTCCCACTGTTGAAATTTTGACTTTTCATGATTAATTGCTGCTTGTTCAGCAGTTAGGTTTTTAATCAATTTGGCAATATTCAAAATTTTAACTTCACGTGCTAGATTTAATTCATCTAACTTTTCAATATCTAAATCATCAATGACTTCACCTGTCTCTTCATCAATAGAATCAGATAGTGTTTGTATAATTGCATGATTAATTTCATAAAGATTCATGATCAATTGCCTTTGAATTTTGATAATCTTGAAATAATTTGTTAAAGCGATTTAATGCACGACAACAACTGTCAATATCATCTCTACTGAAGTTAGCAAATTTAGCAAAATCAGGTATTTCCTCATCACTAAGACCATGCGCTTTGATTTTTGTATAAAGCTTATTTATAACCCGATCATTTTTCTTTTCTTCTGTTACTTCTTTGGGTGTAACATCCTTAATTTCTGAATCTGGCAATTCATCCTGCGTATACGGCAATGTACTTAACTGCACTGGAAACGCCAATCTAAATCCCTGGCTAATACACACCTTACGAAGCATTGTTTTAGGTTTAGTTTTCCATAGCTGATTTTGTTGTACATACTCACTAAAATTAACGCTGTGAATAAACGGCTGAGACCAGTCTTTTCTATTTATTTTGATAAATGCCTTTAAATCTTCACAAGATTCATCAAACCATGTCTCCCAACCATCAAGTTGACCTGTTAATTCAGCCCTTTGTATGTATACGCTGTAACCTGTAATAATATTAAAACTACTACCATATTTGACTATAAATATCTCTTTTTTAAGCGGGTGCAGATTATGTAATTTAGCAATATCAAAAAACATTTTTGATTCTGTCGGAGATAAATTTACTCCTGTAAATTTTAAATAATCTGATAAGATTTGATCTGTAACTTGAGAACTTACAACTGATTGATTCATCTACTTCTTCCCCCACTTATTTTCTAACATTACAATTTCTTTCCAATTGGCTGGCTTTTTTGCCCACCTTCTTGGACGTCTATTATTATTCTGTTCTTTTCGAGTAGCCCATTTACAATTTTCAGAACTATATCCTTTATCATTATCTATTCGCTCAATACTTAAGCCTTCCATGTAACCATTGGCCATAGACCAGTTGTAAAAATTAATGAAGTTAGATTTCCACTCTTCACAAATACCAATCCCACGCCCACCATAGTTTATATAACTTGGATTAGATTTAGTTAAACATCGCCCCTTAATTGATAACCAAACTACATGTAATTTTGTATTAGATAAGCCATGCTTGGTTTTATTAAGTGATACTACTTTTTTCCTATAACAACCGCAGCTTTTAGTGTGTCCAGATTTTACCTTAGCTGTTTCAGCAACAAACTCATTTCCACAAAAGCAAGTAAATAGACCATATTTTTTTGTATACTGCTTACCAGTTTTAGTTAAATCTCTTTCTATATAAGCAATATGTACAAATTTTGGCCGTTCAATGACAAGTTCACATGAGTTTAAATACACCTTTTAAAACCTCCTAAATCGTTTTGGGTACATCCCAAGATAAAAATGACTATCTCGGAATGTAACTCCCCCCGAAATACCTGCTATATTCCTATGCTATCAATAATGTTTCTTTGAGTTTGGGCAAGATGATTTTTATTTAAAATTTGCTCTAAAAATTAGCTGTTTGGCTTAACATATTTTTTGATTAAACCAAAAACTGTAACAACGACATGTAAAGCCGTCAATATCAATAAAAAAGCAGTAGGTGGTAACCAAAACGGCGCAAATACCCACCACCATGACCATGCAATAACACCACATAGTTTTAATACTAAAAAAATGAAAAAAAGTATTATAAAAAAACCAAAACCGTTACCACCGCCAATATATTTAAGGTTATTTTCACTTTGCATCTTCATATATAATCTCCTATTAAAAATCTTTTCGACGTTGCATTGTTGACTCACTCCTAAATCGATCAATTTCTTCGAGTGTAAATTTTTTGCATTTCTCATGTGGATCAACTGGAATTAACTGCCCTTCATCAACATAGATATGAATCATAGCAACGCTTCTATTTAGCAATCGTGCTGCCTCTGCTGCGCCAACTTGAACATCTTTATAAACATCTGTCTTAGAAAGTTTGTCTATGTAAAAGTTTAATTCCGCCATTATTGGTTGCAACGCATCTTCAACTTGTACCTTAATCAAATTATCTAAACTCATTTTTCTACTCCCCTAACTGAATCACCTTGAATAACAATGCCATAATTGCCGAATAAATCCTCATCATTAAACGATCTATCCATCACTAATGCATATCCACATGAGCCATATAAAAATCTCACTATAGCCTTTAAAACTTTATTTATAGAAATCATCATCTTAACCCCCCATTACAAACTTGATTTTTTCTTCTATCAGTTCCAGTAAACTTCATGATTACACCACCATCTAGTAGCCGTGACATAACACGCTGCCCTACTCGCTTCTCTAACTGCTCTCGATTGAGGTTAGAAATAATTGCTGTTGGTAACATTTCTTCATAACGATCGTTAATTACATCAAATAACTGCAAATTATCTGACTCATTACCACGGTTAAGATCAAATTCATCGATTACTAAAAAATCATAGCCAAGATATTCTTGTTTAACTTGACGCTCGGTTTTGTGACAGTTTGGTGAGTAAGTTTCGTTTATGCTGTAGATCAAGTTATACGCTGTAATTACTTTTACCTTAGCGCTATATAGGCTGATTAATTGTCGCATAATGCTAACAGCCAAATAATTTTTACCTGTGCCAGTACCCCCATGCATAACAATATTTTTACCTTCTTCTTTCATGACATCAAAATTCTCAGCATAGTTTTTAGCTAACTGAAAGTTAATTTGATCATGACGACTCTCAGGCTTAAAATTTTCAAAACATGCTGTTTCAAAACGTTTTCTAATGCCTGACTGAGTTAATAAAATACCTACTTGATATACTCTTTCTTGAGCTTGTTTAATCTCAGCATCGCATTCTGAGCAGCTATAGAAATAACCAATCTGATGTTTATCACAATGTTGTTTTTTCTTTTCAGCTTTAAGCTTCATTTGCTCAACAAAGCTTTCAATTTTGCTTATTGCTTCCATCATGCTGCCCCTCCTTTTTGATCAAAGCCATCAATATCTTTCTTAAGCTTTTCAGCAAATTCATCACCAAATGCAGCACGAATATTAGCATCATTCAAAGCCTCAAACTCTTCATCTGTCATACGCCAATTTTCATCCAAAATGGCATTAACCGCAGGTGTTTGAGATTTACTCTGTTGGTTATTAGCTGGCTGCTTCTTTAACGGATACACTGATTTCCATGAATGCATGATTGAATTTTCAATCATCTGCTTTTGCTCATTGAGAGAATATTTCTTTAACTCATTGATTAACAATCCTACGGCTCTATCAGTATTTTTAACCTTAAGCTGTTTGCGCAAATCAAGATATTCTTCAAAAAGTTTATGTAGAGATGAGTCAAGTTGATCAAAATAGCCATTTTCTTTTTTTATATTTTTTCTTTTATTTATATCTATTTCTTTATCTTTATCTGTCGAGCTAACATTAGCTTTACTGTTAGATTCACTGTTAGTTTTACAGTTAGATTTACTGTAACTTTGATCAGTAATCTGCTTTTGCTTTTCTCGATATTTTTTCATGTAGTTACGTTGGTATTTTTTCTTTTCTTCTAGCTGGTCTAAATGCTGATGTTTAGACCAATTAGGAATGGTAACAACATCATTAATCAACTCAATCATTCCAAATTTTTCGAATGTGGTTAGTGCAAGTTTTACAATGTTTACATGACGCCGAAATATCGTTGAAAACATTTCATCAGTGTAATGAATTCTGTCATTTAAAGTAAAAACACCACTGTTATTATTTTTCCCTGCTAGACAGAGTAATTTAAACCAAATTACAATGATTGAATCAGCTTCTGGTAGAGATTCAATTAACTGTACTTTTTCATCATCAAAAATATCCGTGACAATTTTAATCCACTTGACTTCAGACATGATTAGACTCCTTGCTTTTTACCAATTAAGCCAGGTGGTTGGTAACCTCAAACAAGTAAGGTCGACGCTATTTCTCTCGCGAGTATTGTATTTACGCCACCACCCGACAACTCGATAAAATCGAAAAAGCCGTGATGATATTACACTGACACCATTTAACGCATGATTACGCTTGTTTTTGCAGGTTACCACACCTGACATTGATGATTTTAGCACGATATAACTATTTATCAAGAACATATGACATCCTTTCCCATTTTCATTTATATCTATTTAAACATCTCAACTAATTAGAGATAGCAGACTTGTAATTCTATTAACTCAACTATAGAATTGCTGACATCTGACAACAAAACTACAAAGGATGATGACATTTGTCAACATAAATTTTCATGACTGCATTAAAAGTAAATAAACACATCGTGTTTTTTAGAAATTTAGATTATCTAATTGAAAAATCAGAAAATATTAAAAATATATCATCATTATCTAAAGCAATTGGATGTGACAGATCAGCATTTGTCAAATCAAGAGAACGACAATCTTTACCAAAAGTAGATATTGTAGAATCTTGTGCAAAAATTTTCGATGTTACAATGGAATCTATCCTAAATGATGATATTGAAAAATTATATAAAAGCAAGAAACTTCATATATTAGATTCTGTAACTGGTAAAACTATAGCCATTGAATCACATGAATTCGGGTTTGTTTGCAATGCTGCATTTCGATTTCCTTCTGAACTACCTTCTTTTAAGGATAAGTTCGTTTATGTTCAAACTAAGCCTATCTATAATGATTTTTCTAAAGTTGTCATAGAAAGTAATTCTTCTTATTGCATAAAAGTTATTCGAATAATCGATAATAATTATTATTTTACAACTTCTGAGAACCTTACTTCATTAGAATCTCAAGGAAACAAATCAATTGTTGGAGAGATCATTAAAACTATATATAAATTGGATTACTAACATGATATTCAAGAACTTAATGGACATAAAAACAGATAAATCACCATTTATCAATGAAAAAGACATTTATGCTTATGTTATTTGTATACTTATGGGGGTATTTACCATGCTTTTATGTGATATATTTGCGTATAAAATAGTTGATTTTTTTGGTACTCCAATGGTTATGTCTGGGTTATTATTTCCAATAGCATTACTATTTAGTGATATCATTACTGAAAGATGGGGCATTAAACAATCTCTCATTTTTATGTCTATTGTTACTACTTTTGGTGTTATGGCTAATATAATATTATGGCTAATTTCAACCATCCCAGGAGAAAATTCTCAAATTTGGTCAAATGCCTTTAAATTCAATTGGGTAGTCTTATTTTCTACTTTTTTTAGCATTTCAATTTCTTTTAGTTTTAATGCATACGCCATAAATTTTTTTAAAAAGTCAATTTACACAATTTCATTCTTAGGAGTTTATATAAGAGATACACTATGTAACTTTATTTCAAAATTTTTATTAGTATTTATTGGATACAATATCACATTTTTTAATCACTATTCATTTTTGCGAATTATGGAGTTAGTCATAGGCACATTAGTTTTTAAAGTAATTGTAGGGCTAATCATTAATACATTTATACCTGGCATATTAAACTCTATGAAGCAACATATTGGAGTATAACAAATGATTTTTATTTCTGATTCACATGTTTGCCAAAACAACCTTAAAAACATTAACACATATAATATATTTAAACTTGTTGTCTCTAAATTAAACACCATTATAGATAAAAATATTGTTTTCCTTGGTGATAATGTTCAAGATGGTAACAACCAAAGCTATGATTTGCTGTTTGATCAAATAAATCTTATTAAAAATAAAAATATTTTTATGATGGCAGGCAATCATGACAATAAAAGTTTATTAGAACTTTATTGTAAGAAAAATAATATTATATACTGCTTAGATACTCCTAAAATTATTGAAAATCAAAACTATTATTTTTTAGACTCTAATGTAAAGAATGAAGATTATGGCATGGTTACACAAAATTCTTTAGATAAACTAGAAGAACATCTTACTCAGCTTGCTTCTAATAAAACTATTATTTGTATGCACCATCATGCTCAACCAACTAATGATTTTATGGATAACTACATAATAAAAAATAACAATAAAGTAATTAATGTACTTCAAAGCTATAAACATAAAATTAAATATGTAATTTCAGGACACACTCATAGATACGAAAGTTATGATCGTGATGGTATCATATATTACCATGCACCATCATCAGCTTTTAATTTCAGCTTTTTAAATAATGATATTGATAATACAGTTAAAGTAGAGTTCATTCAAAACCCTAGTCTATTAACATATAATCAAAAAATGGAGTTTATTAATGTTGATTAGATATTTTAAAAAAAACGCATTAAAACATAACAAAAGAAATGCTATAAATTTTAGAAATATAAAAGGAAAGTTATATTGTGACTTTATTAAAGTAGGAACTCATCAAGTATTAAGTTTTGTTGATGTAAAAAAATTTCTAACTTCTAACAGGTATGCTAATCAACTCCTAACTAAATTATCTTACGAAGAATGTTATAATAAACTAGTCGAACATGAATCTAATAATAAAAATATAGAATCTATTGAATTATCAAATAATCACATAAAAATACAGCACAACAATAATAATATTACGGTAATTGACATTATGAATTATAATGGTGAATATGATAGCTTAATAACTCCTGAAATTGCTAGGTTGATTGAAAAAGAAAAATTTTTAAATATTTCTCTGCAAAGCTCTACTTCAAACTTTATGCAAAAAAGAACATCATTATCATTGGTGAAAAGCTAACTATCAAAATCTATACAATTAAATGATTAGAGTCTGTATATATAAAATTTATAACAAATCCACCGCCCTTTGCTTATGTTCTGGTGCTAAATGAGCATATCTAAGTGTCATTTTAAAATCACTGTGACCAAGTAATTCACGTACTACAGATAAGCTTTCACCTTTCATTACTAGCTGAGACGCAAAGTTATGACGTAGATCATGAAATCTAAAATTTTCAATCTCTGCTTTTTTCATGAGGGTTGCCCATGATTTTTTAATATTATCTAATTTATCACCTGTTTTAGGTGATTTAAAAACCAATCCCGTTTTAGGCTCAGGTAAATTTATAAAAATTTCTCTTAATTTTGAATTAAGTGGTATATCTCTTATCTTTCCACTTTTAGTATTATCTTTATCAAGTATTATTTGATTTAATTTTAAATCAATATCTTCCCATTTTAAGCTAAAAATTTCACCACGTCTCATACCAGTATAATAAGCTGTCAAAACAATATTTCTAATAAGCTCATTTGTATCTTCCAATGCTTTAAATAACCTTTGAGTTTCAACTTCAGATAAATACCTAATTTTACCTACTGATTCCTTTAAAGTTTTCAGACCCTGTAATATATTTTTTTCAACATATCCATATTCAAATGCACGTGAAATAGCACCTTTAATACCATTGAGAATTTTATTTATCCTACTATTTGTAATACCAGTTTTCTTTTGATAGCGCATTAGAAATTGGTTAACTATAGCCTGATTTAAATCTTTTAATACAATATCGTGCAAAGGACTACATGTATTCAATAAAATTAATGATACATTTTTTGCATCCTTACGATTGGCTCTACACCACTCAAGATAAAAGTCGTCAATATAGTTTTTAAAGGTATAATCTTCAGTAGCTTGAGTTCGTTGCGCTACAGATTTAATTTCTTGTACATCTTCGCCCTGTGAAACATGTAATAATAAACGCTGAGCCTCTTTTTTTGCTTGGTTCATGGTAATTGCACCATGTTTACCTATTGTATAGCGCTTTTTAATTCCTTGAGCATTCCTATATATAATTGAATAAGTTTTACTCCCACTAGGGCTAACTCTAAGTGATAATCCTTTTACATCTGTATCAAAATAATCTACTCTTTTAGTAGAAGCCGTAATCGCATCAATTGCCAATTTTGTAAATTTTATAGTAGGCACTCAAATCTCACTTTTTAGATAGTGCTGTTGGTCATAACTACAATATATTATAGCACTTCGGGTTCCACGGGGGTACCAAAATAGTTTTAAATAACGAACAATTAAATTAATTATCATAAACAATTATATTTATTTTTTACTTAAATTTCATGTAGTTATTTTACATCATGCAAAATATATTTTTTTATTAAAAACCATAAGAATGGGATTCATAATGCTGGGGTCGGTGGTTCAAGTCCACTCGTAGCTACCAATTTTTATTTTATTATTTTAAATTAAGCACAATATCAAGTATATTAATTCGTAGTTAGAAATTACCATATGGAAGATTTTCTCTATGTCACTTAATGATATTCATATCCGTTTTGCTACAGAAAATGATATCTCAATAATTTTAAACTTTATTTCTGAATTAGCTGAATTTGAAAAATTAGCTCATGAAGTGATTGCAACAGAAGATAGCTTACGAAAGCATTTATTTGGTAATATACCACGTGCTGAAGTGATTTTGATTTGCAAAGATAATATTGAAATTGGTTTTGCTTTATTTTTCCATAACTTTTCAACCTTTATTGGTAAGCCTGGCCTGTATTTAGAGGACTTATACATTAAGCCCGAACATCGTGGAAGTGGCATCGGTAAAGCAGTCTTTTATTTTCTCGCAAAATTAGCTGTTGAAAGAGACTGCGGTCGAATTGAATGGTGGGTTTTAGATTGGAATCAAAAAGCGATTGATTTCTATCAAAGCTTAGGTGCCAAAGCCATGGATGAGTGGACGGTTTTTCGTTTAACTGAAGATAAAATTAAAACACTTGCAACAGCTAATATACTACAATTAAAAGACTAAATATTTATATCCTTACTATATTAACTTTTAGTTAACAATTTTCATTAACCTATTTCTAATTTTTTATAGCATCTACTTTCTGTATCTTATCTAAAATTTTAATAATAAAAAATAGGTTTAATGATGAAAAAATATATCACTATATTTGCTTTAATTTTCTCTTTAGGAGCTGTAAGTTATGCTCAAACAGAAGCCTCTGAAACAACAGTCTATCAAACACCAACTGCATTTTATCAGTTATTACATAGTTTTTACGGTCAAGATAAATCGATTGGCACTACACTAAGTAAAGAAATGCAAACTAATTCTACATCAAATACTAGTTCAGCATCTGTTTTAATCTTATTTTTAAACTCTGATTTGTATATCTATGATCAAAATCGCAAACTATTAGCTCATGAAAGCTTAAGAGTGCAACCTAATAGTGGTTTTTTTGAAATGACATCAATTTCTCATATTGGCCCTGCCATTGCCTATTTGCTTTATCTTAAAAATTTAGGTGACACTCACTGGAAATCATTAGCACTAAGCCTATTAGATAATATTAAATCTACTTATAAAGTGAATAACCAAAAACCAAATTGGGTTTATCAATTAAATAACCCTGCTTGGCAAGGCCATCAAAAAGCCATCCATTGTATGAGCAATTATGCCTTATCATTATCAAAATCCTATTTAACATCGATATTAAAAAATCCAAATTCATTCAATGAAACCACCTTTAAAAATAACTTTATTGAAAGCCACTCTAAAGCTTATCCAATACCTTATAACAATGTTATGATTGGTACCTTTATGTTGGTAGGTTTAGATGATGCTTACAGACTACATCAAACATTTTCAAAATTAGATATCAACTGGCAAAATGCTAAAGTGATTTTACGTAATGTTGCAGGCTCCAACTATACGGCAGGGTTAACAAAAGACTCTAATTGGTATTACAACTTTTTAAAAGTAGAGTCGAATAATCAATTACCCGATAGGCGTATTTTTATAGCTGCTTACGCTAAAGTTTTAGATTCTGTCGGTGATAAAACTCTGCCCCTAAAGGCCTATAACTATTATACTGAAAGTGTCTGGGGTGCTTTATATAACAGAGAAATAATTGCCAATAAAACCTTAAGTTTTATAGCAGATATCACAACAACGACACAATCTAGTTCATTGCCAGGTGATTATTCTAATACTAAAGCTGATGATATTGCTGCATTTAGCAAACGACTAAAATATACGTTTTCTGACCCAACCCAGATGCTTTCTAATACCATTGGCTTTTGGATACCACAAGCCTTAGCAAATAATCATTATGATGCTCAAACTATAAAGTTGCCAGGACTTGAAGCAGGTTTTCCTAAAGGCATCATGAATTATCCTTGCAAATAAATTTTCAAAAGTGGTATTGATAGTATCATGATATTAAAAGATGGCTCTAGTATACCACAAAATAGTAAAATTGATGGAACAACAAAAGGTTATGCACTAGATCACTACAGTGCTTAAGCTTTATTTAACTTAGAATACTTAGGTGTCCATTGTGCAGCTTCTACTAATTTTTCAGCATCGGATGCCTTAGCATTAATCGCCGATAAGCCTTCCTTAATTGCGGCTTTTGCAACTGCTACAGCTGCCTTTTTACTGACTAATGGTGCATCATGAATTGGTGGCAAAATTGGCGCATCTTTATTTTTTCTTAATGGTGAGAACTCACTTAATGCTTTACATGCTGCTCGAATCATATTATCTGACATTTTTGTCGCTTTAACAGCAATTGCGCCAAGACCAAGACCAGGGAAAATAAACGCATTATTTGCCTGAGATATCACGTATGTCTTACCTTTATATTCAACTGGATCAAATGGACTACCTGCTGCAATAATGGCTTTAGCATCTGTCCATTTAATTAAATCTTCAGGTTCAGCCTCACAATGTGAGTTTGGATTAGATAATGGCATAATAATTGGACGTTTAATATTTTTAGCCATTGCTTTTACAATTGGTTTATTAAATGCTCCTTTAACTGTTGAGCAGCCAATTAAAATAGTTGCTTTAGCATTTTCAACGACTTCTTGTAAAGATATATTATCCTGATCAACTACCTGCCATTTTTTAACTTCACTTCTTTTTCTTGCATAGGGTTTTTGAAAATAAGGCAAACCTTCCATATCATCTACAATTAAACCATTACGATCAATAATATAAAAACGTTTTCTTGCCTGCGCCTCTGTCATACCACTGGCAACGAATGCATCTAATATCTGGTCCATAATACCACAGCCTGCTGTGCCTGCGCCAAACATCACAACCACATGATCACAAAAATTAGTTTTTGTTGCCTGAATACCAGTAATCGTGTTAGCAGTTGCAACAATTCCAGTGCCTTGCATATCATCATTAAATGTACATAGATCATTACGATATTTCTCTAAAATACTTCTGGCATGGTCACGGCCAAAATCTTCCCAATGTAAATAGACATTTGGAAAGTGTTTTTTAACACTTTTGACAAATAAATCAATAAACTCATCGTACTTTTTACCAGTAATTCGCTTATGATGTGATCCTAAATAAAGTGGGCTATCGATCAATTTTTGATTGTTGGTTCCTACATCTAATTGTACAGGCAGAACTCGAGCAGGATTAATCCCTGAGCAAATAATATAAACCATTAATTTGCCAATACTGATATCCATACCACCAATGCCCCAATCACCAATACCAAGTACTGCTTCACCATCGGTAACAATAATAAAATCAATCTCTCGTTCTTTAGCTGTTTTTGCTAAAATCTTATCTAATTTATCCTTTTGTTCATAAGAAAGATAAACACCTGCAGGCCTTCTAAATTCACATGAGTAGCTTTCCACTGCATCACCAACCGTTGGTGTATAAACAATCGGTAACACTTCATCTATGTTCATTGATGCATATTTATAAAACAAGGTTACATTACTGTCATGTAAAGCATTTAGAAAAATATTTTTCTGAATATTATTAGCTTTTTCCTGTAATTGACGGCCAACACGCATCACTTGTGAATTCATTGATTCAATGTGTACTGGCAATAAGCCATGTAGATCAAAATTATCTCGCTCTAGCTCATTAAATGCCGTACCTTTATTTAATAATGGTTCATTTAAAAGTGCTCTACCTTTTAGCTTTGTACTAATTGATTGACCAGTAGCAACTTTTTTCTTCGATGGCATCAGATCTCTCCTTCGTTATAATCTTACTGATAAGAATTAATTAGAATGTCTTTCATCATAGATGAAATTCAATCATATGCCAGCATAGTTACAGCAAATATAAATTGTTGTTTTGTTCTAATCAACTTGATTGATCAGCAATTTTTTTCTAAATTTAAAGTAACAAGATATGGATTTTAAGTGAGCAAAAATGATTCATTTACATCAAAATAAACTATCGACTAAATTATTTCTATCTATTGAAATAGCACTCATTGTATGGATTTGCTTTCTGATTAGTAGCTTTATTGGTTATAGCAGTCAACAATTGTCAATCATTGGTGGGCTCTGGGCTGCAATTTCAGGCATTGTTGTTATACAAAATACACGAAAATTAACAGATCATATGGCAGTTGTGCGCTTAATTGGTTCATTCATTGGAGCAGCCATTGCTGGTATTTTTTTAGTTTTTTTCCCAGCACATATTATTCTTTGTATCCCTGTTATCTTCTTAACTTCTTTAATCTGTAAATTTATTCACTTTGAAGAAGGACTACGCCTTGCAGGTCTAACTGCTGCAGTTGTTATCGCCGTTAGCCTACTCTCACCACATATACCACCATTTTGGAATGCCTTATCGCGATTTTTAGAATCATTAATTGGTGTTTTAGTTGCTGTTTGCATACGCTGGATTGTGTTGTATGTTATTTCATTAATTAATAAAAAAAAGAAATAAAATAGCGACCTATTTTAATAGTGGACCAAAGCATCAACCACATAATTAGTTAATAATGCTCTACCCATTAAATCATCAAGTTCAACTAAAAATAAAAAGTTACTTATTTTAGCGCCAGATATTTCAACAAGTTCTGCTGCAGCTTTGGCAGTACCTCCTGTTGCTAATAAATCATCGATAATTAAAATGCGATCATTTTTTTTAAACGCATCAATATGCACTTCTAACGCATCTTTACCATATTCTAATTCATATTCAACCTGATAGGTTTGATAAGGTAATTTTCCTGGTTTCCTAATCGGTACAAAGCGTTTTTTTAGCCGATCTGCTAGTACACCACCAAAAATAAAGCCACGTGACTCTATTGCAGCAATTACATCAAATTCATATTCTTTAGCAACTAGCTCTAACAGATCAAGTGCTTGTTGATAAACATCAGCATCATTTAATAAGGTTGTAATATCACGAAATAAAATATTTGGCTTAGGAAAATCTTTTACAGCGCGAATGCTATTAGATAAGTTATGTTCCATCAGTACCCTCAATTATCAATTAACTATAAATCATAAAAAAGCCCGAATTTTCGGGCCCGTTAATACGTTTGTCATGGTATGTTAAATTAATATTATACTTGAAGCAATAATCTTGCAGGATCTTCAATCATCTCTTTAATTGTTTTTAAGAAACGTACTGAAACACTACCATCGATAATTCGATGATCATAAGATAATGCTAAATACATAATTGGTCTGACAACAACTTGGCCATCTTTCACTACAGGACGCTCAATAATATTGTGCATCCCTAAAATAGCACTTTGTGGTGCATTAATAATCGGTGTTGATAGCATTGAGCCATAGGTCCCACCATTGGTAATGGTAAATGTACCACCTTGCATTTCTTCTAGTGACAATTTACCATCACGCGCACGAATCGCTTTTTGCACAATATCTGCTTCAATATCAGCAAACGACTTCTGATCAGCATGACGAATCACAGGCACAACTAAGCCTCTATCTGAGCCTACAGCGACACCAATATCATAAAAACCATGATATACGATATCATCACCATCAATAGATGCATTGACTTCTGGAAAGCGCTTTAATGCTTCAACAGAGGCTTTTAAGAAAAATGACATAAAGCCAAGTTTAGTCTCATACTCCTTAGCAAATAAATCTTTATATTTTTTGCGCAAATCCATTACAGGTTTCATATCAACTTCATTAAATGTAGTTAAAATGGCATTGGTATGCTGCACTTCAACCAATCGTTTAGCAACCGTTTGGCGAAGTCGCGTCATCTTGACACGTTTTTCGTAACGATCACCTGTTATTTCAACCTGTGGCTGATCTTTAGGCGACTGGGTAGGCATAGCTTTTGCTTGAGCTGGTGGCACAGTGGATGTAGCTTGCTGTGGCTTATTTAAATCTTCCTTAACAATACGACCACCTTTACCACTACCCTGAATATTTGCTATATCAATATCATGCTCTTTTACTGCACGACGAACCGATGGTGATAAATGCTGTGCTTGAGTCTCATTGGTGTGATTTACTTGGGTATTTACATCAGCTGTTACACTTGCTGTTTGTGAAGGTGCTGGTGCGCCAACAATTAAAGTACCAATAACCTCTTCAGTTAATACAATATCACCTTCGGTTTTAAGAATCCCTGAGATGACACCACTTTCCATTGCTGGTACTTCCATAACAACTTTATCTGTTTCAATTTCAACAATCACATCATTTTCTTCTACTTGCTCACCGACTTTTTTATGCCAATTTGCAATGGTACCTTCTGTAATTGATTCAGGAAACTGAGGTACTTTTATATCAACGGCTTTTACGCCAACAGTTGCAGGTTTCTTCTCACTTGACGTAGAAGTAGCCGTTTGCTTTTGAGGTGCTTTTACTTCTGCTGACTCTTTTACTATCTCACCACTAGCCTCACTTAGTGTAGCTAATACTTCTTCACTATTAACTACATCACCTTCATGTTTAATAATTTTGTTTATAACTCCAGATGACATCGCTGGTACTTCCATAACGACTTTATCTGTTTCTACTTCAACAATAACCTCATCTTCTTCAACTTGATCACCTTCTTTCTTATGCCAAGTGGCAACTGTACCTTCTGTAATAGATTCAGGAAATACAGGTGTTTTTACTTCAATTGTCATGGATAATACTACCTTTTAGTTTCTATCAAATATTAAACTTAATTAATCTGTTTGAGATAAATTCAATGCATCTAAAACTAGTTGCTCTTGTTGCTCGTGGAATAATGAAGGATAACCCACAGCTGGTGATGCAGCAGCAGCTCGCCCTGCATAGCCTAGTGTTTGGTTATCATTAAGCATTTTTCTAATACAATGCGAAATCATCCACCAAGCACCTTGATTTTCTGGTTCTTCTTGAGCCCATATAATATCAGTTACATGGCTATAAGCTTTCATTACTTTTTTAAATTCAGCTTCAGGGAATGGATTTAATTGCTCAAGGCGAATAATAGCAACATCAGTTAGCTCTTTTTCATTACGCTTTTTATATAAATCGTAATATACTTTGCCTGTACAAATAACAATACGTTTGACATTTTTTGCTTTTATTGCAGCATCCACTTCTTTAATCACGCAATGAAAATGACCTTCACTTAAGTCATCTATTGAAGAGTGCACCATTGGGTGACGTAATAGGCTTTTAGGTGTCATAACAATAAGCGGCTTACGATATGGCCTTAATGCTTGCCTTCGAATCATATGATACATTTGAGCAGGCGTTGTTGGTATACAGACTTGCATATTTTCATTAGCACATAATTGTAAATAACGCTCTAGGCGAGCTGATGAATGTTCAGGTCCTGCACCTTCTTGCCCATGTGGTAAATAAAGTGTTAATCCTGATAAACGCCCCCATTTTTCTTCAGCCGAAGAAATAAACTGATCAATAACAACTTGAGCTGTATTTGCAAAGTCACCAAATTGCGCCTCCCAAATTACTAATGAATTTGGTGCTGAGGCTGAGTAACCATATTCAAAGCCTAACACAGCATATTCAGATAAAATAGAGTCATAAATCTCAAAACTTGCCTGTTTTTCAGATAGATGTTGTACTGGAATATAATCAGGTTGTACTTTATTAACTAAATCATGATTATGTAAGACAGCATAACGATGTGAAAATGTACCACGCCCACAGTCTTCGCCTGTCATACGAATAGGGTGTCCTTCTTCAACTAATGTTGCATAAGCAAGCATTTCAGCAGCACCCCAATTAAATGCAACTTCACCACAAGCCATCTTAAGACGTTCATCATATGTTTTTTTCACCTGAGGCTGTAATTTAAAATTAACAGGGTACTGGCATACTTTTTTTGCTAACTGAACAAGCTTTTCTTTATCATAAGTTGTTGATACATTATCTTTTAACCAGTGCTTATCTAAATAGGGACTCCAATCAACTAGTTTTAAATCTTCCGATGCTGATAAATCAGTTGTGACATTAGCAACACACTGCTCATTCTCTAAACGCTTACGGTAATTTTTTTGAATTTCTTTAGCATCATTTTCTGAAATTAGACCGTCATTTACTAAACGATCAGCATATAAACGGCACGTTGTTTTTAATTGTTTAATCGTTTGATACATTTCAGGCTGAGTACCTGATGGTTCATCAGCTTCATTGTGACCATGACGACGATAACAAACCAAATCAATGACAACATCTTTGTTAAATGTCATTCGATAATCAAATGCTAATTCAATGACTCTTAATACTGCTTCAGGGTCATCACCATTAACATGAAAAATTGGTGCTTCAATCATTTTAGCAATATCTGTTGAATATAAGCTACTTCTAGCATCTTGAGGATTACTAGTAGTAAAACCAACCTGATTATTAATCACAAGATGAATGGAGCCACCTGTGCCATAAGCACGTGTCTGTGATAAAGCTAAAGTCTCCATCACAATACCTTGGCCAGAAAATGCTGCATCTCCATGAA
The DNA here is from genome assembly GCA_021713415.1 of Thiotrichales bacterium 19X7-9. Classification (GTDB taxonomy): domain Bacteria; phylum Pseudomonadota; class Gammaproteobacteria; order Francisellales; family Francisellaceae; genus M0027. The sequence goes on from JAKJJQ010000030.1 coordinate 17,877, forward strand.
CTTGAACTGGAATTACTTTATTTTCTATATTGTCACTACCCTTCCAACGATCTTGTCTTGCTCTTGCTGAACCAACAGCAACTGCATCAACTGTTTCAAGATGTGATGGGTTAAAAGCTAATGATAAATGTACATCCCCATGATTTGTACGTGCATTTGATGAAAACCCTAAATGATATTTCACATCACCTGATAATAATTTACGTCCTTGCTTACCTTCAAACTCTTTAAATAATTCCTGAGGCGATTTACCCATAATATTAACAAGCACATTTAATCGCCCACGGTGCGCCATACCAATAATAAGCTCTTTGACATTATAATCACCAGATTTTTCAACCATACGATCAAAAATTGGAATTAAGCTTTCACCACCTTCTAAAGAAAAGCGCTTTTGGCCAACATAGCGCATGCCTAAGTATTTTTCTAAACCTTCAGCAGCACTTAGGCGTTTTAATAACCATATTTTGCGCTCATTACTAATTGGGCGAACTGTTTCTTCTAAACGTTCTCGCAACCACATTTTTTCTGCAGTTTCAGTAATGTGCATATATTCAGAGCCAATGGGGCCACAGTAAATTGATTCAAGCTTTTTGATAATTTCTTTTAGTTTTAATGGCTTATGATGTGTAATTGCCCCACCATTAAATTCAACATCCAAATCAGATGCCTTAAGACCATGAAATGCCAATGCTAATTCAGGTACATCTTGCGTATCTCTTAAGCCCAATGGATCTATCTTTGCTAATTTATGACCAACATAACGATAAGCATAAACTAAATCCATCACAGCTGATACTTGATCTCCTCCATCAGGAAATTCTCCTGTAACAGCTGTTTCAGTTTTTTGAATCGTGCGTGGATGACGTGCTAATTCAATAAATTCTTGACGTACTTGTGAATGCGGTGTGTCAATGACGCCATTAGCCATTTGATCAAAATAAGCCCGCCAGCTAGCATCAACACTATCTGGGTTCTCTAAATATGATTCATAGATAGAGTCTAAATAAGCACTACTTCCACCAGATAATTGAGAATTAGACCATAATTGTTTCATCGATTCAGGATCGTTACTTTTGTCACTCATTTTCATCACCATTTGAGCTTTTGTTTTTCTCTATAATATTTTTATAGATATACTATAAACTTTTATTTTAAAATTTATAAATCATTTTTCAGCATCATTGATCTTAATTTGCCAATTGCTTTTGTCGGATTAAGCCCTTTAGGGCAAACTTGAACACAGTTCATAATACCACGACAACGAAATGCACTATATGGATCTTCTAAATCACTTAGGCGTTCTTTTGTTGCCACATCTCGGCTATCAATAACAAAACGATAAGCTTGCAGCAATCCAGCAGGACCGATAAATTTATCTGGATTCCACCAAAATGATGGGCAAGATGTTGAACAACATGCACATAGGATGCACTCATACAGCCCATCTAGTTTTGCACGATCTTCCGGCGACTGTAAACGTTCAGTTGCAGGTTGATGCCCTTCTTCTGCAATCAGATAAGGTTTTACCTTTTCATAGTTATGATAAAATTGATTCATATCAACCACCAAATCACGAATTACAGGCAGCCCAGGTAATGGCCTAATTACAATCGGTTGCTTTAAATCACTTAAAGTTGTAATACAAGCTAAACGATTTTGACCATTAATATTCATACCATCAGAGCCACAAACACCTTCTCGACAAGAACGGCGTATTGCAATAGTTGGATCTTTCTCTTTTAGCATTTCAATTGCTGTTAAGACTTTAATATGCGGATTATCTACTTCTAGAGTATATTCTTTCATATAAGGCTTTTTATCGACTTCTGGGTCATAACGATAAATTTTAAATCTAATAGTATGCATTTTAATTACGACTCCTTTAGTATTTACGCTCTTTTGGTTCAAATGGTTTCACTTTCGTTGGCATCATATTAACACCACGCTCACTAAAACGATCACCTTCTGAATAATAAAGCGTATGTTTAAGCCAATTGACATCATCACGTTTTGGATAGTCTTCACGCGAATGAGCACCACGGGATTCTTTACGGGTTACAGCTAAAACAGCTGTTGCCATCGCAGTTTCCATTAAATTATCTAACTCTAATGCTTCAATTCTCGCTGTATTAAATACTTTACTATGATCACCTAAAACAGCACCTTTAATACGATTACGAATCTCTTTTAAGCTATCTAATCCTTCTTGCATCGTCTCTTCTGTTCTAAAAACACCAAAATCACGTTGCATTGCTTTTTGCAACTGACGTCGTAAATCTGCAACATGTTCACCATCTTTATTGGTCTCCCATCGATTAAGACGAGCTAATGCATGTTCTAAATCACTATCAGTTACACTTTGCATTGATACACCTTGTCGAATTGCATCTTGAGCGTGTATTCCCGCAGCACGTCCAAAAACAACTAAATCCAATAATGAATTACTACCTAATCGATTTGCCCCATGTACAGAAACACAAGCACATTCTCCTACGGCATATAAACCATCAATAACAACATCTTGCCCCATGGTATCTTGTGTAATTGCCTGACCATATTTATTGGTTGGAATACCACCCATCATATAATGGCAAGTAGGTACAACAGGAATCATCTCTTTAATTGGATCAACTCCTGCAAATGTAATGGCTAATTCACGAATACCTGGTAGGCGCTTAGTAATAATACTTTCATCTAAATGAGTTAAGTCTAAATTGACACTATCAACACCGCCAAATTGTAGGCCTCGACCTTCTCTAATTTCTTGCTGTGATGCACGAGAGACAACATCACGAGAGGCTAAATCTTTTGCTGTTGGTGCATAACGCTCCATAAAACGTTCACCATCTTTATTACGTAGAATACCACCTTCACCACGACAGCCTTCGGTAACCAAGACACCTGCAGCGGCAATACCTGTTGGATGAAATTGCCAAAACTCCATATCTTGTAGTGGAAAGCCTGCACGTAAAACCATGCCAACACCGTCCCCTGTATTAATATGTGCATTGGTTGATGACTCATAAATACGTCCAGCGCCACCGGTTGCTAAAATGGTAATTTTTGATTGAAAAAATACCAGCTGTCCAGTTTCCATACATAAGGCTATCACCCCTGCAACAGAATGATCTGATGTTTTAACTAAATCAACAGCATACCACTCATTAAAAAAGTTTGTATGATGCTTTAGATTACCTTGATATAGGGTATGTAATAATGCATGCCCTGTTCTATCTGCAGCGGCACATGTACGCTTTGCCTGCTTCGCTACATCATAATTTCTTGACATACCGCCAAATGCACGTTGATAAATCTTACCATCATCCAAACGTGAAAAAGGCAGCCCCATATGTTCTAATTCAATAATTGCCTTTGGTGCATGTTCGCACATATACTCAATTGCATCTTGATCGCCAATATAATCTGAACCTTTAACCGTATCATACATATGCCAACGCCAGTCATCATTTGGAAGGTCATCACCAAAATCACCAACATTACCTAAAGCAGCTGCAATGCCACCTTGAGCTGAAACGGTATGCGAACGTGTTGGAAATACTTTTGATATGACGGCAACATTTAACCCTGACTGTGACAATTGATACGACGCACGCATGCCAGCACCACCAGCACCAATTACAATTGCATCAAACTCTTGTTTTGCTATATTCATCTACATCACCTTTAAAACCATAAAACAATAACGACCCATGCAAGCGTTGCTATATATGCTAAAATCAATAAACTCTGAACAACGCCCATGATTAACGCACAATGAACGTAATCCGTTAATATTGTCCAAATACCTACCCAAGCATGTGCAATTAAACTGATCACTGCAAGTAATGTAAATACTTTCATCCAGTGAGATGCAAATAAGGCGTGCCACTGATAAAAACTAACACCATCATGATAATGGCATAAGCTAAAACCAACTAAAAATAGTATATATGCTAATAAAACTAATGCACTTAAGCGTTGAATATACCAATCCTTTAATCCACTTCTTGATAAAGAAGTTACCGTATTTAAGCCCATAAACACACCCCAAAAATAATTGCAAATAAGACACCTAACACAATCACAATATAAGAGCCGACTCGACCTGATACTTTATGCTCACCAAGACCGATATCCATCAGCAAGTGACGAACACCTGCAAATAAATGATAAGCAAGTGACGAGATAAATAACCAAATAAAAAAGCTTGGCCAGCCACTTAAACAGGTTTTAATTTGGTTAAATGATGATACATTCCTTAAGGAAATATCCAAAACCCAAATAACAAATGGGACAAACAAGAACAGTAAAATACCACTGATTCGATGAAGTATCGAACTAATCGCTGTTACTGGAAAGCGATAGTGGACAATCGACGATAAGCCGATATTACGCGGGCCTTTATTTTCCACTTACGTCACTCCTATAAAGTTGATGATTAAGGCTGTGCTTATTCTAGCACATAACCCTATAATCACCACCCCCAAGCGCGACTTTTTGACATTACAGAATCGATCAATCAATAAAACTTGTCAAGGGGTGACTGTCAATTTTATTATAGTGGCAATTACCATAGACTAATTATTTAAAAATCAGATATATAGTAGACTAAAACTCTCGATCAAAATCCTAGAGCTCCATCATATTTTATTATTTTCTATATTAAGTTCTACTAATCAATAGATTAAATTTTCTAATTAACAAAGTATAAATAATGACTTAAAGGCTTAAACGTAATTTTTGACACATCAACAAATAAATTTTAAAAAATTATCATGCAGCTGCAATGCTCATTTGACATTTCAGGGAATTTTGTTTAATACTATTGCAACGCACCAAGCCATAGACGCAATTTTCTTAATTCTTGCGTTAATCATTTTGCGTTACTCAATGACAATCCAACTCTTTAGGAGGTTTAATTATGGCTAAAAAGGCTCGTCTTAGCATTGATGAAGACAACTACGAAATAGAACTCCCTGTCCATGAAGGCACAGAAGGCCCTGCAACAATTGACGTATCATCACTGGTTAAATCTGGCAAATTTACCTATGACCCAGGCTTTATGTCTACCGCTTCTTGTGAATCTAAAATCACTTATATCGATGGTGGCAATGGTATTTTACTGCACCGAGGCTATCCTATTGCACAATTAGCAAATAATGCTGATTTTATGGAAGTTTGTTATTTATTAATTCATGGTGAACTACCTGATAAAGCACAATATGATGATTTTGTACATAATATCAAATACCACACGATGGTACATGAACAACTCGTACACTTTTTTAGAGGCTTTAGGCGCGATGCTCATCCAATGGCCGTTATGGTTGGCGTAATCGGTGCATTAAGTGCATTTTATCATGATAATTTAGACATTAACGATTCAGATAGCCGTCTTATATCAGCCTATCGTTTAATCGCAAAAGTACCAACAATTGCTGCTATGTGTTATAAGCACAGTATTGGCCAACCATTTATGTACCCAAGAAATGACCTAAATTATACTGCAAACTTCCTATATATGATGTTTGCAACACCTTGCGAAACATACACACCTAACCCAGTTCATGTTAAAGCTCTTGATCGTATTTTTATTTTACATGCTGACCATGAGCAAAATGCATCAACTTCAACTGTCCGCTTAGCTGGTTCAACAGGTGCTAATCCATTTGCTTGTATATCTTCTGGTATCTCAGCACTATGGGGTCCATTACATGGTGGTGCTAATGAAGCTGTTATTCGCATGCTCAATGAAATTGGCTCAGTTGAAAACATTGATAAATTTGTTGCTAAAGCTAAAGATAAAGATGATCCATTTCGCCTAATGGGCTTTGGCCATCGTGTCTATAAAAACTTTGACCCACGCGCTAAGGTCATGAAAGAGACTTGTGATGAGGTATTAGCTCAATTAGGTGACAGTGATAATCAACTATTGAAAATTGCAAAACGCTTAGAACAAATCGCATTAGAAGATCCTTATTTTGTTGAACGCAAACTATATCCTAATGTTGATTTTTATTCGGGTATTATTCTTCAGGCAATTGGCATCCCAACCAGCTTATTTACCGTAATTTTTGCACTAGCTCGCACTGTTGGCTGGATTTCGCACTGGATGGAAATGGTTGCAGATCCTAATAAGCGCTTAAATCGACCTCGCCAGCTATATACTGGTCATAGTGAACGTGAATTTGTTGATATGAATCAACGTTAATACGTTTTCTATCATTTCAACATTTTACATCTAATCTACTATTATTTTTAAATGCGATAAATCGCGTTTCTACAATTATTATTATATGATATTTTAACCATACTAATACTTCATTAAAACTTTTTAATTTATGGATAATAAAACATCACCTAACTATTTAGCTTTTATTTTTGAAGCAATTAAAATCACACTATTTTGTTTAATCATAACAAGCATATTTACCGTTATGGGCATTGATCAAAATAGCCTACTTATTATGTTTAATATTGCAGTTATGTCTTGTGCGGCGACATTTTCACCTCAAATAAAGCATCCAGCTTTTTTATTATTAAGTAGCATTATTGTAATTTTATCTATTATCTGTGGCGGGTTAGTTGGCTATTATTTATCAACCTATAGTCAACCCTTAATTATTATTTATGCCATCTTGGCGTTTTTATTCCCTAAAACTAAAGAAAATACAGCAGTTTTAGTTACTGGTGCTTTAATGTTTTTAATTTTTAATGCACTTGCATTTAATCTAAATAGTGCACTTCACTATAGTCTATACAGTCTTATTTTTTTACCTTTATTTATCGCCTTTTATTGGCTTTTTGATCAAAAAATTATTAATCAAAGTTATCAAAATTATAAACCAGAAGTATTAAATTTTCAGACTAAATTGTTATCCGCAGCGATCGCTGGCATTGCTTTAGTAATGGGCTGGATGATGATGCTTTTATTAAAATACCATACAAACATTGAACATTTATACTGGATTGGATTAACTATTTTAGTTGTTATTCAAGGCTCTAAAAGTAAAACCATACAGACTTCTCTTATACGTATCGGTGTTAATGCCTTTGGCGCACTTACCATTGTAATTATTATGACTTATATAATGCCTAGTAATTTTTGGCTAAACTTAGCATTTTTAGTTGTCTTATTATTTTTAATTTTTGCCTTAGGCTTTTCTTATATTGCAAGAACTTTATGTATTGAGCTCTTTGTATTAAGTTTTACACATCTATTAGGACAGTATCATAATACCCTTGCATTAGATCGTATTATTTTAACTTTAATCGGTGGTTTACTTGTTATCATTGCAACTTTAATTAGCTATTATCTGCAAGCTTTCTTAAAAGGCTTTACCTAAATAGGTATATAGCTTTACAATAAACGCTTCGTTTGAAAGTAATATAAATTAAATATAAGCTAAATCTATGAATAAAAAAATTCAATCCATTCGTGGTATGAATGATATTCTACCATTTGAAAATGGTGATACTGGATCATCTAATCAATGGAAGTATGTCGAGAACATTTTTTCTAAAATACTTAAACAATATGGCTATTGTGAAATTCGTACACCACTATTAGAGAAAAGTGAACTTTTCCACAGAAGTGTTGGTGAAGTTACTGACATCGTTGAAAAAGAAACTTATGACTTTAAAGACAGAAATAATGAAAGTCTAACCTTACGCCCTGAAGGTACTGCTAGTTGTGTCAGAGCGGTCATTGAACATAATATGTTACGTGGGCAAAAACAAAAACTTTGGTATAGTGGTCCTATGTATCGACATGAACGCCCACAGAAAGGACGCTATCGTCAATTTTACCAATTAGGTGTAGAAGCATTAGGTTATAGTGATGAAGCAATTGAAATAGAAACTTTAATCATGACATGGCGATTTTGGCAACAATTGGGCTTAGCTAAAAGTGTTATCTTAGAGTTAAATAATTTAGGTTCTAATCAGTCTCGCGAACTATATAAATCAAAACTCATAGCATACTTTGAAACGCACATTGAGCAACTCGATGATGACAGCAAAAGACGATTATATAAAAACCCATTACGAATATTGGATAGTAAAAATAGTCAAATGCGTCAATTAATTGATGATGCACCTAAATTAATTGACCATGTTGATAACGAGTCGAAGGAACGCTTTGAAGCACTTTGTAGCCAGTTAAAAGCACTTGATATCCCCTACAAAGTTAACCCCTACCTTGTCAGAGGTATTGATTATTATTCACATACTGTTTTTGAGTGGGTAACTGACCAACTCGGTGCACAAGGCACGATCTGTGCCGGTGGTCGTTATGATAGTTTGGTCAAACAGTTAGGGGGGCCAGATACACCAGCATTTGGTTTTGCATTAGGCTTTGAGCGAATTCTTATCTTACTTAAACAGCTAGATTTATTCCCGAATCTTAGTTTGCAACCATTTATTTATTTTGTTCATAGTAATAAACAAGCACAGTATCAAGCATTAAAATTAGCTGAAACTATACGTAACGCATTACCTGATATGCCTATTGAGGTTAATTTATCAGGTGGTAGCTTTAAATCACAATTTAAACAAGCAGATAAAGCAAATGCTAATTTTGCTATCATCATTGGTGAAAATGAACTAATTAATGATAGTGTTGAACTTAAGCCTTTAACGACTAAAGCTCAGTCTATTATTGCCAATGAAATTATAAAAGGCGATAAAGCTACAAGTAAAGAAGCTAGAAATAAATTAATTCAAGAAGGAAAGCTTCAGCTAACAATTAAAGGAGAAGATTACTTAATTAAGATATTAAATAAACTTAAGCAAAAAGCTTAAGTTTATTTAAATATGCAACCCCCGAATTTTATTCACTCAATTCAGTTTATTTCAAATCTATATTTTTAACTTAATAATTGTTGGAAGAAAGAATCAACATTAAGAGAGATTAGAGACTAGACAATTAACTTTGTTGACTCTTTTTTCCAAAACTGTAATTAATTTTACCCAAGCTTTCAAATAATTCAGATTTAATTCTATTTATACGCTTTATCGCGCTACAAGTCAATTAGAAATAGAATTATTTTTAAAAATAATTCCTATTAGATATTTATTTAAACCTTTGTTAGAATAATCAATAAATCAACCAATGATTCTATTTTTAAGAGTCTATTTACAACTTTCAAAAATTTTTATGACTAAATCTACTTTTGCTCAACGACTTAATCAAGCACTTGATTACAAGGGATTTCCACCAAAAAATCGTGGTAGAATTCAACTTTTAGCTGAAATCATTGGCTTAACGCATCGTGGTGCCAGTAAATGGATTAATGGTGAGACTTGCCCGCCAGCAAAAAAATATGCCATTTTAGCTGAAAAATTAACTGTTAATGAGCAATGGCTTAAAACAGGCCAGGGAGAAATGATTGATCGAAAAGCTGATGATGAATCAACGTTAAGTCATATAAAGAGCAAACAACAATTAGTCAAAGTATATCATGTTGATACGCTAACAAATAAGCCACAAAAACCCATTAAAGAAATCTACTGTGATATCCATAGTGATGGCGAGCTATTTGCAATTGAATTGCAAACAGAGGCCATGTCGCCGCGCTTTCCAAATCAAAGCATTATCATTTTTGATAACAAAAAAATCTATAAAGATGGTGACTTTATACTTGTTAAACCTGACGATTACCCTCACCCTTTATTTAGACAAGTGTTAACTTTCGGTACCAGCACCTATTTAAATGCCCATAACCCTAAATTTGATCGAATTATTCTAGGGGATAACGACTTAATCCTTGGTGTTATGGTTCAGGCAATCTTAGTTTTTGCTTAAGATCCATTAGGCACTATAATAAGCATGTTTTTAATCATTAATATTGGGTAGCAAAATATGATAGGAATACATAAAAATAAGCTAGATACACCTTGCCTTGTTATTGATAAATATAAACTTATTAGCAATATAAAACGAATGCAAACATTTGCAAATAAACATCAAAAAGCTGTCCGCCCCCATGCTAAAACACATAAATGTTCAGAAATAGCTAAATTACAACTAGCTAATGGTGCCATTGGCATATGTGTTACTAAAGTTACTGAGGCACTTGCACTGGCTAAAGATGGAATTGATCATTTATTAATTACATCCCCTGTCGTTACTGAACAAAAACTTAAAATACTAAAAGAAGTATTACTACTTGCACCTAATAGCCTTATTGTTTGTGATAATGAATATAACTTAAATAAGTTAAATACATTAGCCAGCCAGCTACCTTGTAAAAACATTAATGTTATTATTGATATTGATGCGGGCATTGGGCGTACAGGTGTTAATTTTGATCAGGCAAATACATTGGCTATAAAAGCCCATCAACTAGCCTTTATAACTTTAAAAGGCATTCAATGTTATGCTGGCCATTTTCAACATATTAAAGAACATGCTCAACGTCAAGAAAACTCAAAACAATTACTAGAAAAGGCTGGCAAATTAAAAAATAAAATCCAACAAGACACTGGCCTTAAGAACCTCATTCAAACAGGTTCCGGTACTGGTACTTATGAAATTGACTGTTTAATTGACAGTGTAACTGAAATTCAACCAGGCTCTTATACAGTGATGGATAAAGAGTATTATGATATTGAGTATAGAGATGATTATTTTTTAAATGCCATGACATTATTAACAAGCGTTATTAGCGCTAACTGTCATAGCCACGTTACAGTTGATGCCGGTTTAAAGGCTATTTATAAAGACCCAACTGCACCACAGATTATAAGCCATTCGAATCTTCATTATGATTGGGATTATTTTGGTGATGAGCACGGTAAAATCACAGGTCAATCATTACCTAAGTTAGGTGAAGTTGTAGAAATGATTGTCCCTCACTGTGACCCAACAATTAATCTTTATGACAATTTTTTTATTACAGAGAATGATATTGTAACTGATATCTGGAAAATCAATCTACGTGGTAAATGCCAATAAGTTTATTTATGCATTAAAACAGACTTCTATTTATTTCTGATTAAAGATCAAAAAATTTGATAATTTTATATCTGAAATAAAAACAAATATTTCAATCAAAACAAAAAATATTCTATACAATTAACCACAAAAAAGTTTAGAATGCCACTATCAGGAATATGGCATTAATAAATGCGATACAAAATATAGGATCAAAGAATTTTGTTATCAATACACCAACCCATTGATGTCCACTGTCACGGCATTGGTCAATATGACTTCACTGAATTAGACCAACTTAATCTAACTGATATTGAAGCCCTTTTATCTGAACGTAAACAACAAGCGATTTTAACTTTATACCTTCTACCAGAACAGTATGAAAACTTTTTTGATGTATTAAAAACTTTTTCACAAGGTAAAGGAAAAGGATACTTTAAACAAATTAAAGGATTTGCCTTAGAGGGACCATTGTTAGCAAGCTATGGCGGCACACCACATAAAGGCGTCTGGAACCCAACAAAAAAGCAATGGCAAGCATTAGCTGATTGCGGTAAAAATGGATTAATTTATGTTATATTTTCTCCAGATGCTGAACTTAATCCACATGAAAACAGCAGTTTAAATTTTCCAGCCAAAGATACCACTTGGATTGCCGAAACATTACTTTCTGGTGGTGTTCTACCTGCTGCTGGACACTTTGTTAAGCACAACCCTTATCAATCTGCTCAAGCACTACAGAAAATTTATGATGCAGTAGCAGCATGGGGACAAGGGCCTACTGTTACTGATCATTTATATAATGATATGCCACGTAACTTCAAACACGCATGGCGTACAACTGAAGAAAGAGAGCAACGTCAAAAAGATATTGAAAATTTAAATTTAGCATCATGGAATATTAATAACATTGAAGAAAAGCTTGGCATTATTCCTGCAACAATGATTAAAAATGCACATAAAGGTCTTGTGAAAATTGCACAAAATTTTGATGGTGAACATGTTGATTTAGCTATTGTTAGAAAAACTGTTGAAATTACTGGTGCTGAAAACATGCTTTTAATGACTGATTCAATTGAAAGTCATCGGCTTGCTGGACGTCATTTAAAGCAATTTCAGCCATCAACGTTACTTTATCAAAATGAAAATTTAGTCGCTGCAGGTACGCAACCAATCGAGCAGCAAATCCATAATATGAGATCAATCGGCTTAAGCGATATAGAGATTAATCAGATTGCCTGCCAATCTATGTCCTATGTTCTAAAGCAACGTCAAAACCTCTTTGAATTAGCTGAAGTGGTATAAACTAAGCTTCTCCTCATCTATTTCTGCTAATAGTTCGCTTAAATTTTTTGTCGGCGCCACTTCAAATATACGAGCACTATCGAGATACGGCTTATAAAGCCTTGCTAATGATCCATTTAATGTAATCGGCAACTGACAACCCGTTCGCTTATCGGCTAGATTAATCATGCGTTTAATATGGTCAGCGCCTTTTTCAATAATCTGTTGAGCCATTGCTTCACCCGTATAATAGGCACGTAACAATATCTCAGAAAACATACAATAAATATCTGCATCATTACTTAGATGACATGTCTCTGTAATATGTTCAATTTTACCATTAAATTTTGAAAGAACATTATTTGCCAGATCTGACATAGGCACATAACCTTCAATTGCTTCTATTGCGTGCTTAATGGTTTCAACACCTAGCCAGTTTTCACCTCCAAGATCGTAAACAGGATATTTCCAACCACCAATTTTTTTTACATAGGTATCATATAGATACGATAATGAAACACCTTTATCAATAACTAATGAAATACCTTCCTTACCATCAAACGCCGCTAATAAAGTAATAATCCAGTCCGGTAGAATAATTACATCATTAAAATATTTATGTGCTAGCATTAAAAACTTCTTACGCTTTTCTTCAAACTCATAAGACTGCATAACTAAATTTAGTTTCATTTCAGACATATTAAAAGTTAATACAGACTTATTTACTTTTGACCATGCATCATTAATGGATTCTTGAATTAGTTGGATCAAGTCAGTTGATTCATCAACTAAATCAAGCCCCCTTGAGAGTACTGACTGATTTATTTTATTACCTTTATGATCAAGAACTGTCGTTAGCCTTCGATTATTAATTGAAACTATCCCAATACTATACTTCTTTGATACGCTACCCTCAGTTGAGTACGTTTTTACGCCTTTCAATAGCTTGTTTTGCAGATCAACATCCATTGCTTCTGCTATTTTAATTGCTGCAGGTAATGATAGTTTTACCGAGCCTTGTAAAACTTTACTTAAATTTCCTGGACTCATGCCACTTTGTGCAGCAAGCGTTCGCAATGACCAACCTTTCGCATTCATTAACAATTTTATATTATTAAGTACTACTTCCTCATTCGTCACGCAAACCATCCTTAAAGCTCTTTATGATATTAAACTTGACATCATCTGATTCAAAAATACACGCCAGTTTACCTTAGAACATATCAATTATCAAATACACATTAACTCACCTTAAATCACTTTATAAATACATAACTTAAAATTCAAAAATATTTTATATGGCAGAATTGACATTTATCAAAATAAAGCATACTGTGTCTAATATATGAAACGATCAAAATATGAAACATTGATAGGACAGTAAGGAAACTTTCTATGAACACCGAGCTTAACTGTAACAAACAACTATCGTTAAACCATCGTGAAGTAAACAACCGCTATCAAATTATTGCTGATAACATTACAAGTCTTCATATTATGGATGTCGAAACAAATAAAACATTTCATAAGAAACCGTCGGATATATTATTTTCTGATGAATATAAACTATATTCTAAAGAAGATATTGTTAAAATTGCTTATATTTGCGGACAATTAAGTACACAGTAAACTTTTAAAAAAAACTAGCCATAGTAAATGATCTAGGGTACATTTATCTAAATTTTAATTAATGGATTAAGCTATTGTGTACGCTCTTGGATTTCTATCTATTCTATTAGGTGGTTTATTAAATGGCTCATTTGTTATTCCTTCACGCTTTATTAAACAGCATAATAATGAACAAATCTGGCTATACTATACAGCAATCGGATTAATTTTGATTCCTTGGTTACTATTACTCGTTATCTATCCCAAATCAATTAATTTTTACTACTCCATTGGTATTTATAACTTAAGTTTATTAATAGTGAGTGGCTTGATTTTTGGGGTTGGACAAATCTGCTTTTTTTATGCCATCGATAAGATAGGCATTGCTGCAAGTTTTGCAGTTAATTTAGGCATTGGTGTTATTTTAGGTTCTCTTTTTGTTATTGGCTATCAATCGATGCTTTTTAGCTATCGTGGTAACTTAATTTGTATTGCCATCATACTTATCTTACTTAGCTTATGGATAAATTATAAACTTAGCCACCTTCAGCAAAAAAAATTATATAAAAATGGGCCAAATCAAAACACACAACTTTGCTGGTTATTAGCATTATTTGCAGGCATTGCCAGTGGCTTACAAAATATTTCATTTATCATTGTTAGTAATCATTCACATAGTTTTGCTAATTCAACTAATAGCTATTGGTACTGGCCATTATTTTTATCTATTGCCGCTATTCCTATGTTTATAGGCTTTCTAATACGTTATAAAAAAAATCACTTACTAAATTTAAATCACTTACCATCAATCAAACTATTAAGTCCAATACCACTGACTTTAATTGCAATGATGGGCCTGTGTTTTAGTGGATCATTAATTCTTTATAGCCTTGGCATGAGTTTATTTACGCAAACTGAAACCATTGATGGCTGGCCAATTTTAATGATAACAATCATTTTAACATCACAAGTTTGGGGAATAATTTTTGATAGAGTAAAACAACTTTCACTATTACATAAATTTTATCGATTCATCAGTATCATCGTTTTAATTGTTGCAATTATTCTTATTAGCCTATCTCATTAATTAAATAATATATTAGGAATTAGATGGCATTGGCTGGTATGCTTTATTAGCTGCATTTAAATGAAATTGTTCAACAAGACCAAGGTTATATTGACTTACCCATTTTTGGATTTTAGTTGCATCAATAACCCACCAAACTAAAACAATCATTAAAGGAATAATCCCTATAACAATAAATAAACTGATTAAGCCAATAATTTCTAATACTAGAATTGTCACTACATGTGGCTTTTTACAGTAAAATCGATGCGCACCAAAGTAACCTAAAAACAACCATAATAAATAAGCTACTGTCACATTTAGTTGATTTGCCTCAATTCGCTTTTGATCTATATAGTCCATATTTAAAACTCCATTTTTAATTAATTTACCTTTATATAAATACATATATATAAATTAAAATATATTTTATTTATTTTAAATAATAATTCAATTTAGTTCATAGATAAATATGCTAAAACTAACTAAATGAGTCTAAAATATTTTCATATTTTTTAATAAATTGATTAAGGTATCGCTTTTGAATAAAAATACCAATATGACCGGCATTTAAGCTAATTTCATAATAAGAAGACTTAATATATAATGCCAGATCATTACTACTTTCTAATGGAACTAACTGATCATAATTGGCATATACATTAATAACTGGACAATTGATATTACTCAAATTAACTTTGTGTTCACCAATGGTTAGACCACCTAGCACTAATCGATTTTCTTTAATAATCTTATGATAATATTCTTTAAAAACACTAATCGATAATGGCATTGGTTGATTTAACCAACTATCGATCGCTAATAATTGTTTTCTTTTCTGATAAGGTGCCAATGCTATATCTACATTACGTCCTAAATAGTGCTTTAATGGCCTTAATGATGCAAAATAATGCTTTACCGATTCTTTAGAAATTATCTTTGACTTATTATTATTACTAGCCAATGTATAAAATTCAAGTAACAATGCTTGTTGATAAAGAAACTTATGATCAATTGGTGTCATCAAAAGTATCAGTCTATTAATTTTATTTGGGTATATTGCTGTATAAACCAAGGCAAAAACACCACCTTGGCATATACCAAATAAATCAATTTGATTTTTCTTAGCTTGATCTAAAATAATATCAATTGCCAAATTGAGACTTTGAATAATATAGTTTTCAAGACTATGAAATATTGGTTCATCTAAAGCTTGCTTCCACTCAATTACATATAGTGCGCAATAGTTTTTTTTTAATGAGTCAACGAAAGAAACATCGTCTGAAAAATCCAAGATATCAACTGTATTTACCAATGAATACACACACAGAGCTATTTGATTAGTTTTTTGAGAATTTCCACAATAATATCTTAGTTTAAATAAATGATTTTCAAATATCACATCATAATGATTTATATGATATGACTTAGCTTTAGAATTTAGCTTTTGAGGTAATTTAGAAAGCTTTTTTTGTAAATTATCATGCTCATTTATTAATTTTTGCCAATCAAACATAAATCATACGAATTCATTAAAATCTACCAAGCTTAACGAGCTTTATCTAAAAACGCAACTGTAAAGATGAAGCAAGCATCGCTTTATACATTAATGAAGTTGATACTTTCATTAATAATTGCTCTATAGGGCTCTTATAATAAGTACAATCGACAATATTATCTAATTTATACTTTTGCATTGCCAATTGGCGTAATGACATAAAGCCGTCGGCTAAACCATAACGTTTTCCTTCAATACCACTAAAAGGTTGTCCAGAAAATAAAACCGCTGATTGTGATAAATCCAAACGCTTGCCTCTGCCTTGTTTAACTCTATCAATAAAAACTTGATGAGTTTGTGTTAGCATTTTATCTAAAGCTTCTACCTGCTGTTGATTTAATGGTTTAAAAGGATCTAAAAAATCTTTATCTTTTCCTGCTGTAAAAAGCCTTCTTGTTATACCAAGTTTTTGTAATGTCTCAACAAAACCAAAGCCATCTGCTCTAACACCGATAGAGCCTAATATAGTCATTGGATTAACATAAATCTCATCAGCTGCTGAAGCAATATAATAACCACCTGACGCACAAACATCCGTACAGACTGCATACAATGGTTTATCTGGATAGGCTTTCTCTAATTGCCTCATTGCCTGATAAACTTCATCTGACTGAACAGGTGAACCACCAGGACTATTAATTTCAACGACTACAGCTTTAGAGTACTTATCTTCAAATGCATGCTCTAAACCATAAATAATATCATCTGCATTAGCATTTAAACCCTCCATAATAATGCCATCAATACTAAC
This sequence comes from Thiotrichales bacterium 19X7-9, assembly GCA_021713415.1. Taxonomy (GTDB): domain Bacteria; phylum Pseudomonadota; class Gammaproteobacteria; order Francisellales; family Francisellaceae; genus M0027. Next base: position 35,083 of record JAKJJQ010000030.1, read on the forward strand.
ATAGGCAATATGTTGCTTATTAGGATTACTCTTAGGGCTATAACTTGATGGCCAAAAAATTCCAACAATTAGAATAATAAGTAATACAACAATAATAAACTTAAAGAAAATTCCCCAACGTCGCTTACGCCTTTGCTCTTTTAGGGTTTGCAAGACTAATGTCTCTAAAATTTGTCTCTCTAGCTTATCTTTTGATTTTGACTCATGTTCCCCAAACATCTAATTAACATTCCTTGTCATATTAACTTGATTATATTGATCTTATTATTCTTTAACAGCAATACCTGTTAGTGCTACACCAGACATCCATAATCCATTATCACAAACATAGGTTGCTTTACTAGATACTTTATTATCTTTCCAGTTAGACTGAATATTTGCAACGGCATTACCACCTAATTTCTGCGCTTGTTTCTTAAGACTAATTAAAGCAGAATAGAAAACACGATTACAAGAAACTTGTGGATTTTTTGCAAATGCATTGGTCCTTAGAGAAGTCTTAACTGGACCTAACTCTTTAGCGCCCCAACCAGCAGATTTACCAAAATAAAACTTAAAGTCGCCAAGCTGTCGTTTTATATCTGGCGGAATACCTGTCATTGCCTGATTAATGTCATAATTGCCCACACCTGTATTTGAACTACAAGCACTTATAATAAAAGAAACAATAAGAACTAGAGCCAACAATAGACTTTGCAATATTTTCTTCACGATATTCATCCTATTAATTAACAATTTCCTATGACTAATTATAAGCTGAATTTAAACGAGATTCATTGATTTTTTATAATTTCTTTCAGATACAAAAAAGCCCCCATTGATGGAGGCATTTTGAATTAAATTCCCGGTAATGCCCTACTTTCACATAGCAACTGCTACACTATCATCGGCGCAAAGTGGTTTCACTTCTGAGTTCGGTATGGAATCAGGTGGTTCACACTCGCTATATTCACCGGGAAACTATTTAGGTTTGACCCTTAACAATCTAGTCTACTGATATAACCAATTCACTCGAATCATTAGTACTGGTTAGCTTCATACATTACTGCACTTACACACCCAGCCTATCAACGTCCTAGTCTCGAACGTT
>JAKJJQ010000031.1:0-35151 GCA_021713415.1 Thiotrichales bacterium 19X7-9
TCTTTGATTAAAATTGGTACTGAAACTATTGCTAAATCGCTAGCTAGAGCCATTAATTCTTCAGAGTATATCTGTAATATTATCAAAGCTACATTTAAACCTAAAATATCAATTAGTCAAAGAATGGCTCTGGTAGGTGTCATGTAGTGTGATGAAAATAACATTGAAATAAGCGATCGCTTTTAAACGTTAGCTCGAATCTCTGAAAGCGTTTGATCTGATAAAATTTCACCATCTTCAAAAACAGGTTCTAAATAGTTAAAACGGCCATTTAAATTATCGAGGCGCACCGTTTGAAATACTTCGCCTTCTTTTATAAGGGCAAGCCGACCTCGTTTCGATTTTTTCTGATGATCAGTTACAGGATCTTTATAAATATCCTGCCATTTTTCATTAATACAAATAGCAGATGCTTTCATAGCAAAGCGTTGCGTATCACGATTAACTTTTTGTAGTAATTCTGCCCCCATACCAAAAGCAACATTCTCAGCTGAAAACCCTTGCTCCTTCATTGCCAATAATATCGTTTCAACTGACTCAAAAGAAATCCCATCACCTTGAATAATGCGTAAATAAGGTGGCAATACTTTATAACCTTTTGAGTTAGTTTCAAAACCAAATTTTTCCATTAAAATACTCAACGTCTTACAAACGACTTCTACTGGATTACCACTATCAGGTCTAATTACGATAGTACCGCCATTATTGACTATTTTTTCCTTTAAGGTATCGCCCCAAAGTGATTCTAGCGCATGCCAGAGGTTGTAAGAATCACTTACAACTGCAACTAATTTACCATCACCTGAAAATTGATTAATCATATTCTCATAAGCATCGACTTCGTTTGTTTTCCCCCATGCAGTAATTGTTGAATGCTCAGCTGCCGGAATTGAAAAACCTGCCATTGGTTCATGATAATATTTTCTTGCCAATGCTAAAGCAGGTGTCGTATCTGTACCTAAAAAATTAACCAAATGTGCCAAACCACCCAAAGCTGCACTTTCATAAGAGCTTGCACCTCGAGCACCAAAGTCATGCAGTTTAAATAAGATACCTTCTGTAGAATCAGCAGTCTCTTCTAAAAATTTAAGTATGACCTGCTTAATATGATAAGAAACTGTTGCAACCGTTGATGGATACCATATTGCTCTTAATAATGATGTCTCAAGATAGCTAGTTAGCCAAAAACATGCTGGATCTGTATTAACCATCTGTAGCATTACCTGACGTTTAGCAATTAAACTGCCTTCTTTAACCGCTTCAATCCTTACAGGCATAATACCATGATGTTTCTCTAAAATATGAAGCCAACCTTTTCGATTAAAAACCAAACCATGAGATAATAGAATATCTTCTGCTTCGTTAATATTTTCTATTGTAATAGGTTTAGATAAATAGGCTTTTAGATAGTACTGTAATCCAAAAAATAATGTTTGATCATAACGCCCACCTCTTGATTCAATATAACTGGACATATATTGCGCACCTTTAGGGTATTGTAAATAATGTGACGCTTTATATGAGTCTGTATTTAAAATCAAATTTTGGCTATTAAACATGAAAAAGACCTTTTTATCTATCATATGCTAAGCATTCTAACAAAATATTCTTAATTTATAACCCATGCATTAAAGTAATTTTTGCTTAAACACAAAATAAAATAAGTTCACTTTTTTCTTTTTAATCGATAAGTTAACTGTGGCATACTAAAAGATTGTTTATGATCTATCTACTACTATATAAATGATAAAAAATAAATACAATTGGAGATATTATGCATAAAGCATCTATTCAACGTCAATTCGGTAGCACAATGATTGTTATCGGTACACAAATTGGCGCAGGCATATTAGCTATTCCTATTATTACAGCCGAGTTAGGTTTTCCTCTTGCTATGCTATTAATGCTTATCTCATGGATGCTTATGACTTATACTGCTATTTTAGTCTCAGATATTGCACTTCATATGCCAAAGGGTACAAGTTTTGGGCGTATGGCAAAAATGACGTTAGGTGTGCCAGGTGCTGTTATTTCATGGCTAAGCTTTATTTTATTGTTATATACAATCTCTGTTGCTTATATTTCTGCTGCATCTTCTGCATTTCACCATTTAGTGACAACCATCCCACAATCAATCTGGGCAATTTTATTTGTCATAGTCTTTGCCTGTATTACGCTTTTAGGTACAGGCTCTGTCGATTGGGTTAATCGTTTATTATTAACCATTAAATTACTATTTTTAATTATTGTTTGCCTTATATTATCTCGCTATGTTGAAGTAGCCAATCTAGGCGATCATGCTTTTAGTACAATGACACTGTTACTAGCTATCCCTGTTTTAATTACCTCATTTACTTCACATATTATTGTACCTCCTCTAGTTGACTACCTTCATCGTGATAAAAAAGCAATTTTTCGTGTAATGATTATTGGCAGTACCATACCATTTATCTTATATATCTTATGGGAAATTGCCGTTCTAGGCACTTTACCTTTAAATGGCTCAATTAGTTTTATGCAATCTATTTTTTCACATAAGGCTGTTGCAGATACGAATATTGGTGATGTATTAACCGCTTTATCCGCTAAAATAGGTCAAGCACATATTGCCAAATTTAGCATTAACGTATTTACTGATATTTCCGTAATGACTTCTTATCTTGGTGTAAGCCTTGCCCTTTATCATTTTGTCAAAGATAGCTTTAAACTTGACCATATTCGCCAACCAATATTAAGACGAAGTATTGCAACACTCTTGTGCTTTGCAATACCTTTGGTGATTGTGCTTTTTTATCCAAATCTATTTGTCATTGCGATTAGTTATGTTGGCGTATTTGTTTGTATTATGTTTTTATTATTACCTGTTTTAATGGGCATCCGACTAAGATGTCAAAAACTAACATTTAATTATAAACTCTCCCGTCAATATTATTTATGGGTTATAGTATTTGTTGCAGGAATAGGTGTGATTATTTGTCAAATTTTAAGTTAAATCTCACTGTTTTTTAAGCTTTTTTTTACTTTTGAAAATCATAATAATTCATCATTATAGCCAATTTTATATTTCAATTTATTTGATTTTTCTATTGCTGAATAATTATTTAAAAAATATGATAAATTTTAACTTTGTATAATAATTAAACTTTATATTTTAATATATAAGGGTGCTTTTAATGGAGTAAAGGCAATGACTGAGTTAGAAATCGTCTTAGCTGCAATAGATCAATATATTGAACAGTCCAATGCTAGCTCTACTAAAACAGTGAAAAATTTCTTAACATACTTGACAGGCGGAACATCTGGAGTTGCTCGTGCAAAAGAGTTAAAAGAACTACTCGAAAGGATGGGCTATGAAATCGTTGAAGAAGAACTCAACAAGGAAGATAGTAAAGAGCAAATTGATCAAGAGGATAAAGATGAGTTTGAAGTTATTGAATCTAGCGTCATTAAGAAAAAAGCAATTAATGAAAAACAGACCCATGCATTTATCTTAGCTTATATGCATAAACAAAAAAGTGAAATGCAAGATGCTGTCTTAGCCTGCGGTTTAAAAACAGATAAAATTAAATTTGATACTTTTGTCGATGGTAACGATCAAACAGATAGTTTAAGAGCAATTATTCAATACTGGCTGACTTTGAAAAGAACGCTTCATATAGATCAAGCACCACCTAATTCTTTTAAAGGTAAACTTCAAAAAAATAAAGTTAAGAGAATAATTGCTTATGATACTCCTATGCCAGAGATATTACCCACAGAAGGTGGTAAACAGAAAACCTTTGATAAAGATACAGGCAGAGTTATTGCAAGGACAGAGGAAGTTCAGCAAGAATTTGTAAAAGAGGCTAAATTAAAAAAATATGTAATAGAAAATTACCCTTCTTTGTTAAAACATATGTCCTTTCAAACGCAAGATCAATTGAACCCTAATAGTGCTTTTGTATCAATATACGGCTTTGATAATGAGGATTTTTTTGGGTTTGAAACACTTGATAAATTTATTTCTCAAGCAGAAATACGAAACTACACACCAAAACAAATACTACAAATTATTGAACAAATTTTTGATATTACTCATCAATTTTGGTTAGCTGGGATTTCACATCAAGACCTTCATTCTGGCAATATCAAAATCATCCCTGATGGACCTTATGATAGTGATAAAACATTTTTTAAAGTTAAAATCTTTGACTATGGTAATGCTAAATTTGGTTCAGCATTAGAAAAAAGTGATCAATTAGTTGATTGGTCTTACTTACTACGAGGTCGTTCAGCAACTGTCTCTGATGAAATTGGCAGAAGTATCGTTTCTTACATGCCTGTTGAAACAGAAGTCAATAAAAAGCATTATCCAATCATTAAACTGATGCAATTATTGGATCCAACAACTCAATTAAAACCAGTATTTAATGAGCATACCGAATACTTTCTTAACTCTTTAAGGTATGCAGATACTAATAATTTAGATACATTGGAGTATCTCTATAACAACTTTAAATATGCATTTTTTACAAAAATAGCTGAAAATAGTCATATTTATGATAAATCAAACCATACTAAACTTGAACCAAAAAAGCAAAGCGACCTATCTACATCTACTAAAGTATCTGAAAAAGTAGAATTAACTGGCCAAAATAGCCAAGAAGATAAAGCGCTACTACTTCAAGAAAAGTTAGAAACGCAACAACAATCTAGCATCAAGCCAAAAGTAACCGTCAATCTTGATATGCAGTCCCTTGTAATTCAAGAAGAATATCGAGGATCACAGCATTCATTATCAAGCGAACTAATGCAACCAACTGATACCGGTTTACATAAACGATCCAAATCACAATCATTATCACAATCTAACCCTGATAATATGTTTTTTGATCATGAAGTAGATACTCAAAAGATAAGTAATTCTCCACCAGAATTTCCAAGATTAAAATCAGACTAAGATGCCTTAAAAATTTTATTTGGTGAAATTAAATTACCCTGGTAACGTATTTCAAAGTCTAGCTGTGTATCACCTTTAAATTTGCCTAATTGGCCAACGACCTGTCCTTGATTGATTGATTGCCCTTCTTTGACATCTATCGACGCTAAATTACCATAAGCTGATAAATATTGATTACCATGATCAACAATTACCATTTTACCATAGCCATTAATGCCAACACCTGAATAAATCACCTTCCCCTTTGCGACAGAACGTATCGGATCATCTACTTTACCATCAATTAACCAAATATTATCTTGGTCACTAACCTTGCCTTTTAAAGGTAATTGCCAATTAATACCAGCATAATCAATCGAGTTAGAAGCTACATTTTTTATACTTTCATCATGACTAGTTTCGCCGCTTAGATCTATTTTAGTTGTTTCAGTTGAGGTATTTTTAACAGTAACCGCTTTGACCGGCTCTTTTTTAATCTCTTCTTTTTTTGCCACTTTTTGAGTATTTGAATCTAATGGTTTTAATGTAGTAGCTGCTAGCTCATTATTCACTTGAGGTTTAGGCTGATTAGATACGGTCTTATTAACATGGTATAAATCTGGATTAACCAATAGCTTTTCACCAACAAAAATATCATATGGTGGCTTTATTTGGTTAATCATCGCAATCTGATTTAAGTTTAAATTAAAATCTCGAGCAATGCCTAATAAGGTATCTCCACGTTTAACGGTATAGTAATCGGATTGAAGCGTTTCTTTTTCTACGTTATTGTTCGCATTAACTACTGGTTGTGGCTTTTCATTCTCTATCGATTTAGCTACAGTGACTTTATCTTCTTTCTTGGGAGGTATTTTATTTGAGTTATTTACTTGAGTATTGATATTATCATCTGATTTAGTTTGCGTTTTAACCACTGGTGTATCAGGTTGAATTAATGCATCCTGATTATCATTAAATTGATTTTGTGCAATTTGATCATCATTTAGATTTGCTGTATCTGAATCATTATCTATATTATGCGTATTATCTTGACTCGCTTTCATCGACTCAGGTGCAAAAAATTGTAGTTTTTGGCCTACTTCAACCCGATATGGTGATTGAAGGTTATTCCACAATATAATAGCCCGCTCACTAATACCATAAGCTCTTGAAATACTAGGTAAAGTATCACCTTGCTTAACCGTATAGTATTTTGGCATTTGTCCTAAACTTGTAACTTCAGCAGCACCACCTTGACGCGGCGCATCAAAAAAATTTGTCATTGATGCACAAGCAGTTAGAAGCCCTGTTAATAATAGGATTACACCTCGCAACAACCAGTTTAAACCCATGATACTAGCTATCCTCTTTTAATCCTTTAATATACTGCATGATATCATAAATTAAACGCTGCGTTCCATCATTTGTCAATGCCGATATATGATAGATTGGACCTTGCCAATCTAGTGCTTCAATGATTTCATTAGCTATATTTTCTGCTTGATCGCCTAGAATATCTGTTTTATTTAATACAAGCCATCTTGGCTTAGATGCTAAATCTTGATTATATTTTTCAAGTTCTAATGTTACTTTTTTAATTGAATCCACTGCGCTTGTACCATCAACTGGCGCAATATCTACTACATGTAGTATTAATAAAGTACGTGAGAGATGCTTTAAAAAGCGTAATCCAAGGCCAGCACCTTCACTTGCACCTTCAATAACACCTGGAATGTCCGCCATTACGAAGCTTTCGAGTGGATTAACGCGTACTACACCTAAGCCTGGATACATTGTTGTAAATGGATAATCTGCTACTTTAGGTGTTGCAGCAGAAACAGAGCGAATTAAAGTTGACTTACCTGCATTTGGAAAACCTAATAAACCAACATCAGCCAATAATTTTAATTCAAAACGAATATCTCTAACTTCACCCTCTTCACCCGGTGTAGTCTTTCTTGGCGCTTGGTTAATACTACTTTTAAAATTAATATTACCAAGGCCATGACGCCCACCTTTGGCAATGCACAAAACTTGATCGTGATAAAGGATTTCCCCCATTAGATCACCACTTTGGACATCATAAATTGCAGTACCTACTGGTACTGTCAAATATAAATCATCACCCATTTTTCCAGTACAATTACTACCTGCACCAGGCTGACCACTTTTGGCTCTATAGCTACGCACATAGCGATAATCGACTAGCGTATTGACATTACGATTACCTTTAACATAAACACTGCCACCATCACCCCCATTACCCCCATCAGGGCCACCTTTGGGAACATATTTTTCACGTCTAAAGCTCAAACAGCCATTACCACCTTTACCTGCTTCAACGTGAATACGCACTTCATCAACAAATTTCATTTATTTTTCACACACTGTCTTTACATTAAACATAATACAATTCTATACAAGTAGGCTATCTTAGCCGAAACTCACCCTGGATGCCAGCACCTTGTTTTATGTTATATTGTAAATATTTTTAATATTTTTTTAATATAAATTACGCAAATTAATTTTTAGTTGGTTAAACTTAATTATGTAAATAAACAAAATAAAAGAAATATTGCTATGATTACATATACCAACAAACTACTTATCGCAATGCCTGACATGAAGGGATTACCATTTGAGACTTCTGTCGTTTATTTAATGCATCACAATGAAGATGGTGCAATGGGATTTATTATTAATATTCCACTATCCCCTAACTTATCAGATTTATTTTCACAAATGGAAATTATCACTAAAGAACCTTCAAGTAATTCATTATTAAATCAGAAATTATTACTTGGTGGACCGGTTCAACAAGAACATGGTTATATCTTACATACAAAAAGTGAAATAAAATTTGACGCAATTAAACAACTCAACGATAATCTATTTTTAACAACATCCCGCGATATTTTAGAAAACTTAGGTAAAGAAAACTCTCCAGAGAAAGTACTCATTACATTAGGATACTCTGGCTGGGGACCAGGACAATTAGAAGAAGAAATTATGGCAAATTCTTGGTTAGTTGCGCCATTTTCTGAAGATATTGTCTTTGATATACCACTTGAATTACGTTGGCAAGCTGCCTTAGAAAGTATTGGTATCAGGGATATCCATCAACTTTCAGGCTTAAGTGGACATGACTAGTAATAAAAGACTTTTAGGATTTGACTTTGGTTTAAAACGCATTGGTGTCGCTTCAGGACAGCTAATCACCAAAACTGCAACCCCGATAGGCACAATTAATTGCCCTGATAAAACGCCTAATTGGCATGAAATCTCTAAACTAATTGAAAAATGGCGCCCAACCGATATTATCGTTGGCCTACCCATTGATGCGCATGGAGAAGAAACTGAAATAACAAAATTAAGCCGATTATTCTCCGATGAGTTATCTAAACGTTATCAAAAGCCCATTCATTTAGTAGAAGAAGCTTATTCTACCCGTGAAGCACGCTGGAAACTAGAAGAAGTAAAGGGCAAAAAAATTAATCATTTAAAAGTTGATGCGCTTGCAGCCTGTGTGATTCTTGAAACTTGGATGCGAACATATTGTTAAATGTGCGTAGCAAAAGCATCTTCAATCCAATAATATTGATCTTTTTCAAATGCAATAACATCAAAGCGTAATTGATATTGATTAAACTTAGGATATCGAAGTAGAAAAAACTGAGCAGTTTTAATTAGCTTTTTTCGTTTTGTTGGTGTTACTGTCTCTAATACATGACCAAAGTCACGGCTATGACGATATTTTACCTCAACAAAAACCAATATATCTTTAGTTAAGGCAATGATATCAATCTCTCCCATTCGAGAATGAAAGTTTTCTTTTATAATTTGATAATGACTCTTTTCAAGCAGTGCTTTAGCTTTTAATTCGTAAGTTTTTCCCGCTTGAAGGCTCATCTTTCAATAAAGCTTATAATGTTAGTTAACGCCAATACCACTATGACGTAAAAGCGCTTGAATATCTGGCTTACGTCCACGATAGTTAATAAATAAATCTAAAGCCGGTTGTGAACCACCTTTTTCAATAATTGAAGTTAAAAAGTGTAAGCCCACTTCACGATCAAATACATTACCACTTTCTTCAAATAAACTAAAAGCATCACTGGATAAAACTTCAGCCCATTTATAGCTGAAATAGCCTGCCGCATAACCACCAGCAAAAATATGTGAAAAACTATGTGTAAATCGATGATACTCTGGCGGTATAACGACTGCAACTTGATTTCTTACCTGTTTTAATAGTTCTAAACAATAATTCGTATTGTCTTTATTTGCTTTATATTCTAAGTGTAATCTAAAGTCAAAAATGGCAAACTCAAGCTGTCTAACCATATGCATTGCCGAGTGGAAATAACGTGATGCGACTAGTTTATCAAATAGTTCTTCTGGTAAAGACTCACCTGTTTGATAATGCTTTGTTAAGCGTTTTAAACCCTCTTTATGCCAGGTATAGTTTTCCATAAATTGGCTTGGTAACTCAACTGCATCCCATTCAACACCATTAATTCCAGCAACTGGTAAATAATTAACTTGTGTTAATATATGATGTAATGCATGACCAAATTCATGAAATAGAGTCAATACATCATTATGGGTTAATAATGCTGGTGTTTCATTTGTCACAGGTGGAGCAAAATTACATGCGATATAAGCTATTGGGGCTTGTAAATCACCATTATCTTTTAAGTAACGCGTTGTGATATCATCCATCCAAGCACCACCACGTTTAACTTCTCTGGCATATAAATCGACATAAATAAGCCCACGTAATTGACCGTCTAAGTCAGTAAAGCGGTATAATTCAATCGAATCATGATAGCGATCAAACTGATCAACTCTTTCAACATTTAGTCCATAAATTTCATTTAATATACTAAATAAGCCACTTAAAACATGATCGACTGGAAAGTACTGGCGTAACTCTTCTTGTGTAAATGAGAATTTTTCCTTTTTAAGTTTTTCTGCATAATAATTCAAATCCCAAGGCTTAAAATCATCTAGCCCTTGCGCTTTTGCAAATTGACATAGTTCAGTATATTCTTTTTCTGCTTGTGGTTTAGCACGTTTGACTAAATCCTCAAGGAATGAAATTACTTGATCAGTTGACTCTACCATTTTAGGTGCAATTGAGACTTCTGCATAATTATCATAACCTAAGACTTCTGCCATCTCTTGACGTAGCTTTAATGTCTCATTAATAATCTCTGTATTATCCCATTGACTAGCATTACTACCACAATCTGATGCTCTTGTGGCATATTCATAATACATAGCCTCTCTTAAAGATCGATTTTTAGCTGTTGTCATGACACTAATATAAGTTGGTGCATCCAAACCTAAGATAAAGCCTTCCTTATCTTTAGCTTGTGCCTTAACTTGTGCAGCTTTTATCACATGCTCAGGCAAACCTTCTAATTCACTTTTATCTTCTGTAAAATAATGCCAAGCTTTTGTTGCATCTAATACATTATTTGAAAATGTTGTGGATAATATGGTTAAACGCTCAGAAATTGCTTTAAAACGAGCTTTTTTCTCTTTTGCTAAATGCACACCTGATAATTTAAAACTCTTTAATGCTTCGTCAATAACACGTTTTTGTGCCACATCATAATGATTTTGATACTCATCAGATTGGCTAATTTGGCAATAGGCTTGATATAATACTTCATCTTGAGAAACTTCTGTTGAGTACTCAGATAATTTAACAATACAACGATCATAGACTGCTCGTATATCATCATCACTTAAAACCGCATTTAATTGTGAAATGGGAGCAAATAATTTATTTAACTGATCTTCACAGGCTTCTAATGGGTCAATTAAATTAGCCCAACTATAACTTGTATTATCCGATAATAACTTTTTGCGTAAATTGCGACAAGCACTCAACTGATGATCTAACTGTGATTCAAATTGCTTAATATCAATTTTTGAATACTCTGGCAATTCAATTACTGGCTTATGTATATTTTGTGTCATTTCTACTGCTGTCATATTTAAATACCATTACTAATCTTTAGCTACATATTCATTTCAGTGTATATAATTATCATGTAAGATTAAAGTATAAACTAGCTTATTTTAAGGTACATAATGACACAAATTCAATTTCTATTATTAGCAGCAATCCCAATTTTATTTGCTATTACTTTTCATGAAGTCGCCCACGGCTTTGTTGCTAAGTTAAGAGGTGATAATACAGCTTATATGATGGGACGATTAAGCCTTAATCCAATTAAACATATTGATTTAATTGGCACAATTATCGTACCTGCGGTACTTTTTTTAATGGGTGGCTTTTTATTTGGCTGGGCAAAACCTGTACCTGTCAATGAAGGGCATTTAAAAAAACCTAGATATGATAGTGCACTTGTTGCCCTTGCAGGCCCTTTTGCTAACCTTTTAATGGCTTTTTTTTGGGGGTTAATTGCTAAAATTGCTTTAGCTTTATCACAAGGCTCACCTGAAGCATCTGAGATTTTTACCTATATGGGCTATATCGGCGTCCAGGTTAATCTTGTGTTAATGATCTTAAATTTAATTCCAATTCCACCTTTAGATGGCAGTCGTGTTGTCAGTGCCTTTTTGCCACTACATGCTGCAATAAAATATAATCGTATTGAGCGCTTTGGCTTTTTTATTTTATTAGCTTTAATTATTATTCCAATCGGTGGCCGTCCAATTTTATGGTATATTATGGGGCCATTTATCGCATTTTTTAACAACCTAATTTTTTCATTATTTGGTTTACCTCACCTAGGGTAAGCTTGCTTTTTTTTATTATTTTTAGCATGATTGGTAAAGCTTAGATTTTAGATTAATCACAAAATGAGGTTTGAATAATTACTATGAACAAATTTACTCAACTTATTGTAGGGTCAATGATTATTTTACCCATATCTACTTATGCTAGTACATTTTATGGTCCTTGTAATATAAAAAATGAAACTCAACAGAATGTTACTTGTAATGGCCCAGCTAAGATTGAACAATCAACCATTACAGGTAATGTGACAATTAATGGCCCTGCTGAAATTGATGAAGTAACCATTGATGGTACATTAACCGTTCATGGCCAAGTATCACTAGATAAAACATCAGTTAAAGGTGCAACCATTGTTAATGGCCCAATTAAAGCCGATGACTCTAAATTTTCAGATTTAAAAGTTCATGGCCCTTTAAACATTGATGAAAGTATTGTCTCTGGCAAAGCTACTATCTCTGGATTAATTGATGCAGATGAGACTACGTTTAATAATTCTGTAACAGCATCAACTAATATTATTAAACTTGAAGAGTCAACTATTCATGGCGATTTAGTGGTATCATCTGATGAAGCACCAATGGTTACTTTATCAGAACAAAGTGTTATTACAGGCAATGTTATTTTCAAAAAAGTTTCAGGTACTGTCCTAACAAAAGACAGCCAATCTAAAACAGGTGATGTTAAAAACGGCAGTAAAATTCAACATAATTCATAATCAAATTAAAGATTAATTATGAGTATCAAAATCTTTTTTATTGCCATTGGCATTGTGTTTATTATCGAAGGACTATACCCTGCATTAGCGCCTGAAAAATATCAAAACTTCTTAAAAGAAGTGATTAAACTGAAACCCCAGACATTGCGCATTATTGCAATTCTCATGATGGTTGTTGGGCTTTTGATTGTTTTAAGTTTTATAAATTAACTATAAATATCCCCCACATTAACATTTGATGCTGTATTACCCTTTTTATCTGTTACCCAAGGGCATTCAGATTGACCCTGGCTTGTTTGCTGGCATGAAAATATAATTTCATTATCCAAGTAAGTATAGCCGATACCTGGATCACAAGCTAATAAGCGCCCATTTAATTGGCAAGTTTGTGTTGTTTTACTGAAATGTACAATATAAGGGCCTTTATTTAAGTCTATACTACTTGAGTTTTCAGACTTACCATATCCATTTGTTAATTGTATACTACCTAAAGCAATACTTTTCATATCAGCAGATGAAATCTCATTTTGTAAGCCAATTGTTAAATTGTAATTAAAATCACCACTGATATAATACCAAAAATTCAAGCAGCTATTGTCATTACACGTTGCTGATGTTAATTGAAAACCACCGTAAGTTTCAGAAGTACTTACTTTACTTGCCCATTCATCATTAGTACCCTGCTCTTGATGTGCTAACTCTATATTAGCTCCAGCATTACCTGTATTATTTGATGTCACATAATATGCATAAAGTGTTAAGTTTTTAGGATCTCCATCACAATTATAAGGTAGCAAACCATCAAGATCTTCAAATGTAAAAGAAGCCTGGTCATGTGGTGATATGGTCATTGGTAATCCACTAACACTATCAATACATTTCTGACTTAACGATTGAACGTTAAGCTTTAAATTTGTATTATTTTTTATATAAACTACATAATCTGCTGAAGCATAAGATAGCTTTACAAATCCTAATAATCCACAAAGACTAATTAATATAATACGTATAATTCTCATTATTTCCCCCCCACTTAGAATAGTCTACAATTTGGTTTTTTAATGATTAGCTATAAATATGACCCACATCAATATTTGATTTTATATTAGCATTTTTTCCTGTAATCCAAGGACACTTACTTTGGTTGGATGTAGTCTGACTACAAGCAAATACTAATTTATCACTACCACTGTCATCATCATTGATATAAGTATAATCAATCCCTTTATCACAACTAAGAAGCCCACCGTTAAATCGACACTCAGCTTCTGTCTTACTAAAATGAATCACAAAAGGGCCTTCACTTAAATCAAGGCTACCATCAGAACCAACCGATTTTCCATAACCATTGGTAACCGTTGCTACTCCAAGTCCTAATGTTTTAATATTTGTAGTTGAAATACTCCCTGCATTATAGTTGATTGTAAGTCTAATGGTAGAATCATCATCAATATCTACCCATTTATTAAAACAGTTATCCCCTCCGCAAGTAGCTGCATTCAAAATATAATCATTTGAATCTGATGTTGAAGTTTGAGTTATCTCACTTTGCCAGATTTGTCGGCCATTTATCATATTATAATCATGGTCCCATTTGACTGTAACGCTTTGATCTCCTGAAACAGCATCAGCATAAATTGTTAAATACTTTTCACCAAAATAACAATGCGTAAATGCTGTATTTTTATCAGCAAAGGTAAATGATGTTTCTTGTTGTGCTTTCAATACAATAGGCATATCTGGATATGCATTAATACAATCAGATTTATCTTCTGAATAATTCACTTTCATATCAAGATTTGTATTATTTCTAACATAAACTGTATAAGTAGATTCGGCATAAGCTAAACTACTTAAGCCAAAAATAACAACTAATAAACTAATAAAACCTAAACGTGCTGTTTTCATTTTCTCCCCCCCAAATAATCTAATCGGAGGAAGAGAATAAACAACAAGCTAAATTAATATAAATCATTAACTCCCCCCGAATCTTTCAAGACTGATTATAGATCATCCTAAGCACAATATAAAGCATTTTTATTCAACGATACTTAAATTAACCTTATAACCAGAATATTTTCTAATATTAATTACCCCAGTATCTAATAATAAATACTGCCCCTTAATCCCCAGTAGTTTTCCAGAAAATGTTTGATCTTTATCTAAATTAAACGTTTTAATTTTCTCTGGATAGACATCAACTGGATAATGAATATTAAATGCTTTTTCATCCAGTAATTCAAGCGCATCATTACCATGATCTTCTTTAATTTTAGCTAATTCATCTTTTGCTGAGACTAAGAGACTATCTCGTATAACATCTAATGGTTTAGATTCTGGATTACCTTTTAGCATCTTTCGCCAATTGGTTTTATCAGCGATATGCTTTTTTAATGCTACTTCGACTAAGCCTGAAATTAAACGTGTTTTTACTTTTATAATCGGTAATACCTCAGATGCCCCTTGATCAATCCAACGATATGGCGTATTGGTAATACGTGTAATGCCAACTTTAACATCTCCAGTATTGGCCAAATAAATAATATGTTCCTGAAAACAATGTGTTAAACCCCATTGAGGCTGGCGACAAGTGCCTAAATGATAATGACATAATTCAGGTTTCATCAAACACATATCACATTGTGCTAATGAGCGAAAACAAGGGAAACAATAGCCTTGACCAAAGCTTTTAGCAGTTTTTCGATTACAGTTGATGCAATTAATTTCATTTAAATAATCAAAGCGAATGGTTTTACCTAAAAAATTGCAAAGTAATACGGATTCATCACCTAATGGTAAATAATAATGTGCCTTTTCACCTTCAAGTGATGTTTTCATTTTATGTAGTGTTAATTGATATGAAGTCATTTTTATTTAATCTTGATTTAATATAGAAACTTTTACATAGCTTCCTGGTGCATCCTCAATGGGCTTAAGCTTTTTATTACCTGGTGATAATGCTTTAATTTTTTTACCAGAATGTTGCTTTAACCATTTCTCCCAATAAATCCACCAAGAACCCTCATGTGCTTTGGCACTATCATACCACTGATTAGCTGTGCTAGCTAATGATTGGTTGGTTTTAAAGCCATATTTTTGTTTTGATGGTGGATTGATAATACCAGCAATATGTCCAGAACCTGCTAAGATAAATTCTGTTTCACCTGAAAATAATTTTGCACCATTATAAGTTGCCTGCCATGGTGCAATATGATCTTTTTCAGTTGATATAAAAATGGAAGGCACATCAATATCTTGAACATTAATTGCCTCACCATTAAATGTTAATGCATCTGGTTTTGCTAATAAATTATTTAAATAGCATTGGCGTAAATAGAACCCATGTGACTTTGCTGCCATATTGGTTGAGTCAGAATTCCAATACAATAAATCAAGTGGAAATGGCTCTTTACCACATAAGTAATTATTAATAAAATAGTTCCAGATTAAGTCATTACTTCTTAATAGGTTAAATGTAACCGCCAAGCGTCTACCATCTAAATAACCTGTCTTTGCCATTTCTGCTTCTAGTAGTGTTAATTGCTCATCAGATAAGAAAATACCTAAATCACCGGAGTCTGAAAAATCAATTAGCGTTGTGAAAAATGTGGCTGATTTAAAATAGTCTTTCTTCTTTTTCTTAAGATAGGATAAGGCAGCTGCTAATACGGTACCACCAATACAATAACCAATCACATTAATCGTTTTCTCACCTGTAATTAATTGTACTTGTTCAGCTGCTTCTAATACCCCTTCTGTCATATAATTTTCAAATTCAGTATCTTTATAAGAAGCATCTGGGTTAACCCATGAAATCATAAATACGCTATAGCCCTTATCAACAACCCACTGCACAAATGATTTTTTCTCAGTTAAATCCAAAATATAATATTTATTAATAAATGGTGGAATAATTAATAATGGCTTTTGATAAACTTCTTTCGTTGTTGCATTATATTGAATTAATTGGAATAGCCGATTTTGATAAACAACTTTTCCCTTTGTTCTTGCAATATTCTCACCAATTTTAAATTGATCTAAATCTGTCATTTTAATATTTAATACGCCAGAGCCTTGATTACGCTTTAAATCCTCTAACATATTTTCAAAACCTTTAACTAAATTCTGCCCATGTGAATCATAGGTTTCTTTTAGAACATCTGGATTAGTTAATACAAAATTACTGGGTGAGATTGCATCTAAAAATTGGCGTGTATAAAACTCAACTTCTTTAGTCGTTTTATCATCTAAGCCTTCTATTTGATTAACTAAACCTTGAACTCTTTCACTCGTGTGTAAATAACAATTTTTTATAAATGAAAAAAAAGGTTGCTCTTGCCAGTTATCTGAATCAAATCGCTTATCATGCTTAATAGGTGTTTGCCCATCTGAAGTCGCATTATTTTGGTTTTGTTCAAAAAAGTCAAAAACCGCTTCTTGCCAAAGCTTGGTATAATCTTGCCATAAACTAATTTGTGTTTGCCATAGTTGCATGGGATCTTGACTTAATAGCTTTAAAAAAGCACTTCGCATGGTTTCTGCAACTTTAGTGATATGATCAAACTTCAAATCTTCTATTGGATAATCTTGATTCGCCAACTGCTCACTCCACTGTTGTAATTGCCTGCTCATCATCTGAAAATAAGCATCATTAGACTGAAAATATTCATTGAATTTTTCTGTGTCTGCTTTTTTATCTGAATCCTGCAACATCCTATCACCTTTATCACCTATAATTAGGTAATAGTTTCCGCTGTTATGCACAAAAAAACAATGGACAATTACGTATTTATTCGCATAATTTATCTTTTGCCTTGCATGTTACCTAAAATCTGGTTATAAACTCCTATACTTAAGCCATAAAGAGCAATCGTTTTAAAAACATTGGTGATATATTACAATGAAAAAAAATAGTCGTTATGCCGCTGGTGTCTGTTTTTTAGGTGGATTGTTTGTACTATTTCAATTTCTCCTTCAAGGCTCAGTTAGCCTTATGGTTCCTGAATTAAAAACTGACCTTTGCATTGATCAAATTGGTATTGGTTTTCTTTCATCAAGTTTTTTATACCCCTATATTATCTTACAAATTCCAGCCGGTATTATTGTTGATAAATTAGGAATACGAAAGACATTAACTGCTTCAACATTGCTACTTGTCTTTGCAACTTTTGGCTTTGCTTTATCTTATAATGAACCAACGGCTGATTTAGCTAGAGTCATTATGGGTATTGCCAGTGCACCTGGTGTCGTTTGTGCCATGTGTCTTGCTGCTAATTGGTTTTCCAAAAAATACTTTGCCCTAGTTGCTGGATTTATCGAAATGTTGGGCATGTTTGGTGGTGCCTTAGGTGATATGCTATTAAGCGCATCAGTTAGAGAATATGGTTGGCGTCATAGCATACTCTTTTGTACCATATTTTCAATTATTCTCTTTTTATTAATTGTATTTTTTGTCAAAGATAATCCCAAAAGCCATGCCCATGAACACGACCTTAAAAGTGATTGTGAGATTGCTAAAGAACAGAGTAAACTCTATTTTGCAGCCATTTTCAAGTCTAAAGATATCTGGTTAAGCTGCCTATATGGCGGTGCTATTTTTGCAATTATTACTGCATTTGCTTCCCTTTGGAGCATTCCATTTTTTAATCACCTCTATGGTAGTAAAGTTGCAGCGCATATTACAGCTTGTGTCTTTTTAGGTGCAGGCTTTGGTACAGTTTTTAGTGGCTGGTTAAGCTCAAAACTAGGTGCCATAAAACCTGTGATGATTCTATTTTCCATTGTTTCACTGATATTATTTTTACTTATTTTATATATACCATTAAACGCCATATTAGCAGGTTTAATCTCTTTTCTTTTAGGACTTAGCATTGGCGCTTATGTGTTACCCTTTGCCTTAATTAAACGACTTGTACCTGAATCTGCTCGAGGCGTTGCCATGGGTTTTACCAATATGTCGGTTATTATTATTGGCGCTATTTTCTTACCATTAATTGGTAGTCTTTTAAAAACACTAACGGCAATTAACGATCATGGCTGTGTCATTGCTGATACATCTATCTACCAAATTGCCTTTATCCCATTAACTGTTGGCTTATTAGCTGCTATTATCTTGGCATTATTTATTCGGGAGAAATATTAGCTTATTATGTCACTATTTAATCTTAATCAACGATTTCGAGGATTTTTACCTGTTGTTATTGATGTTGAAACAGGTGGCCTTGAGCCTGATAAGCATGCACTACTTGAGTTATGTGCTATTTTTATTCACCTAGATAATCAATGCCATTACCGAGCATCTGAAACCATTCACTTTAATATAAAAGCCCACCCAAAAACAGAAATTGTACCTAAAGCACTAGAGATTAACGGCATTAAACCAGGTCATCCTTTTCGAGCCGAAGTTAAAGAAGAACAAGCACTTAAACAAACTTTTACTTATATTAGGAAACAAGTAAAAAAACATAATTGCTCACGTGCTATTTTAGTTGGTCATAATGCACCATTTGATCTTACATTTATCCAAAAAGCAGCCCAAAGAAATGGTATTAAGCGCATTCCATTTCATTCGTTTAGTACCATTGACACTGTTAGCTTAAGCGCACTACTTTATGGCGAAACCGTTTTAAGTAAAGCACTTGAAAAAGCTAAGATTGAATTCGATGAAAATCATGCCCATTCTGCCCTTTATGATACCGAAAAAACAGCTGAACTATTTTGTCATATCTTAAATCATACGCCATTTTTTCCGTTGGGTTAATCTAATTACAAGTCAATATATTATATCTTTTTATTAAAATAAGATCATCTCTCTATACTTAAAACTAAAATTTAAAAGAAATATTAGGCTCTAAGTTCTTATTATTTAGTTCATTAGTTGCTTGATAGAATAAAGTATTTTGAAACTTACTATTCTCAGTATTTTGAATTTGTTTTAATAAGTGATCAAAAATACCATTATTTCGCAATATTAATACACTCTTTGTTAAACATCTTTCATGATCACAACCTAAATTAAAATCACTTTCTTTCTTCTCACCATTTAATAATAGCAACAGATCTCTAATATTATGTATTTGATCGTTTTCAAAGTATTCTACTGCTTTATTTGCAAATGGGAAAGCACGAGTATTATAAATAAATGAACACGATAGGTTTGTTTGAAGGTCAACTATATATGAAAAAACCATAAAATCAGCAAGATACCTTTTAGAATAAAGATTTATAGCCATTAAGTACTCTTTCTGATTCGATAAATTATCATTATATTTCTCATATGCTGCTTCAAACTCATTATTTAGATTTTTATAAGCATCTTTTTCATCTAAAAAACCAAATCTTTTACCTAGTATATTTATCTTTGAAAAAATTAACATAGCTATAACCCCTTTTTTTCATTAATCATCATTAATATATTATGTTCTTAAATTAATATTTGAGTAACCCGTATAATTACCTATAAAATAACCAATCTCTTTAGAATTGAATCAATTTATAGTATAATTATCATTAATTATAAAAATATCTATTTAACAGGTCACAAATGAATGAAATTGCAGTAGCGCTTCATCATAAAGTTACTGAAGTGCATTATAAATTATTTAAAGAACTAATCTTGGAAAATCAATGCTATAATTTTCTAAGTGGATTACACTACTTTAGAATATACCCTAATCATATCATTGAAATTAATTTTACGCCTGACTGTGAAATTTTTTATAACTCAATCACATCAAGCCATGATGTACTATCCCCGGCTCGTGAATTAGAAAACTATCAATATGTTCCAAGACAGATATTATTATCTAGTTTATATCATATAGTAGAGACTGAAACATCCTATAAATCAGAACATTTGCATAATGTAATTCACTCACAAAGCGACGTATTAGGAACATCTTATTATCATCCTGATGGTTCGATTAGTCTTTTTAGCCACTATATCGATAATCGTGTAAATGCCTATTTATATATCAATAATGTTGCTTATATACTTGCTTTAATGAATATTGAAAATAAACTTTTCTTTTATCAAGAAATTCTTAAGCAATCAACTTATAGAAAAACATTGATTTCACCCTTAAGCGTAAATGCTATTGATAATGAAGACAAATACATTAAGCTAACTAATACTGAACGTAAAATTGTAGGACTTCTTTTAAGAGGATCTTACCAAGCTAAACGCATTGCTCAAATTTTAAAAAATTCTCCTAGAACTGTTGAAGAACATCTACAAAATATTCGTGATAAATTTGATGCAAATGATAAATATGACCTTACTAATAAACTACAAAGTAAATTATTATATATTGTTTGAATTGATCTTATTAATTGTTAGCATATCAATATTTTTAAATTATTTTATTAAAAACACAAAAAATAGCTTATATCATTATAACTTGCTATTAAGCTAATCATTTTGAATCTGAATTAGCATATCTGTAGCGATTCCTCGTTTTTCTTGGTCTGTTTGATAAAATAACCTCAAATTGAAATCATTATCATTTATACTACGAAATAATTTTAAGCCATTTTCTCTTGATACCACTCGTACACTAAGATCATTATGCACTAATTTTGACCACTTATGATTTCCTTCCTTAGAAGTATCAACAATCACTGTATTTGCATTATTAATAAATTTTTCCAAGGTAAGCTGAAATCTTTCTAGATTACTTAAATCATATACTTGATTGTTTAATTTTTCCATTTCATCAGATTTATGACATCTAAAACCTATTGTAGCCATAGTATACCCTACAGATTTACGTTCTGGCATTATATTATCTAAAAAACTCTTTTTTTCATCAGTATTACCAATAATTATTATTCTATGATTTTTAAGCATATTATTTCTCCTCTATCAATATCTAGTTAAACTGATTGACTTAATAGTTCATTATTATTTGAAACTTCTTTCTCGGGCTGGGAATCAAACATTATTTTTGGTGCTTTTCTAAATTTAGTCACATTATGAGTATGTTGCAATAACCCAGAACTAACACTCACCCTCTGAGGTAACTTTCCGTCATAAGTAACTATTATTTGGCCTCCATCTGATAATTTTTTAAATATGTTATCACTCAATTCATCTACTGTTTGAAGAGCTTCATTAAAAGCTTCACAAGCAAAGTCAGCTTTAGCAAAAAATTTATCAAATGCTCCTCTGGAGTTACTAACATATTTCATTATTTCATTCAAATCTTCCAACTTAAATAGTCTATGCTTACCTTTAGGAAACCAAGTATTACGAATAGCATTTTTTGGCGTTATTTGAGCAATATTTTTAAAACGTTTATTAACTTGGCTTTTATTATTTACTTGACTATTATAAATTCCAACTGCTATCGCTATAACTTTTTTTACATATTGGTCTATTTGATAAGCTTGCACCTTTTCATTTAAATACCCTTTCAATGCTTCTTGTAATTTACAACAGCTATTTTTAGCATAATATAATTTTGATGTATCTTTAGGCCAATCAATATGCGGATGATTAGCTTCCCCAATTGAGGCTTCTTGCTTCAAAAAACTATTTACCATCTTATCAAAATTACCTGAAAAACGTTCTTTTGCATCACTTAAAAGACGTTTTTGAAAATCTTTATTTTCTAGCCTAAATTTTTTGAGAAATATGTTGCTAATCTTTTGTGCTTGCTGCTGATGCTTGCCTGTAAAAAATTGATAGCTAGTGTCAAAAAGCTTAAGCATTTCGTTAATTAAATCCATTCTAGTAGCAACTGATATTTTTGGGTTTTTAAAAATATTAGCCTCTTTTCCATTCATAAATTTCTCAATTTCATCTAAATCCAAGAATGGGTGTTTTGATAATGGAAAGTCTTTAATCATTTCTATAAAAAATACTAAAAGCTCTTTATCATTTCTCAATTGCTCTAAAGTATTACAAATAGCCGTTTTCAGCAAAGTATCATATGCTGATGAAACAAATTTTACTTGATTTTGCAAATTATGATAATGATTTGTACTTTCTAAATGATTTACTAAATCTTGGTTGTAAAATCGCAAAGTATACATGGCTTGTACTAGCTCCAATGGCCTCCATTGATCAACTACATCATTAATCATTTGAGGATTCTTAACTAATAATTGAACTAAAACATCCACTGAGTTATCAAAATTCTTATTTTTAGACATTTCAGTAACGAATTTTTTCATTTGCGAAATTGTTTGATCTTTCTTAGTAGATTGAAATTTTTTTGCAGCATTTGCATATTTAGATAAAAAATCAGCACTAAAAACTTTTTTTCCTTGACGAATTTTCTCAATCACATCAATAGTTTCATTATTAATATTTAGATTTTTATAACTACTAAGCTTTTTATCTCCCAATAGTTGATTAAATGCTTTTCTAAGAAATTGATACTCATTTGGTAATTGGCTACCATAGGTTGATATTTCATGATCAGTTTCTATCTTTTTAAGCTTATTTTGAACTATTTCAATCATTAGTCTGCCTGACTTTGAAGATTTTATCTTACCAAAAGTAAACAAATTTCTGCTCTGATAATTAAATAAACGCCACATATGATTTGTTTTATTACTTGCACTATCTTTAATATTTCCTATTTTCCATGCCTCTAAAGCATTTAATATTTTTGTATATTCCCGATGACCAGAAATTTTCTTAATATTACAATTAAACCACTGATATGCATCCTTTCGGATTTGACTCATTTTCATTTTATTATTAGTTAAATCCTCAACTAAATTATTAAATTGTTTAATAAATGTATCAGCAGTTATACCAATATATTGAGTTGATTTGTCAGCTAAAATTGTTCCTTCTATATTAACTCGATTGGAATTAACTCCATTATTTAATTTTTTTATTCTAAGCACTGAGCTACTTCTAGATTCAGGTAATCGACAATCATAACCTAAGAATAAGTTTTCAAAGTAAACAGAATTAAATTTACTTAAAGAAATATCACAAGCACTTGATAACTCAGTAATTCCTCTAAATTGACATTGATTAAAAGCTGCTTGAACTTTTACTCCATCACGTTTTTCTTTTTTATTATACTCTAGACCATTTCCAAATTTACAACTATGAAATTTACACCCTTTAAATTCAGAACCTTCTAAATTTAGCTCTTCACCTTCTAATATACAATAATCAAATTGACAATTCTCAAAACATACATCAGTAATTTGGCAATTATTAAACTTTACATTATTAAAAGTAACATTATTTAATTTAGTGGTCTTATCAATAATATGACTATCTAAATCTAGATTTGAAATAATTGCACCACTTAAATCAATACCTCTCAAATCTTTTGGTATATTTGAATTTTCCAATGATACATTTTTTATTTCACCCACAAATTCAGCTTGACTGAAATCAATACAACCCATATCAAGTGGAAATTTAGTTTTCAAACCATTTTGTTTACCTAAAGCTTGCTGAATAATTTTTAGGTACTTCTGTATCTGCACTAAATTATCTCTTTGATGATATATTGGAAAATTAGGAAAAGATGTCTGCCACAATTTTTGAATTACATCTAAATTACTCTGTTTCATCTTTTTTAATTGTTCGTTATCATAGTTATCATTCTTAAATTTCGAATCATCTAAGGCGACTAGCTGTAATAGTTTTTGATGCAGATCTTCTATAGTTGCTTTATTATCAACAAAAGATTTTTTAAAATTTTGTAGCCTATCTCTCAATTCTAAATATGAAATGGATCCCAAAACTGTTTGATCAAATATAGACCGACTAAAATCAAAATCATTACCTTTATGGTCTTGGATTCTACTTAAATCCACCCCTCTTAAATCAAATCCACTAAAATCAAGTGAATTAATTTCTTCAGGCAATTCAACCACATCATCTGAATTATTTAATAACCAAATGACATATTCAGTAATTTTGCGTTTAGATTCATTCATTAACTCAAATGTCATACTTAAATAATCATTTAACTCAATAATTGATTGATGTAATATACCTGGCTGCCTATTCTCATTTTCAATTAGTTTTTTACACTCTAATTCTTTATTTTTTAAATCCCTTTGTATTGCATTTAATTTTTTTCTTAAACCATGATCATAAATATCTGATATATCATCCAACATTGACCCAAAAATCATTTTTTGTTCAGAAGTTAATGATTTCGATTGAACATTGATATAGCTATAAGCTAACTTATCATAACAAGCCATTTCTTTTATAATATGATTAACTTTATCACTTAAGGAAGTACCTTTATCAGGATGAATAACTTTTTCATCTAATTCATTAAATTTTTTGATTGCTAACTTATCTAATTTTATTTTGCATTCATTTATATTTTGTTGCAGTTGATCTAATCTATTACTTATATATGTTTTTGGGTCTTTATGAATGATGGCTTCTTCTTTTTTAAAATCCTTTGTTAGCTTTTCATTTATTAACAGTAATTTATTAAGCCTATCTTCTTGTTGTGTATATTGTCTCTCTTTTTTGACCAGTTCTAATTGATTACATTTAGCTATAAAGGCATCTATTTTTTTAAAATTACTTTCATGCTTAAGTAAACATTGATTTAATGATTGCTCTACTGAAACAAGTTGTAGCCTAGCTTCTTTTAACGTCGTTTTGCTATATACTTTTTTTAAACGATCTAATAGAAACTGCTTAGAAAAGTTATCTAGAAAGTTTTCTACATCATTATTCTTAACTGGAAATAGTTGTTGTAATACTTCTTTATTAGTAGAACTAAAATCAATTTTTTGAATTTTTAAAAGTAATGTTTTTTTATTTTTAAAATCTGAATCTAAAATACCAACTAATTTCAGATTATTTAATAAATAACGACGACTATCTGACATTTTCCGAAAAGGACCTAAACTTGGCTCTCTAGTTTTCATTTCTGTATAACAAGCAAAAAGACTATTTGCTAACCCTTCATATGTGAGATTTTCAACTTCTATACCATCCCCAAAGGTATCACCAAACTTAATAAATTGATTAAATTTTTCATCTACTTTAGCTATATTTTCAGTATTTTTATGCGTTAAATGTTTATAATATTCACTTTTAGCTTGTTGTACTACTTGGTGTAATATTTTCCAATGCTTAACCACTTCTTGTTTAGATAAATTAATTTTATCAAGTTTACTAAGTTCTGCTTCTTTTAAACTGACATTTACTTTGGCCTCCTGAACCTCCAAATATCTTTTTTGATATTTTTTTGCAGAGTCGTATAGCGGAGCAGTTTGACCATTTATCTGTTTTTGTTTCTCACTATATTCCACCATCCCAATCATATTCTCAAAAGCTAGAAATTGTTGGATTGATTTATGAGTGTTCGTTAAAGAATCAATAGGAGGTTCGTCAATTGCCTGACTGATTACATCAGCTATTTCAATCTTCCTTGCCATTAGTTCATCTTGTAATAAATCTAAGTGTTTTTTTAATTCCGCTACTTGTGCATTAATTGACTGAATATTTATATCACGCTTAACTAAATTTTTTATATCAGAACCTTCTAAAAGTTCTTTTTCCTTGAGCTTAGACAGTAGAATTAGCTCTTTATCAAACAGCTTCATTTGATGCTCTAATTGCAAAATACTCTGTTGTAATTGCAATGTTTCTTTTAAAGATTTTTTTATTTTTGGTAAGTTATCTTTATTAGGAGTGGATAAATTTTTTTGTGATTTTTTATCATCTATGTGCTTTTTTTTAAATTGATTTTGATTAATATCAGATTTATATACATTTTTTGACAAATTACTCCTTCTTAAATAATTATGATAAACAGAGCTTTCCCTCTGTCTTGCATTAGCATCATGTAATGCTACTTGATCATCTGCTTCAGATGATAAATATGCACTACTATAAAAAGTATTATCAATTAGATTATATAAACTATTACTCACAACCAATTGAGTATTTTGTAGATGTGCATTATTGATCACAAGTGATGCCAAATAGTCTTGTACATAACTAGCTCGATTTTGATCAAGTTGTTGGTTGTTATAGTTAGCTATCCGATTTGCAATTACATTTAAACTTTCATGATTAATATTTTCTGGCTGATTTTCATTTAAAATTTGAGTAACTAACTCTATCGTATAGTCACCACAACGATAATGATCTTTTTGTACTCGTTTTGTTGATAATATATTTGTAAAACCTAAGCTAGCTAATTCTTCTCTTCGATTATTAGGTATTGATGAACCCTGTGGATCAATAAAAATAGCTTTATTCGTGCCAGGACATAAAATAATTGCTTCATTATGCATAGCTCCAGTATTTAATGGGATAATAAAATATTTATATTCATCCCAATCCTTACCATTTGGCTGACCAACTGTTCTATAACCACTATCACTACTTAATTCTGAAATATGATGTAATCTACCTAATAAATCATTGTGCCTGGCTAGTGCAAACTGAATTGTTGATGCATCATCTAAACTTGGTACAGTAACTATCGTATTTTGTTTATAAGCTAACCTTCGCGTTAAAACTTGCTCTATAAATTTTGATCCTAACCAACTCTTTAGTCCAATATATTCTTTCATAAAACAACCCTCCACTAAACAAAAAAAATAACTAGCAATTATTAACATAACATCTATTTATTTTCTGTATAACCCGAAAGATTACGGGATAAATTACTAAAATATTTTGATCAATTTATATTATTGATATATATTTAAATTTGATGCTAAAGACTTACTTTTTTTACTCAAAAGCCACGGACAAATAGAACTATTGCCTTGGATTTTTTGACAAACAAAAACTAATGTATCATTTATATTTTTATAACCAACTTCAGATGGACAAGTAACAAACCCCTTATTTAATACACATGTTTTATTAATTTTAGAAAAGTGTATCCGATATTTCTTAGAAAAATCGATACCATTTTCTAAATTAACAGTCTTACCTAAATCAGAGGTGACTATAACCTTACCTAGTCCAATCGATTTAAATAAAGCACCACCGTTTACTTTATGGTCTGCTTTAATTGTCACAGTTAAAGACATATCACCATTAGCATCATGAAATTTTTGAAAACAATCAACTCCATTACAAGTTGCCGCCGTCATTTTAAGATTATGATTACTCCAATAATCTGGTGTAATTTTGGTTGTCCAAATAAACGACCCTAATTCATGTAAGACTTGAACTACAATTTTATTTTCATCTTTATAACCACCCTTTGACTGAATACCAAATGTTAATTCAATAAACTTACGTGCGCCAAAACAAGAATTCAAAAACGTATTATTATCTTTTAAAGTAATTATTTTAGATGACCTAGGCTGAATACTTAAACTTTTATATTTATTATCAATTGGATAAAAACACTCTGATCCCTTCCTTTCTTCAACAAAATTTAATTTATCAAAAGTTTCATTTTTTATTTCTAATTTATAAATAGCATCTGCATAACCATTATTTATACTAATAAATAATAAGATAGGGCTTAAAAACATTAACGCAGTAAAACTCATAGCAACCCCTTATAATAATTATATGATTATTAATTTACTATTAAGAAGAAAAAAGAATAACCCGTATGATTGCGGGGTTGATTATTTCATAAAAAATTCAAAATAGCTAAATACTTGACTTTAAATATATTAAATTAAGCAGTTAAGTGTTTGCTTCCATAATACCCAGTTAAATGAGATAGTTCCTTATTATCATTTACACTTGCATCATAAAAAATGTTTTTAATCATGCTGCCTGTTGCTATACTCCCCACAGTAAAACCTGCAACTGCTCCAATTGCAGCACCTACGGCTGTACCTACAATTGCACCAGGCCCTGTAGCTGCAGTAGAAGAAGCCCCTGTTACAGCTCCAATTGTAGCACCAAGTACAGTTGAACCGAACAATGTACCAACACCTGTTGCAAGGAACCCAATCACATATTTAGCTTTATGTTTACCCCAAGAAGATGAATCATATTTCACACTATTTTCATATTTTTCAAGATTCTTAATTGCTTGCGACTCTTGTGGATTAAAATTTCCATCTTTATTTTTTACTTCATCGTTTACACTACAAATTGCAGTTTTTAAAGAATCAATTTGTGACTCTATTTGATGTTTCATATCAATAGAATTTTGACATTGTTTATACTCATTTTTTAAAAAGTTAAGATTTGTTTGACTATAATGTCTAAATTGATGCCCTTCTTTAGTTGAAATATCTATTTTGTTAATTTCGTTTTGAGAATTTTCAATTAAATTTTCATAGTTATTTTCATCATTAATAATTTCTATTTTATCTAAATTCTCATAATTATTACCAATTGAAGAGTCAAATTTATTACATACACTACTCATATGATCATTAGTATTTACATTTTTATTATTTGAATAATTAATTTGGCCACTATAAGGTACTATCTCATCATGAATACGTGTAATAGTCATACATTCATCAACACCAACTTTTTTTAGTTGACTTTCACTCGGTGCTTTAGGTAATGAATTATTAATTGTATTAGTTGAAAAACACTTAGGTATTTTATCTCCTATTTTGCCATTAATAAAATCAAATGATGACCTAGGTGAACTTGAAGTTGATACAGTGATGATTTTATCTTTACCATATGTTTCTGCAATTTTTTTAGCTGCATGAGCTGCTAAATTACCACCTAATGACATCCCCATAATTTGAATTTTGTCATAATTTCCATTTTTAATTTTTTCATTAATGAAATTAACTGAACGGTTAAGTGCCTCAGAGTGGCTTTTAGTACCAACATAACTAATTGTATAAAAATCTTTACCTTCTATATCTTCTGCCATTGGAGCTGAAATATCTTCACCAGGCCTAGTTGTTTCCGCATTTCCTGGAAAACAAATAGTCAATACTTTATCATTACCTTGATAATTTTCACCTTTAATACCTACAATAGGTTTCTTATTATAATAAGCATTTTCATAAGATATTTTTCTTGCTTGTTCAATTTCATCAAGATTTTTATTTAAACAACGATTTATATAATCATTTATAACTGTATAATCTGATTTATTTGCTAAATACTGTAATACTCTTTTGTGTCCATATCCTAACTTATTCTTTATCTTATCAAAACTTGAGTTACTATTAACAACATTAAAATTTGATGCTGGACAAATTATATTACTCCAAAGCATATTGACCTCCTATTTTAGATTAAAATAACCAAATATATAATTAGTAAATTATAAAATTTATTAAAGTTTTTCTAAGAAACAAAGAATACAAATTTACCAGACATTTAATAACCCGAATCATTACTGGATTTTATGCTTTAAAATACAATTTCCCGTAATATTTCGGGATAAATAACACTCTAAATTTAGATAATATGATCATGACTTGCTAACAAACTTAATTTAAAAGGACTTAAGCTATGACAGGCAAATGGCAAAACTCACCACTTAAAATCGATGTCGAAAAAAATCAAACCAAAGCTTTCTGTATGTGTGGATTATCTAATAATGCCCCTTTTTGTGATGGATCACATCAAAGCACAGATATCACCCCCAAAGTAATTACTTTTGATAAAGATAAAACCATCTATGCCTGTCGCTGTAAACAATCTAAAATTCGACCTTTTTGTGATAATACACATCAATCAATTAAAGAAAATACAATTGAAAAACCACCAGAAAAATCATCAAATAATACACTCAAAAATCCAATTGAGCCTCATCTTGATTTTATTCATGAATTAGCTAACCATGGCTTGTCCAAACTAGGTAGCCATGGCAAAATGGCTGCAATGGGAGTTCCAAGAAACCAACTACCTTCTTGGGATGATATTCAGTTTATAACTGCTCAATTAGCAAATTTCCCCTTATTAGATCATGAAAAAATAAATACAGAAACCATTATTGGCCCTAATGCTAAAAAACCTTTAGTTTTAGATATGCCAATTTTTATTTCTGATATGAGTTTTGGTGCATTATCAGAAGAAGCAAAAATTGCACTGGCAAAAGGAGCACAACTAGCCCAAACTGGAATTTGTAGTGGCGAAGGTGGCATGCTAGCAGAGGAACAAGCTAATAATTCACGTTATTTTTATGAGTTAGCATCTGCTCAATTTGGTTTTTCATATGACAAAGTTAAACAGTGTC
Source organism: Thiotrichales bacterium 19X7-9 (assembly GCA_021713415.1). Classification (GTDB taxonomy): domain Bacteria; phylum Pseudomonadota; class Gammaproteobacteria; order Francisellales; family Francisellaceae; genus M0027. Next base: position 30,510 of record JAKJJQ010000031.1, read on the forward strand.
AAGCCTTCCACTTTAAAGGAGGACAGGCGGCTAAAACTGGTACCGGTGGTCATTTACCAGGGAAAAAAGTTACTAAAAAAATAGCCCAAGTTAGAGGACTTAACCCAGGAGATGATGCCATATCGCCTGCTAAATTTCCCGAATTTAAAAATCTATCTCATTTTAAAGCAGTTGCTGATCAAGTTCGTGATATCACAGAGGGTATTCCAATAGGTTTTAAGCTCTCTGCCCAACATATTGAGAAAGATATTGATTCTGCCTTAGAAATTGGTGTTGATTATATTATTTTAGATGGACGCGGTGGTGGCACAGGTGCTGCACCTTTAATTTTGCGAGATAATATATCCATTCCAACTATCCCAGCCCTTGCTCGAGCAAGAAATTATTTAAATCAAACCAAGCCTAATATTAGCTTAATTATTACTGGTGGGTTGCGCACACCCAGTGACTTTGCAAAAGCATTAGCGCTTGGAGCTGATGCTATTGCAATTTCAAATTCAGCCATGCAGGCAATTGGTTGTATAGCTATGAGAATGTGTCATACAAACACTTGCCCTGCTGGCATTGCAACTCAAGATGAATCACTACGCAAAAATCTAAAAATTGATCATGCAGCTAATAAGTTAGCTAATTTTCTTTTTAGTTCAGTTGAACTGATGAAAATAATAGCTAGAGCATGTGGTCATTATCATTTTAGTGAGTTTAACATCAATGATTTAACCACATGGAAACAAGAAATCAGTCAATTATCAGGAATTAGTTATGGAGGCGTTAATCATTCATCAAGTGACGTGATAGATAAACTATCAATACAACAATCCCATTTAGAACAGCCAGCCCTAGAAAAGCACTTATAATTGAAAAATCAAATACATGTATCCAAAGTGAGATAAATACTGACATAACAACTAAGAAAAATGCACTAATAATATTATTTGCTGCAATCATCCTTGCACATTTTTTCTGATCAGATAAATGCTGAATCATTGCAAATAAAGGCACTGTATAAATTCCACCACAAATTGCAATTAATAAGATTGACAATGTAATTAACCAAGCTGAAAAATGACTTAAAAACACTAATAACCCCATTGATCCTGAATAAATAGCATAACTATCTACATACCATAGATTCACCCCATCATATAAAAACATACTAACTGTCATGGCAATTAAAGCTATAGGTACATATCTAGCATGAATTTGACCTTTTTGTATGCGACTACTGATAAATGTACCAATAGCAATACCAACAGAAAATACAATGATAAAAAAATTAAATACATGATGCGAAGCCCCTAGTATGTTTTTTACAAACTCTGGAAATAAACTCATATAACTACCAGAGATAAACCAAAACCATGAAATACCGATAATTGATAGGAAAATTGATTTATTAGCATAGGCCTCTTTAATCACATCTTTAGTTAAATTAAAGAGATTAAAATTTAATTTGTGTTGATGATCAAATGGTGGTGCTTGAGGAATTTGAAATGATGTAATCAAACCAACTATAGCTAAACTAAAGCCTAAAATAATAACTATTTGAGACCCAAATGCTAATGGATATAGCTGACTACCTAATAAAATGCCTAATAAAATGGCAAAAAATGTACCACTTTCTACCAATGCATTACCAACAACTAATTCATTCTTTTTTAAATGCTGTGGCAATATAGCGTATTTAATTGGCCCAAATAGTGTTGAATGTACACCTAATAAAAAAATACTAAATAGTAATAATGGGATATTTTTTAAATAAAATCCATAAGCTACTAAGATCATAACACTGATTTCAAAAATCTTAACCCAACGAATAATGATTGTTTTATTAAATTTATCAGCTAACTGACCAGCAAAGGCTGATAAGATAAAATACGGCAAAATAAATAATGCAATAGCAATAGAATTAAGTGCTGTAATTTCAGAAGACTGATAGGTTGTATGAAATGTTAATAAAACAATAAATGCATAGCGAATGAGATTATCATTGAGTGCTTGTAAAAACTGCACGATAAATAAAGGCAAAAAGCGCCGAGTTCTTAGTAGTCTATGCATATAACTAGTTATTTGTATGGTATTATTAGCTTAGTGTAGATGTTTTTAGAGATTTATGAATAGAGATGCATATTTTTCTGTGATAATTCTGCCCCCATGTCCTTATCTTTTGCGTTTATAGTTACTTCTATAGACTAACCCGCCTAACTACGTAAAAACTAAACTACTTAATATACAAAAAATGACTATGTAGTTTTTTTACTAGGTTATATTTACATGTTACATTAAATTTATATTTAATATTCTCTATATGCTCTTCAACTGTTCGATATGACCGATTTATATCAAGTGCAATTCTTTTTGACTGAAATGAATTTTTCAGAATTAGCCGGACAATCATCTTTTCTGTTTTTGTTAATTTAATATAATTATCCTCTAATACTCTTGGTATAAATGGCATTGGCTGAACAATTGATTTTTTATACGTTGATTCTCTAATTAAATTTTGATTTTGATGAATTTTATTTTCAATATCCATTAATGCTAAAACATAACTAGGATTATTAATATACTGATAAGCATCCATACGATTATCTAAAAAATGTCCAAATGAACTAATTGACCCATCATTGTTATAGTATGTTGTACTTAATATGTCATTTTCAGATATCAGTAATTTACTCAAAAAATGATTTTTATAATTTGATTGCGTATTAAGCATATGATACATATTTGATAATAGTGCTTGTCTTGGCAAATACTGATAATTACTTAGTTCACGTTTTGGTGACATATAATCATAACTAGAACTGATTAATTGATAAAATGCCTCACAATCTGGTGTAATACATACTTCAGTAATCTTATTAGGATAAACCCTTAAATGTCTTAAACCTGACTTAAAATTTATATATCTAAACTTTGAAATAACATCATTAAATAAATGATAATTGCTTTTCGAGACTTTATTATAAAGGTAATGTGCTATATCACTCATAAACTTATATCTTATAATTATTATTAGTTAATAGAAATCGATGATATAATAACCAGACTTTTTAAGTAACCCGTTAGACTACGGGGGTATATAGTAGTAACTTTAAGCGCTTTTCCAACTGAAATGCATTTTTAAAAATATTAAAACTGAATACTTAATCAAAAAGTAAACCTATTCATAAATCACTTTAATCAATAATTATATGCTCGCCTCTTGTTTAATTTCAAATAAAACATATACTGTATAATCAATAAATTACTATTTCACATACAATTTTTATACAAAAATACCAATATATTAGACTTGACTTTTGATTTTATATTTCACTTATAAAAAATGAAAAATTGACATTATTATACTAGAAAATATTATAACGCATAGCTTCATTAAATATAGGAGAACGATAAATGACATTTCAAGAAGCCATTGCCAGTCAAAATATTAATAATATTAAAGAATCCTTAGCTGACTTATATGAAAATAATCAATTAGATCAAATTTCAACTAGTTTACAAAAAGCCTTTAAGGTAATAGCCCCTTTATCAGGAAAAGAAAAAACAATGTCATTAGTTGAATGCCTACTATATGGTAATAGATTAGAACAAGATATCGATTTCATAAATATTGCACAAAAGCTCATTGATATGGGTGCTGTAATTCCAGGTGATTATAAAAATGACACTCTTATAACATCTGAATATTTGAAAGGTCTTTCAGAAAACTATCAAAGCTTATTTATTGCATTAGCAAATGATCCAGATATCGTAAATAAGCAAGATGAAAATGGGCAAACCTTACTTCACCATGCTGCCAAAATTGGTAGAACTCTCGGTTCTAACAGTGCAAGTTTAATTCTTGATCAACTTTTTAACTCACCATATGCGGACTTTAATATACAAGATAAAGATGGTAATACACCTTTACATATCGCTGCCTATGCTTCAAATGAACGTGTTACTTGTCGTTTTGTCTTTCCAAATTTTGTTGAAGAAGCAATTAAAAGAAATGTTGATCTAAATAAATTAAATAATGCGGGGCAAGCAATTATTCATATTCTTGCTAGAACTGCATATTCTGACCCTTACCGAGGAGAAGATAATAATATGAAGCCATTTTTAGAAATGGCTAAAGGACATTTAAATATTAACCAATTATCATCTTCAGGATCAACAGCTTTATATTATAGTATCAATTGGCTTAGATTAGACGTCGCTGAATCACTTTTAGAAGCTGGAGCAAATACTTCAGTAAATGGACAAGCTTTAGATAGAAATCCAGTAGAAATGCTTAATAAACACATCTCAGATGCACTCGATAAAGAAAAAAAATTGGATATTAAACTACTTAAAAATCTTAAAAATCTACAAATAAATATAGTTCAGACAATTACCTCAAAAGATGATACCCAACAACTTAAAAATCATCAAAATCAATTTCTATTTTTAGAACAAGTATATGAAAGCACTACGCCTCTTACGCAAACAAACAGCTCTATGTTCTAACTACCAATAATTTATTAGGCTATTTTGGCGAAATATGTTGAAACTTATCTGGCTTTATAAGAATTTCCAGCCATTGTACTGATTTATCAGACAATAAGTGAGTTCGCTCAATAATTCTTTGCCAATTAACATAATGGCTAAGGTA
>JAKJJQ010000032.1:0-34904 GCA_021713415.1 Thiotrichales bacterium 19X7-9
ACCTATCTCTTCGCAGATTGCCTTTAAACGGCACTCTACTTTTGAGATCAGCAAGGCCTTCCTGTATTTCACAGGAAAAACTATGTGGTAATGAGTGCTATAGGCACAATGAAATGATCTTACTAGCGACATTTTTTTAGTTTAACATGAAAACCTCTTCGGTTTTCAAACTTTCCCGTTTAATGTACCGCGTGGCAAGCCACGGGGTAATTGCTCAAATATACATCCTTTAAATACATGAAACAATTTTATGCAATATGACTGATTTTTTTATGCCTAAATTTAATGTTACAATCATCTACGATTTAGCATAAGCAAATTTAAGGGGTTGCTATCTAATGAAATTTAAAAATTTAATAATCATCTGTTGTAGTTTAGTTAGTTATAATGCTTTTGCTGGGCAAGGCTGGAATGTGACGATTACGAATAATGCACCATGGCCTGTGACAATTTCTAATAGTGGTACTGATTGCTGGTATGCAAAAGACTTAGATGGTAGTCATACAATTCAACCAGGAGCTAGCCAAGGTTTTTATACCGAACAAAAAAACTCAGGTGGCTGCTATATTGGATTCCCAGTCTATAGTGGTGATGGTTCGATTAATCTATCAGTTAGTGACCAAAGAACGAATGCATCAGTACAAATCAAAGGTTCAGATGACTGCCATATTTCATCAAACAATTCTGCTGTAACCACCTCTGTTAATTGTAATGGAGCAACACCATATAGTGGTCATCAAGCAAGTGCAAATATTACGATCAACCCACCAGGCTCGCCATTAAACTTTCAAATTAAGACCATTGGTAATTTAGGTAAGGTTTTTGAATCAGCTTGCGGTCAGACTTTATTACTAGCACCAATTAGTGGTAAACCTTATATTGACTGTACCAATGCTGGGACTGATGTCACCAATACCTTACGTATAACTTTCTCAAATACCGCTGGTTGGGGGTGTAATGTTTTAGTCGATCAATCAGGTAATATTAAATCAACTACGTGTGATCATACTAGTATTGGCTATACTTATGATACTAATCACGATGTTATTTTTGCTTGCCAGCAAGCCTCAAATGGTGAAAGTGCTTGCCCATGGCTATTTAAAAAGGGTAGTGGTGATGTTAGTAGCGTTGGTAATATTTATAACGGTTAAAAAAATCTATCTACCACCGGCTATATCAATCATACTACCTGTGATATACGATGACTGGTTTGATGCTAAAAACAAAATTGCATCGGCAACTTCTAAAGGCTTACCAATGCGCTTTAATGGAATATTATTTTTAACTTTTTCTAAACGATTAGGGTCTAGATGAATTGCCGTATCGATAAAACCAGGCCTTATGCCATTAACACGAATGCCTTCTTCGGCGACTTCATCTGCTAAGCCTTTTGTTAAGGTATCAATTGCGCCTTTTGATGCAGCATAATCGATATATTCATTAGCTGAACCTAAGACTGATGCTTTTGATGAAACATTAATAATCACACCACCTAAACCATTATACTTTGTAGACATCTGTAAAACTGCATACTTAGAACATAAAAAATAACTAACGATATTTGTTTTAAAGATCTTCTCTAGGCGAGCTTGATCCATTTGATCTAATCTGGATGTCTTATCTAAAATTCCAGCATTATTAACCAATACATCAACTCTACCCTTAAAGCTTTTAATTTGATCAAACATCTGTTTGACTTCAACTTCTGATGAAAGATCAGCTTTAACAATAAGTGCTGCAGATCCGATTGCAGTGATTTCATCATAAAGCTTTTGTGCTTTTTCAACATGATGATGATAATGGATAATAATGTCATAACCATTTTGTGCAAATAGTTTTGCCGTTGCCATACCAATACCACCAGAAGCACCTGTTACAAGAGCAGTTTTTCTTACTTGATCCATCAATATATCCTTTTAATTTAAGCTAATTTCTTTTTAAAGTAGCCTTGATAAACATCCAACGATTTATTTGTATCATCATCAATTTTTCGCTCAGCGTAAATTTCAGCTGTAAGTGGCGGTAGCTTTTGATCTAAAATCCCAGCATAAACAATGACAAAATCACTCAAACTATTATTCTTATTCAATACAGCACCACCACAATTAGGGCAAAACCCTCTCGATACAATATGACCAGAATCAGCTTGTTTTTCAAAGAACTGAATATTACCTGTCATTATTACATCAACTGATTTAAAAACCATAGCTGGCTCATAACTACAACCTGTCCACCTTTGACAGTCTTTACAATAACAATGAAGAAAGCGCACAGGCTCTGCTTTAATCTCAAGTTTAACCTTATTACACAAGCAATTACCCGAATACTTTATCATTTTACCATCCCAATGATTTAATATTAACAACCATCAAAAGCCACCATGTGTTTGAAGAAACTTTAGTTCATCTTCAGTTGATTCTCTGCCTAAGATTTCATTTCGATGCGGATAACGAGAGAATTGTTTAATAATCTCAAAGTGCTTATATTCATAAGCTAAATTATTTTCCAAACCAGGCACATCAAATAATTGAATCGCTTGATGGTGTATGACTAGTGATTCACTGTGCATATATGGCATTAATAAAAATGCATGCTTTGGGGCATCTAACTTTAAATGAAAGTTTAAACTAACCGCATTTTGCGCTAAAGCTAATGCCAGTGAATCATACATAAATGCTTCTTTTTGATTTCGATAAATATTACGTGAAAATTGATCTAAAATAATAATCTCTGCTAAGGCACCTTCAGCACTTTCCCGCCACTGCCACAATTCGCCTTGTATTGCTTGGTTGTAAACATCCAGAAATCGCATTTTTATTTGTGCATCTAAGGTATCACTTTTTTTAAACCAATCACGGCTTGATAATTCTTCAAACCAAAAGTTTATTATTTGATTTTGATCAATATTTATCATTATTACTCCCTTAAATTACCTCAAAATAAACTTCATTTTGTCATGACAAAATTTATTAAAAGCCACTAAATTTTATTAAATATTAAATCCCATACGCCATGGTTTAGTCGCTCGCCCCGCTTTTCAAATTTGGTTAATGGCCTTGATTCAGGGCGTGGTGCATAATCACAAAACTGATTCTTAAGTTTTTGATTTTTAGATAAAATATCTAACATATGTTCCCCATAGGCCTGCCAATCAGTGGCACAGTGAATAAACCCACCTACTTGTAATTTTTCTACCATTAAATCGACAAACTCAGCTTGAATTAAACGTCGCTTATGGTGGCGCTTTTTATGCCAGGGATCAGGAAAAAAAACTTGAAAGCCAAAAACGGAATGATCAGAAATCATCTGTTTTAATACATCTACCGCATCATACATAATCACTTTTATATTTGTTAATTGATCTTGATGAATTTGATTGAGAATATTACCAACCCCTGGTGGATGTACTTCTATGCCTAAATAATTAACCTTTGGATTGTTCTTTGCCATCTCAACTAAAGAATTCCCCATACCAAAACCAATTTCAATAACAATCTTTTGATCTTTTACAAAGACTTGATCAAAGGATAATGGTTTATCAGCACAATATGAGAGCATATATAAATCACTTAAGCACTCTAGGGCTCGCTTTTGTCCCTTAGTTAATCGCCCCTTTCTTTGTACAAAGCTTTTAATACTTCTTAAAGGTCTTTGTTGTGTTTGATCCTCATCTATTGAATCTGGAGTTATTTTTTTATCTATCATGATTAAAACCTTTTAAGCTTTACGACTATTTAAATTACTATTATCAACGACTACCAGGTTGGATAATCGTTGGATATAAAAAGCGCTTCGATGTTTTTGGGTAGTCTAATGTATAATGAAGTCCTCGAGACTCTTTACGTCTTCTGGCCGACTCAATCATTAAATCAGCGACTAATACTAAATTTCTTAATTCTAATAAATTAGGCGTTACTTTAAAATCAGAATAATATTCAAAAACTTCTTCTTTTAATACTTTAATTCGCCGTTGGGCACGTTTTAGACGTTTATCACTTCTAACAATGCCCATAAAGTTTGACATAATATAGCGTAATTCATGCCAGTTATGCTGGATAAAAACCGCTTCATTCGAATCTGTAACCCAACCATCATCCCAGTCTTTAATATGAGTAACCTTAGGGAAGCTATTAATATTTTCTTTAATATCTTCCACTGCACTATCAGCATAAACCAAGCATTCCAATAGTGAATTACTCGCCATACGGTTTGCACCATGTAAACCTGTATAAGTTACTTCTCCTATCGCATAGAGTCCAGGTGTATCGGTTTGCGCTTTTTTATCAACCATTACACCACCACAAGTATAATGTGCTGCTGGTACAACTGGGATTAAATCACGACTTAAGCTTAAATCAAATTGTTTTAATGCCTGCTCGATTCCTGGAAAGTGTGCTTGAATAAATTCATCTGTTTTATGGGTAATATCTAAATAAACGCAAGGAGACCCTAAGCGTTTCATTTCATGATCAATCGCTCGAGCGACAATATCACGTGGTGCAAGTTCTAGCCTTGAATCAAAGCGCTCCATAAAACGTGCACCATCTGCTAGACGTAAATAAGCACCTTCGCCACGTAAAGCTTCAGTAAGTAAAAAAGCGCCTGCTTTAGGGTGATATAAAGAGGTTGGATGAAATTGATTAAATTCAAGATTAGCAACACGGCAACCTGCTCGATAAGCAATCGCAATGCCATCACCACTTGCAACAGCTGGATTAGTTGAGTATAAATAACAACGCGAAGCACCACCTGTTGCTAAGATCGTTGCTTTAGATAAAAAAGTCTCAATTAATGTCGTTTGTGTATTTAGTGCATAAACACCAATACAAAAGCTTCTTTTTTTAATCATATCAATAACATGATAATGCTCAAAAATCGTAATATTAGGATGATGTTTTACTAAATGGCTTAAACGATTTTGAACCGCACGGCCTGTCTGGTCTTTTGCATGTAAAATACGTCTGTGGCTATGGCCACCTTCACGCGTTAAATGAAAAGGTTGCTTATCATTTAGTGGCTCTGTTAAGGTAAATTCAACACCTCGATCGATCAACCATTGAATGCTTTTTTTTGCATTTTCAACGGTAAAGCGAACCGCATCTAAATCACAAAGCCCACCACCTGCATTTAATGTATCTTCAATATGCGCTTCAAGTGAGTCATCTTCATCCATTACCGCAGCAATCCCGCCTTGTGCATATAAACTTGAACCTTCACCTAGCTCAGATTTACATAAAATAGCGACCTTTATATGATCATCTGCTAATTTAAGTGCTGCTGATAACCCTGAAGTACCAGCACCAATAATGATGACATCAAAGTGCTTTGCCATGACAAATACCTTAAAAAATATAAGAAAAGTTATGAGTGATTCATTCGCGTTTTTAAATACTCAACTATTTGATCTAATGGGATATGATGCTTTTCATCCGATTGACGATGCTTGTACTCTATCGTTTGATCTTTTAAACCATTGGGTCCAATAACCAATCGATGTGGTATACCAATTAAATCGCTATCAGCAAACATAACCCCTGCTCTTTCATTACGATTATCATAAATCACATCAAACCCGTCATTGATAAGTTTTTCATAAAGCATTTCACAAGCAGCTTTTACTTGCTCATTTTTATGTGCATTTAAACCAATTAAGCTAATCTGATAGGGTGCAATTGCCTCAGGCCAAATAATGCCCTTTTCATCATGTAATTGCTCAATACTCGCTGCAACTACTCTTGAGACACCAAAGCCATAGCAGCCCATGCGCATCGCCTTTGCCTTGCCTTGTTCATCTAAAACACACGCATTCATATCAACGCTATAGGTATCACCAAGCTGAAAAACATGACCTACTTCAATACCACGAATACTTTTTAAACGCCCTTGACCATCAGGTGATAAGTCACCTTCTTCTACATTACGTATATCAAAACTATGATAGTCTTTAATATCTCGATCCCAATTACAACCACGATAATGAAAGTGATCCTCATTTGCGCCTGAAACAAAATCACTCAACATCAAAGCATCATAATCGACAATCATATCAATTGGGCAGTTAATTGGGCCAATCGAGCCAATATTAGCATTAAATAACGCTTGGACTTCAGCCTCTGTTGCCATTTCAAATGGTTGCGAAATTAAATCAATATTAGCAAGCTTTAATTCATTTAATTGATGATCACCACGTAATATGACTGCAAAAAATTTCTCTTTTTGATCCTTGATAACCAATGTTTTGACTGTCTTTTGTTTATCAATCGATAAAAAGTTTGCCAATTGGTCAATGGTTTTAATATCTGGTGTTTCAATCTTTGTTAAGGTCTCACTCGCATTGGCTCGTTTTTCTAAATCAGGCAGTAAGTAACTTGCCTTTTCAATATTAGCTGCATAATCACTACCATCTGAGTAAAAAATTAGATCTTCACCAGCATCTGCTAATACCTGAAACTCATGCGTTGTTGAGCCTCCAATGGCACCAGCATCCGCCTCTACTGCACGAAACTTAAGTCCTAAGCGATTTAGGATATTGACATAAGTCTGATACATCACCTGATAGGTTTCATTTAATGATTGTTTATCAATATGAAAAGAATAAGCATCTTTCATAATAAATTCACGCGCACGCATCACACCAAAACGCGGGCGAATTTCATCTCTGAATTTAGTTTGAATTTGGTACAAATTTAATGGTAATTGCTTATAACTTCTAATCTCATTACGTGCAATATCGGTTATGACTTCTTCATGTGTTGGACCATAACAGTACTCTCGATTATGACGATCATTAATTTTTAATAACTCTGGGCCAAATTTCTGCCAACGATTTGTCTCATCAATTAATTCTTTTGGCAAAACACTAGGCATTAATATTTCACTGGCTCCCGATTGATTCATTTCTTCTCTGACAATGGCTTCAACTTTTTTGATCACTTTTAAGCCTGTTGGTAGCCAACTATAAATACCTGATGTTAGTTTTCTAATCAAACCTGCACGCAACATCAGCTGATGAGAAATTAATTCCGCATCTTTTGGCATTTCTTTTTTTGTTGCTAATAATGTCTGTGACATGCGCATGATCAATCCTTAACGTATTATCTATTTTTGTAAGCTTCAAATGATTTTTAAGTTTAAAATATAAATTTATTGAAGTCTTTTTATCTTAAGCGGCTATGATACCGTAAAGTTTAGCTTTTGTCTTTATCCGCTGTCACATCGGGGGCAGATTCAGATGTTGATGGCTCTAGTTGGTCACTTTTTTCATCTACTTTATCTACACTAGTAAAATGATCAATTAAACGGTTACGTGCAAATACAAGCCAAGCTGAAAAAATTGGAAAAACAAGCATTACCCACAGGTGTTGATAAAGAAAATTAAACTGCGCTTTAAGCTGAAAAGTGCAAAACAATAAGACAATGAAAACAATCATTGTTATATACATTAAAATATCAACACTAGTTTGAATCACTTTAACACGAAGCATCACAATCTAATTATTATCAATCTATATTGAACCCTTTATTATTATCTTAGATTAATGCCAATAAAGCAATGCAGATGTCATTTATAGGTAATTAACTGGAGAGATGCTTTGGTTTAATGAGGTAATTGAACGAACTACTGGGCAGTTTGAGTCGTTTGCATCTAGTTTTTGACATAAGAAAGCTAAATGTTTTGTCTGTGGATGTAAAACTGCTTTAACATCATTACCATCGCAATACAAAACATAGTGTAATTCTCTAAACTTTAAATGACAAATATCTGTATTGCCTGTGAAATAAAAGTCATATGCATGCTCTCTAGCTAATGTAACTGTAGACTTTTTATATGGTAATGCATTTCTTTCAATAGTAACTCTACCCAACCCAAGTGACTTTGGCGTATAAACATCACCATCTCTTAGACTATTATTAAAAAATTTAACATACCAACTATATTGACGATAAGTATTTCTATTTGCAGATTTAAAGTAGTTACAATCAGGCATCTTATCACCATCATCTCTACAAAAAGGAACCTTAAAGTGTTTACCTGAATCTTCACTATCTAATTCAAATTTCGCAATCAAATGCCCATCAACATAGACATTATAACCTATAATATAACGATCATCTTCATCTGTAATATCATCAGAAAACATCCTAGTTACAGCTTTCGATGGACCGATATAAAACTCAGCACCTTCATTACCATCGCCATTTAAGCAATCTAAATCATCACATTCATAACGTTTAAGTTTTAAAGTATAGTCTGTGTAATTTTTAATCTCTACATAACCGTTATTATTAGAATAACCATTCACAGATGTTAATACAAAACCTAAAATAATCGATAATAATAAAACGTATCTGTTAACATACATACAACCTCCCAATGAAATAATTAACCAATTGCAGTATAAAAAGCTTATGAGCAAATAAACATTGAAAACTATTTTATAAAAATGATTAACCAAATGTTAATAAATATTAACGTTATTATAATTAGCACTTACACCGCTTGGCATAGCCCAAGGGCAAGCACTATCATTTTTATCGCCTTGTCTACAGAAAAATACCAGTGAATTGGTACGAAAAGAAAAATTTATACCATGATCACAGCTTAGAAAACCTGCAATTAAACTACAAGCAGCTTGAGAAGCAGTAAAACGAATAATATAAGGATTTTCTTTATCCATATAAAAATCATTTTGCTCTTCAACAAGATGACCTACACCATCATAAATATATACATCACCAAGTCCAATTGATGTCACTTGATCAAAACTTTTTGCTACTGTTAATACATTATCTTTTTTATCTTTATTATCATTCCATTTTTCATAACAGTCTTGGCCTTCACATACTGCAGAAATAACCATTAAATTACCAGGATCACTACCTGAAAAGGTCTCATTTAAACTCTCTGGCCCATAAATTCTTGTATGCCAATGGCCATCCCACTTTTTATGAGCCCATTCTACATAATCTTTCGAATTTCCTCCTGAAAACTCAACTCTAAAGTAAAGGCTTTTTTCTTCATCATCACAACCACCACCATCGTTATCACGAAACTCAATTCGTGTCGATGCTTTCGATACTATGCTATACGTTGACTTACCTGTCATTATTTTATTATTCCAATAGTCTTGATCATCCATACCATCAATTTTTTCCATACAGCTAAAGCCTGTAATGCTAAATTTGACAGTCACATTACCGTTATTTTTTAAATCTATATACCAGTCTCTATCTGCATAAGCTATTGTTACAGATAATAAATTAATTGAAATTACATATAAAATAAATCTGATATATTGTATCATCATTGCTCGCCCCTAAAATACTGCTTGTATAAAATATAACTCATTGCGTTTTATTTTAAAAGTTATTTATGTAAAATAACTATTTTAAATTATGTTTTGTAACGTTACATCAATAATTCATTGCTTCTATAGCTTATTGTTTTATATAATGCCTATTAATCAATCATTAAATGCGAAAATTTTGCCATGACAAAAAAAGATCAATACTATGTAATTGGCTATCCGGTTAAGCATAGCTTATCTCCCAAAATACATCATGCATTTGCACAAGAGACAAAACAAAATTTAAATTATGATTTTCTTGAGATTGAACCATCAAAGTTTAAAGATACCATTGCCAAACTTCAAGATGATAAAACTGTAAAAGGTCTAAGCATTACTGTCCCTTTTAAAGAAGAAGCATTTAAGCTATGTGATCAGGCTGATGAATATGCCAAAAAAGTCCAGGCAGTCAGTAATATTAGTTTTGATCATCAGCGTAATCTCTATGGTCACAATTTAGATGGCTATGCATTGATACTTGATATGCATGCAAAAAATATTGATTTAACCAATAAAAATATCCTTATTTTAGGTGCTGGTGGAGCAACAAGGGGCTGTTTATTACCCATTATTAATCAAAAGCCAAAAACGATTTATCTATTAAATAGAACACAACAAAAAGCCATTGATTTAATTAATGAATTCAAAAATATTTATAATATAAATTTATTAAATATTAATAATATACCTTTTAAGTTTGATATTATTATTAATGCAACCTCATCATCTCTTTCTAATCAACTACCTACAGTTAATAAAAATTTTGTCATGACAAAAAAATCATTTGGTTATGATCTTGCCTATAATAAACTCAACGATACAATATTTGTTCAGTGGATGAAAGATCAAAACTGTATTGCTTATGATGGTTCAGGCATGTTATATGAATTATCAAAAGAAATTTTTTCTATTTGGCGTGGCATTTCACCTAAACTTAATCCATTAGATAAAGCATAAATGAAATTGCACTTAAATTAAGGGTAATAAAAATGAAAATACTTGAAAAAATAGTTAATGAAACAAAAAAATATATTGATACAATTAAAGCTATTGATAAAGATAAATTACAGCAAAACAATAAAGATTTTATTGGCGCAATTGTAAATAAAAAAATTGCTATTATTGCAGAACTAAAAGCCAAATCTCCATCTGAAGGTGTTATCTGTGAAGACTATCACCCCTTAAAACTAGCTAAATTATATGAAAAAGGTGGCGCCTGTTGTATTTCAGTTTTAACCGATCAAGCCTTTTTTAATGGTTCATTTGATGATTTAAAATTAGTCTCTGAAAATATTAATCTTCCAACTTTATGTAAAGATTTTATTATAGATAAACGCCAAATTTATTTAGCAAGGGAATCTGGAGCCAGTGCGTGTTTATTAATTGTTCGAATTCTAAGTGATAGGCAATTAGTAGAATTAAAAAATGAAATTGAATCTTTAGGCATGACAGCTTTAATTGAGATTTTTGATCAAGAAGATCTAACTCGCGCATTAAAAGTAAATCCAAAATTAATTGGCATTAACAATCGTAACTTAGACTCTTTAAAAATGGATATGAATAATGCAGCCAATCTATCAAGCCTTCTACCTAAAGAGACTGTCGTTTTATCATTATCGGGTGCCAAAACAGCTGAAGATATTTATCGAACCGCTTGTCAATTTGATGGCATTTTAGTTGGCACGCTGTTAATGCGCTCAGAAAAGCCTGATATGACATTAAGTGCCGTAGTTAACCAGATGGGTTAGGTAATTGAAAAAAATCGCTTGTAGCGCTTTAAATAAGCTTATTTTGTCAATGGCTTTGCTTCTACTTTGACTAATTTCGTCCATAGGTATGGGATGATTAATGCAATTAAAATGCCCGTTAATAAAATTTCAACAAAATGTTTAGTAGACATTAATACATCAGGTGTCGGTATAAAGCCTACGATAATTGAAATAACACACACACTTAAAGCAACAACTGAAAGTATAATCATTATAATTAAACCACCGGGAATAACAAATTGATTGGCTAGGGTTTTATATTTCAGTTTAAGTTTAATTGCTGCTACAAACATACCCATATAAGCAATTAAAGCTAACTGAGCGGTTAATGCACTTAAAAACCAATAGGCTGAATGTACTGAAGGTAAAATGATATAACTTAAACATAAGATTGAAAAAATAATACCTTGTGTAATTAAAATACGGCTTGGGGCATTGTTGCGATTACGCTTAACCAATAATTTAGGTAATAATTTATCTTCACCTGCAACTAAAAACCCTCGTGATAACCCCATAATCCAAGTAGACATCGTTGCAAAAGCACCCAAAACTAAAGTAACTGCAATGATATAACGCATCCAGCCAATATGAAATTGATTAAAGAAATAACTAAAAGCTTCAATTAAACCTGCAACTGAGTCAACCGACTGGTTCAGGTTAGATGAAACAACCAACAACGCACAATTGGCTAAGATTAACGATAAGACAATCACTAAAGCTGAAATCATCATCGCTTTGGGAAAATTTTTCTGTGGGTTTTTGACATTACCTGCATGAATTGCGCTCATTTCAAGGCCTAAAAGGCTAAACATCACGGTTAAAAAAACGGCCCAATGGCTGATATTATTCACCGATGGAATGGTTTGAGAAATCACAGGCGGGTGTGCAATTGGATAACCGCTTAACCACCAGATTAGTGCCAATATAATAATAATGATCATTGGAATTAAGGTACCTATAATTGCACCAATTAAACTAACGCTTGAGGATGTTTTTAAACCAAAAAGACTAATTACAGTTGCACTCCAATACATCAACAAACTCATCGCAATCATATAGTAGGGGTTATTGACTAAACTTAAAGCTGAAATGCCAAAACCTGGTGCAACCAAATAAGCTATAATTCCTGCAATAAAGCCACAAATTGATGGAAACCAGACTAAATTATAAATCCATTGTAAAAATAAAATAATAAAGCCAAATTTAGCGCCGAAGGCTTGTTTTGTCCATAAGTAAATACCACCGGTTTGTGGCCATCTAGTGGCTAATTCAGAAACAATTAGTGCTAAAGGTAGTAAAAATAATATTCCAGCAATCACATAAAAACTAATTGCCATCCAACCTGCTTGAGCGGTTAAAGATAGGTTTCTTAAACTATCGACAGCAATAATATTAATCATAACCAATCGAAATAAGGTTAGTACTTTACCAGATGAGGTAATTTCCATAGTTATAACACCTTAATAATTCATTAATTTTCATTCTATGACTAAAACAATTTATTCATCTTGATCATTAGATAGCATTCTATTATATATAAGGTTATAACCACCATGACCATGGGTAATACAACGTGCAATTCTTCCAACAGTTGTCACACTCACACCGGTTTGTGCATAAATTTGGCGATAGGGCTTATTTTGTTTTATCTCTTTAACGACTTTCCAACGATCAGCCATTGCTGAAAGCTCTGCTGGTGTACATAAATCCTCTAAAAATTGATAAGCTTCTTTAGGCGTTTTTATCTGAGTAAATGCTTGATATAAGGCTTGTAAATCTTTTTCTTGTGCTTGTTTTGATTGCATTATCAATTACCTTAATTTTTGTATCAGTGTATTAATCAATTAATACATTAAAGCAAAATTATTCCTTAAAATCAATCAATTTAAAATAAAATACTAAACAAGAATAAAATTAAAATATAAGCGTGATAAAAATTACAAACGAATTGGCATAACAACATATTGACTATGGCATAAGCCTTGCTCTTCAATTAAGATACTTTTTGTTGGATCATCTGCTAATTTTAATATCACTTCGTCTGAATCTAATGTATTAATGACATCGAGTAAATAGCTAACATTAAAACCAATTTCCATTGAATCAAACTCATAGTTTACTTCAACTTCATCATTGGCTTGTTCTTGCTCAGGGTTTGTTGCAGCTAAACGCAGTACATTTGGTTCAATATTTAGCCTGACACCACGATATTTTTCATTCGATAAAATAGCAGTTCTAACTAAGGCTTGTTTTAGATTATCTCTTTGCGCTGTTAATAGTTTACGATTACCCTGAGGTACGACACGGTTATAATCTGGATAACGACCATCGATTAATTTAGAGGTAAATATATACTGCGGTAATTTCACTTGGAAGTGTTGACTACCAAAGCGAATGGCAATTAATTCATCATTATTATCTTCAAGCATCTTCATCAATTCTAATATCGCTTTTCGAGGGACAATAATACGTTGCGTTTGATCTGTCGGTAGTGAATCAATATCAATCTGGCTCATTGCTAAACGGTGGCCATCTGTTGCAACAACCTTAAACGTTGTATCTGAAATCTCCCATAACATACCATTTAAAAAATAACGCACATCATTATGCGCCATTGCAAAACTAACACGCTTTAATAAGCTTGCTAATTTACTTTGCGGTAACTGAATCGATGTTTTTGATAAATCATGCTGCATATCAGGAAAGCTCTGTGGATCCATTGACGATAATACAAAACGACCTTTATCTGCTTTAATTGTAGTTTTAGCATCTTTAGTATCTATGCTAACTTGTGCACCTTCAGATAAATGCCTTACAATTTCAATTAACTTTCGTGCTGAAATAGCAGCATTACCTGCCTCAGAGACTAAATCAACATCAATCTCAGCGACCACTTCAGTATCTAAATCCGATGCCTTTAGAAATAATTTATTGTCTTCTACTTTACATAAGATATTACTCAAAATAGCCATGGTATGCTTTTTATCTGCAACGGAAATAATCGCCTGTAATGGCTTTAACAATACATTGCGATCGACTGCAAATTTCATAGTTTTCTCCAAATTAAATCAATTAAAAATTTAAAATAAAATGTGCCTTATTATATTTAGCTAGCAAGCTTCCTAGAGAGTGTTTGATAGTCTTCACGGATATCAATGTTACTTTGTCTTAACTTTTCAATCGTTCTAACAGCATGTAGTACCGTTGTATGATCTCGACCACCAAAAAAATTGCCAATTTCAGGCAAACTATGAGAAGTCAATTCTTTAGCTAAGGCCATTGCAATTTGACGTGGACGTGCAATATCACGAGATTTTTGTTTCGAGAGTAAATCCTGAACTTTAATCCCATAAAAATCAGCAACAATCTTTTGAATATTATCCACTTTAACTAAACGTTCTTGCACTGAGATTATATCTTGTAATATCTCTTTAACATATTTAACTGTGATTGGTTTTCTTTCAAATCGAGAGAATGTTAATACTCGATTCAATGCACCTTCTAACTCACGGACATTAGAACGTATATTATTAGCAATAAAAAATGCAATTTCGTGACTAATTTCAATACCAAATTGACGTGCTTTATGCATTAAAATTGCACCACGTGTCTCAAGATCCGGTAAATCAATTGTACAAGTTAAGCCATGACCAAAACGTGAACGCAGACGATCTTCAATGCCTTCAATCTCTTTTGGATATCGATCACAAGATAAAACAATTTGTTTTCCATTATCTAATAATACATTAAAGGTATGAAAGAACTCTTCCTGAGAACGACCTTTACCAGCGATAAATTGAATATCGTCAACTAATAAAACATCAACCGAACGATAACAATCCTGGAACTGTTCCATTGCTTGTAACCTTAGCGCATCAACAAAGTCTCTAACAAAACGCTCTGATGATACATACAAGATACGCATATGCGGATGACTTTGACGAATTTTATTACCAATAGCATGCATCAAATGTGTTTTACCTAAACCACTACCACCATAGATAAATAACGGGTTATATTGAGCACCTGGATTGACAGTTACATGAATTGCTGCAGCTTTAGCGACTTCATTTGATTTACCTTCGACAAAATTATCAAATGTATATAATGGTTTTAATAACATACCATAAGGCTGCGCCATATTATGTTCAGCTTGTTTATTCTCAACAATGGTTTCAGTAACTACCTTTTTTTCATAAGCTTCATAGCTTGTTGGCGCTCTATTTTTATACTCATTTGTATTAACTGACTCAGTTAAACCTTGCGCTTCTTCACTAGGATCAGAAAAAATTTCAAGCTGTGCACCATTTGTTGCTTTTAACTGTTGATGATTTAATGCTCTATCTTTACTCACTTCAGTTCTATCTACTACAATAGGTGATTCTTTTTCAGTTTTTTCAATGAGCTCAGGCTCTTTTATAAGGACAACTTTATCTGGCTGACCCACTTTAAAAGAAACTTGATAGCACTTAGTTTCAGCCTGTTGATTAAAAATATCCACAATTTGCTTTCGATAATAACGATTTATCCAATCAAGGAAAAAGTTATTTGGCGCATAAATTGTGAATAATTTATCCTCGTGTGCTATTTTTAGTGGCTCAATCCAAGTTCTAAACTCTTGATCCCTTAGTGTATTTTTAAGCTTTTCAAGCGTTGACTTCCATGCGGGCACCATTTAAAAACACCATAAAATTCAATTAGTTAAACTAAATAATTGGTTATAATCTACCAATCTCTCTTACTATCTACTGCCAATTATAGCAATCTTAAAATTAGCTTCAACAAAATTTATCAACCCCTGTGGATAACTCTGTTAATAACCCTGTTAGTTGACTGTGAATTAGGGTGTGGATAACTCTGTTAATAATCTTTGTATATACCCTGTGGATTCTTTGTGATTAAAAATTCCAACAACAAGTTATCCAAAGTTATCCTCATAAATCCACAAAAGGATACACAATCTATAAACAAGGTTATACACAATCTTAGTGTTTGATTTATTTGATGAAATAAGAACTATCCACAGAGTTTTCTACTCCCTATAATAACAAAAACTATAAAATAAATAATATTAATTAATAAAGATTAGGGTTTATACATAAATAGATAAACTATCCACAAAATAAAATCTTTCAAATTTTATACACAAATGAAAACAACTAAATTCTATTGTTGAATACAAGAAAAAGGTTGACGCTTAAATTTGATTTATCTAAAATGCATCCACTAATACTTTATATCGTTATCGATTTGAATATTAATTAATACACAAGCTTAAGAAGGTTTATAAAAAAATGAAACGTACATTTCAACCAAGTAATTTAAAACGAAAAAGAAACCACGGCTTTAGGGCTCGTATGTCTACTAAAGGTGGTCGTAAGATTATTAATCGTAGACGTGCTAAAGGTCGTCATAAACTTGCTGCCTAAACTACATCGTTTTAGTAAAAAAGATTATTCAATTGTTTTTAATTCAAGTAATACAAAGCGTGTCTCTACACGCTTTTTTACTTTGTTAATAACAAAAGATAATACCTTATTAATGCCAAAACTTGGTGTTGTTTTGGCTAAGAAAAAGCAAAAAAAAGCCGTTGAACGTAATTACACAAAGCGAATTATTCAGGCTATTTTTTACAATTATAGACGACAATTAAACTCCTATCGTTTATTAGTTATCTCTAATCGACATATTAAGGATGCCAAACGAGTGGACTTATGGGAAGATTTAGAAAAATTATTCAAAAAAGTCGATTATTAACTCGCAAGATGGTAATTATTCCTATTATCATTTATCGTTATACAATAAGCCCAATTCTAGGGCCACGTTGTCGTTTTTATCCTAGTTGTTCCCGTTATTCAATCGATGCCATTATTCGCTTTGGTGTCTTATATGGGCTTTTCCTTAGTGTTAAACGTCTGTTAAAATGTCATCCTTACCACCAAGGTGGCTTTGATCCAGTTCCTGAAATCAAACAAGAAGGTTCTAACAAATGAAACCAAACAATATACGATTAGCGTTATTAATAGCCATTTTTATGGTATTTATGATTTTTTATAGTAAATATTATCAACGGTTTCATCCACAGGATAATGTAAGTCAAACTGAAGTTGCTCAAGTAGATAAAACAAATAACAACAACTCAAAAATTCCAATTCAGGCAATTCCTAAATCACCTACAAATCTTAAGGAAGATCAAAAAAGTGCTCTAGTGAATAATAAAGCTGATGAACACTTTAAACCGATCCATATTAAAACAGATGTATTAGATTTAGAAATAAAACCATTAAATGCAACGATTGTTAATGCCAGTTTATTAAAATATCCAACTTCAATTGAAAATAAACAACCATTAAGTATATTAACGAATCAAAATAATATAGATTATATTTCACAGTCTGCTGTAGCAACTTCAACTAAGCAAAAAAATCTTTATTTCAAATCAGAAAAATTAAACTATCAAATGGGTAGTGCAAATGAATTATCGGTAACGTTAGTTGCTAATAATGGTCAACTTGAAGTAACTAAAATCTATTCATTTAAACGCGGTAGCTATGATATTTCTGTAAAAACGACCGTTAAAAACATATCCAATCATTCTCTTAGTGCACGAACTTATAACTTTTTAAGTCGTAAAGAGCCTCAAAGTGGTGGTGGACTTTTAAATGTACATTCTTATGCAACTTACATTGGTGCTGTTTTATCTTCAACTTCGGATAAATACCAGAAAGAGTCATTTAGTAATATTGCGAAGTCACCAGTAAACATTACAACAACAGATGGTTGGGCAGCGATGGTAGAGCATTACTTCCTAACCGCATGGATTCCACAAGGCTCAGGTGAAAATGTACTCTATACACAAGAGAATAAACAAGATAAAGCCTATATCGCAGGTATTATTCAACCGCAGTTTGAACTTGCACCATCTCAAGCACAATCACAAACAGCCAATTTATACATCGGTCCTGCAATAAAAGATCAACTTGAGGCTGCTGCTCCTAATTTATCCTATACGATCGACTACGGGCTTTTATGGTTTATTTCTGTTATTGTTTTTTGGGCTATGGCACATATCCATGAAGTTGTCGGTAACTGGGGTGTGTCAATTATTTTAGTAACCTTATTAATTAAGATCTTATTTTATCCATTATCAGCTAAAAGTTTTCGCTCAATGGCTAAAATGCGCATGCTTCAACCAAAAATTAAGCAATTAAAAGAACGCCTTGGCGATGATCGACAGAAAATGTCACAAGCAATGATGGAGCTTTATCGACGCGAAAAAGTAAATCCGCTTGGAGGCTGTTTACCTATTTTAATTCAAATTCCAGTATTTATTGCGCTTTATTGGGTATTACTTGAATCGGTTCAGTTACGTCAAGCGCCGTTTATCTTTTGGATTCAAGATTTATCGGTTAAAGATCCTTACTATGTGTTACCTGTATTGATGGGGCTATCTATGTTGGTTCAACAAAAAATTAACCCTGCACCACCAGATCCAGTTCAAGCAAAAGTAATGATGTTTTTACCTGTTATTTTTACCGTTATGTTTGCAAGCTTTCCGGCAGGACTTGTTCTTTATTGGTTAACTAATAATATACTAACAATTGTGCAACAGTCATGGGTTAATCATCGTATTGCTAAGGATCCTAAGTTTGAAAATCTAAAAAAAATAAAATCAAATCCTAAGAAGACTAAAAGCAAATAAATTTTTTATTTTTTGTCATGACAAAATTTTTATTTGTACCTTAAACTTTCAATTATAAAAATAAATCAGTAAAAATTATCTATATATCTATATAAATGAATGGTTTTTTAGTTATATATTCTATATAAATGTTTATATATCAATGCAATCAAGGATTTTATTTATGTCAATCGATAACTATTTAGCACTTGAAAATCATACAAAAACCATTCGTCACTTAGAAAATGCTAGTCATATATTAGGTTGGGATGAGCAAACAATGATGCCTGTTGGTGCAAGTGATAGTCGAAATCAAACATTAGCAGCATTATCACAGTTAATACATCAAAAGCTAAATTCAAATGATTTAAAATCAATGGTTGATTCAGTGGATGTGGCTAAACTGGATAATTGGCAACAAGCGAATATGAAATGGATAAAAAAACGCTTAAGTGATGCAAGTATTATTCCAGAAAAACTTGTAACTGAACTAACATTAAATCAGAAGCAGTCTGAACAAGCTTGGCGTAAATTAAGGGCTGAAAATAATTATCATGACTTTATCCCTTATTTAGAAGAAACAGTTAATAGTGTTAAAGAAGTAGCTAAGATAAAAGCGCAATACTATAACTGTTCTAGTTATGATGCCTTATTAGATGATTATTCACCAGGTATTACAACAAGTAAAATTGATCCTATTTTTTCACAATTAAAGGCATTTTTACCGGATGCAATTGAACAAATTATTAGTTATCAAAGCCAGTTTAAACCAAGGGTATTTAAGCAAAAATTCCCACTTAATCAACAAAAAGAGTTATCTCATAGACTCATGAAGGTAATTGGTTTTGATTTTAATCATGGTCGTCTTGATACGGCAGTACATCCTTTTTGTGGTGGTATTAAAGGCGATGTCCGTATTACGACACGCTATAATGAAGATGAATTTATTTCTTCATTAATGGCAGTTTGCCATGAAACAGGTCATGCAATGTATGAATTACAACTGCCTCAAAAATGGCAATATCAACCAGTTGGCGATGCATTGGGAATGACGGTTCATGAAAGTCAGTCATTATTAGTCGAGATGCATGCCTGTCGTAGTATGGAGTTTATCTCAATCTTATCTGATATCGTTAAAGAGACCTTTAATTATTATGATGAAACATTTTCAAAAGAAAATCTCTATCGTCATTATACAGAAGTTAAAGCAGGTTTGATTCGAGTTGATGCAGATGAAGTGACCTATCCATTACATGTAATTTTGCGTTATGAATTAGAAAAAGCATTGATTAATGATGAAATAACGGTTAATGACTTAGTGCATTTGTGGGATGAGAAAATGCAAAGCTATTTATCAGTCGATACAAAAGGTAATTATAAAGATGGCATTATGCAAGATGTTCACTGGCCTGCAGGGTTATTTGGTTATTTTCCGGCTTATGCATTAGGTTCAATGCTTGCAGCTCAATTCTATCAAGCAGCACTAAAAGCTGAACCTGAGATTCCAGCTGCAATAGCTAAAGGAGACTTTAGAGTATTGATGCAATGGCTTAAGGAAAACGTTCATTCAAAAGCATCATCATTAAGCTTTGATGAGCTTGTGTTATCTGCAACGAATAAAGTATTTGAAGCTGATGATTATATTAATCATATTAAATCTCGCTATCTTTCAGAAGTAACTATTCATGTATAATAATAGATTTATATGATTTATTATATATAAAAGCTATGATTAGAACTCAAAAGGATTAAGGAGTTTATCGATTATGGATTCATCAATTTGTAAAGCTATGGCATCGGTTTATCAAAAAGCCAATACTGATAAGCAGTTTCGAGAAAAGTTATTGGAAAATCCAATTGAAATCTTATCTCAGTATGATATTACTATTTGTGATCCTAAGCGCTTAGTTATTGAGTATCATGATGATTATGGTATTTTTATTGGATTACCAACAGAGATTGATTCAAAAGAAGGCTTAAAAGAGCAAGTAAAAACCAGTGATAATTTCAATCATCATTCGCTTAATGACTGTTTACATCATTAATATTAAAAAATAAGGGATGGCTATGAAAGATTTACGTCAATGGTTAGATTATTTAGATAATAAATCACTGTTAAAGGTTATGAAACCAGGGATTGACTTACGTTATGAATTAATTGGTGTTTTAGAAAAGGTAGAAGGTAAATATGCATGTTTATTTCCAAAACCAAGTAATCATCCAGTGCCTGTAGTTGCAGGTACACTACAGAGGCGTTCCTGGGTTGCACATGCAATGGGTGTTAAGCCTGAACAAATGCTACAACATTTTAGTTATGCTATGGAACATCCAATACCTTGGGATGAAGTCAGTCAAGACCAAGCGCCAGTCCATGAAGTCATTCATAAAGATAATATTGATATTAAAAAACTTTTACCAATTGTAACACATCATGAAAAGGATGCTGGTCCCTATGTAACTTCTGGCCTAGTTAGTGGTCTAAATCTTCAGACAGGTAAGCAAAATTTATCGATTAATCGTATGCAAGTTATGGCTCCTGATAAGCTTGGTATTTTGATGTTACCAAGAGATTTACATGCTTATTATGTCTATGCTGAGAAAGTTAATCAACCATTGCCTGTTACCATTACAATTGGTCATGAACCATTAACAGAGCTATCTTCACAGGCAATTGCCAAACGTGATCAGTGTGAATTGGAAATTGCTGGGGCTTTACACCAAAAACCATTAAGTGTTGTTAAATCATATACTAATGAAGTTAGGGTGCCAGCTAATGCAGAAATTTCAATTGAAGGGCATATTTTCCCACATCTAAGAGCACTTGAAGGGCCATTTGGTGAATTTCCTAAATATTATACTGGCCAAGATATGTTGCCTGTCATACAGATTAGCTGCATTACCCATAGAAAAAATCCAATTTATAAAACATCAAACCCATCAGGGATTGAAAATATAGCGATAGGTGGTGTTTCAAGAGAAGCATCGATATTACAACGTATACAAGTAAACTTTCCAACTGTAATAGATTTAAGACTAACACCTGGAGGGTTAGGGCGTTATCATATTGTTGTTAAAGTAGCTAAAACAGAATATGGCTTGGCAAAAAATATTATTGCCTGTGCATTTGGCTGTCATTATGATATTAAGCAGGTAATTGTTGTTGATGCAGATATTGATATTGATGATCCTGAACATATTGAGTGGGCAATTGCAACGCGATTTCAAGCTCAAAGGGATTTGGTTGTTATTAACCAAGCCTTAGGTTCAAAACTTGACCCATCAGCAAAAGCACATGGCTTAAGTTCAAAACTAGGCTTAGATGCGACTAAGTATTTAGGCGATGAGAATCGATTTTATGTCTCAAAAGTACCACATATTGATCAAATTCACTTAGATGTGTTAGTTGATCAAGGTAGTAACTTTTTAAAGTCCTATTTATCTTAAATAAGATTTAACAGCTTAGCTTACTTAGTTTTAGGTAATTTGCTTTTTATCGAACCATTAGGATATAATGTTATTGAAAAGTCGGTCAGGCAATCGCTGTTAGTTTTAAGCTAATAGAGGAAAGTCCGGGCTCCATAGGGTGAAGTGCCAGGTAACGCCTGGGAAGTGTGAACTTACGGAAAGTGCCACAGAAAGTAAACCGCCTAGTTTACTAGGTAAGGGTGAAAGGGTGCGGTAAGAGCGCACCGCGTTGATGGTAACATCAATGGCAGGGTAAACCCCACTTGGAGCAAGACCAAATAGGATCGCTTTAAGGTATGACCCATACTGCGATCGGGTAGGTTGCTGGAGCTAGACTGGTGACAGATAGCCAAGATGAATGATTGTCCGCGACAGAACCCGGCTTATCGACCGACTTTTTATAAAATCCTTATTTAAATAAGGATATCTAAGTATTTTAAAAATCAATTTTCAATGTTATTGATATTTTTACTATGGACAATATCTCACAAAGGAAAGTGAAATTTTCTATATACTGATTTGATCATACATGTGAGAATAATACTTGCAACCCCCTAGGAAAGAGCGAGGAATTCTTTAAAGGATTAAGAATACAATCAACAAGGATGTTGATCGCTCTTACCATATTTCGGCAAGATTATATTGGTGTTTTTTTAAATAGTCACCCCTGTTGTAGCAAATTTTTTTAATTCTTGAGGTAACTTTTAATCTGTGAATGAAATTAACTTTAGAAAAGCAGAAATAACAGATATTGATGATATTGCTAGAATTCATATTGAAAGTGCAAAGTATGCATATAAAGGATTTATCTCTAAAAACAATTTGAATCATATTTATACAAAAAGTGATAAAAAATTATTATGGCATAACATGTTAAATAGCAAGTTAGTTAATATTATTGTTGCCGAGTATCATAATTTAGTTGTTGGTTTTATTTGTTTTGATCATGTTATTGGCGATCAAGTTATTGATGCTGTGGAAATTAAGACAATTTATATAGATCCTAATTATATAGGTTATGGGATTGGCTCAAAACTTATCAATAAAGTAATTTGTGATAGTAGATTAAGTAAGATTAAGAAAGTCTATTTATGGGTGTTGTCAAAAAATGCTACTGCAATAGAGTTTTATACTAAAAAAGAGTTTATAAAAGCCAATGATAAAAGAATATGTATTGACTTACCAAACTTGAATCTTGCAGAAATTAAACTTGTTAAAAAATTAAATAATTAGGTTTGTATTTTTTAACGATTATCTTATTGAAAATAAATATTACAAAAAAATTTGACCTTAAGTTAACTTGAGGTTTTATGATTTAAATGTTAATTAAATCTTTTAGGAGAATAACTATGCATTTAGAACATATAAACCTTGTTGTTAGTGACTTAGAGAAAACATTATTATTTTATCAAGCCGCATTTCCGCATTGGACTATTCGTTCACAAGGTGAGTCAAATTGGTATCAATATAAACGAAAATGGCTGCATTTTGGTGATCAGTATCAGTATATAGCATTTAGTGATCATGGTATTGGTAATAACCGAGACTTAACATCAAATCAAATAGGCTTAGCTCATTTTGCCTATGTGACTTATAATATTGAAGCATTAGAGAGTCGTCTTAAAGCTGCTGGTTTTAGTTGCTCTATTGCCATTAAATCGGATGGTGTTAGAAAAAATATTTATTATATCGATCCTAATGGATTTGAAATTGAGTTTGTTCAATATAGTAGTGACTTACCGCTTGAAAGAAACAGTGATTAAATAAATTAATACAATTACATGACTCTCTATATTTTATCAATAAGCTACAATTTAGTTATGATTTATTGTTTGAAAATAAGCTTGAGGTAGTTCATGAAAATATTGAGTGTAAAAATAATCCACAGATTATTGGTTGTATTATGTTGTTATTGCCTGTGGATGATTCTTTATAGTAGTTTTTCTTATGCAAATACAAATAATAAGATTTATGCACATGAATATAGTGATGCTATTTTAAATGGGGTAAGTGTTGGTGATGTTTATACTTTTAATGGCAAAAATACGACAGCCTATGGACCAAGTTATGCTGATATTGTAACTACCTCTTCTAATTTTCTTCAATGTATGCCACCTGTAGGAAGAAAGTTTTCATATGCATTATGTTATTATTCAGGTCCAGATGATCCAACGGGTACTAACCCAGATAATCCACCATTACCTTGTAAATTATCAGATGATGGTGTTTATGCAAATTGTTCTTGTTATGAAATATCTACCGATACTATCTCACCTAAAATACCTTATTTAATTGATATTAATGCAATATCAAATTTAACTATTTATAAAGAAACTGTAGAAGCTTGTGGTAAAAATGGTGAAAAATGTGCTAGTGGTGATATTACGGCACCTGTGTGTGAAGCCATTAATACCAATTTATTAGTACCTGGTGCTGATTTAATTTCTGTATTTTCACCGATTTATACACAAGATTATATCAATCAAGATGCAGGTGATTCTATTACATCTTGCACAGGTAATGACGCAGGAGTTTATGCTGGTTGTATGACAGCACCTTGCTATCGAACAGGTGAAAAAGATGCTAATGGAAATAATATCGTTGAATGTAAGTGTCCTATTTTTAATGGACCTTATCAAATAGGCCAAGCTGATCAAAATTGTAATGCAAATAAAGTGGTTTCTAGAAATATTACTACAGCAAATGATTATTCATTGTTAAATTTAAAAAGTAATAATGTATGGTCAGCAGCTTATAATGTATCTGAGAGTAATCATCAAGAATGTATACCTGATTTCCCTACAGATAAAGGTTGTGGACTTTATAATTCAGAGTATGACTATCAGGAAATTATCAATCCTCAAGGTAAGCTTTGTCAGAATGTTTGTTCGGCCTATGGTAATAATCTAACATCGAATGGCACACAAGTTGCTTATTCATGTGATGCAACGATGTGTACAACAGTGGGTATTGGCCAAGAGCATAATCCACTTTTTCCACCGGCAAAGCATACGCAAATGGCATTATTAAGCCAGTCTTGTTCAACGATTGAAGATGTCAGTACACTACAGCAGATTATGTTAGTTGAGGAATTAGCTCAATGTAGTTGTTGTGCAAGCCAGGTCTGTCAATGTGATAATATCAACTCATTAACGAATCAAATGATTTCAAATTTAAATCAACAACAAAGACAAGCTGGTATACGACCACAATGTGATATTAATCAAACCTTATGTGGTGGTTAAATTAACATATGATGTAAAAGTGAATGAGAATTATATAATTATGATTGTATTTTTTTATAAACCCCAAATGTTTTAACTTTAGTCTTACGATGTGGTTTTTCTATTGTTTGATGAAATAAAAAGCCAAGTTTTTCAAGTAGTTTAGCTGAAGCTATATTGTAATCTAAGCACTCAGCATAAAGCTTATCTAACTTTAATTGATGAAATGCATAGTCACAGAGTAATGAAACTGCTTCAAAACTATAACCTTTTTTCCAGTGAGGTTTACCAAGCCAATAACCAATGAAAGCTTCATTTTTATTGATAAAACGAAGTGATGTACTACCGATAAATTCATGATGATGTTTAAGCCTGATTGCAAAATAAGATTTTTGATTCGATTGGGCGAGTTTATGCGCTTGCATGATTAATGATTTTGCATCATTAATATTACAGGGATAAGGTAGTGTTTCAGTATTTAATGTAATATCAGGATCGCTTAGGTATGTTGATATCATCTGCGCATCATTTAGTTGATAGTCATTAAGATATAATCGTTCTCCTGTTAAAGTTGCCATCTAATTTATAATTTCCTTTTTATAATAGCGTAAGCTTTAATTATCGCTACTTAAATGCTTTTGGCAATTAAATTTTATGTAGTAGTTAGTGATATTGATCAATTACTATTTATATAATATTTTCTTTAACCGCCTAAATAAAAAGTTTAAACTAACAATGATTTGTAACTATCTATCATATGGAACAGTTCTTTATGAAACCAAAAAAGAAAAAGAATTTTGTTATTATCGGTCTTGGTCGCTTTGGCGGTACAGTTGCTCAAGCACTGGCTAAGATGGGCGATGATATTTTAGGTATTGACACCGATGAAAGATTAGCGCGTCAATTTGCCAATGAAATCTCTCATGTAGTTATTGCCGATGCTAAAGATAAAATCGCCTTACAAGAAGCGGGAGTTAAAAACTATGATGTGGCTGTAATTGCAATTGGTGATGATTTAGAAGCAAATATTCTTGCTACGATGAATGTTAAATATCTTGGCGTTGATACCATTTGGGTAAAAGCTCAATCAGATACACATCAAAGGATCCTATCACGACTGGGTGTTGATAGAATTATTCATCCAGAGCGTGATATGGGCTTACAAATTGCAGAAGCATTACATACATCTTATGCCTTTGATTATATTAACCTTGGTAATCGACGTTATTTAGTTAGTTATGTTATCAGAGCTGAAGTCAAAGAAGTCACACTATCAAAACTTACGAAATATGAAGGTAAAGACTTCTCAATCGTTGGTTTGATGCGTGAAAAAGACTTTATTGCTTTTAGGGATATGTCAGTTGATCTTCAAGAAGGGGATCGCTTGCTTATAATTGGTTCAAAAGATGAATTAAATAAACTCAGCGAGTTATTTTAATGCCTGTAAGAACATTACTTTCAAGAAAAAAAGCCCATACAGTGCTATTACCGCCACCAGCAATTCTAATGATTATGTATGCTACCTGCATTATCCTAGGATCATTTTTTTTAATGTTACCCATTGCATCGAATGAACCAACTAGTTGGTATGATGCTTTATTTACAGCGGTATCTGCGGTTACTGTAACAGGCTTAGCTGTAGTAGATACGGGTAGTCATTTTACTGTATTTGGGCAAATTATTATTGCAATTTTAATCCAACTTGGGGGCTTGGGGTTGATGACATTTGCAGTTTTAATCTTAACCGCATTGGGTATGCGTATTCCAAT
Source organism: Thiotrichales bacterium 19X7-9 (assembly GCA_021713415.1). Taxonomy (GTDB): domain Bacteria; phylum Pseudomonadota; class Gammaproteobacteria; order Francisellales; family Francisellaceae; genus M0027. Next base: position 27,256 of record JAKJJQ010000032.1, read on the forward strand.
ACGTAAACAAATCTTACTAAAAGAAGACCTTAATCATACCAATTTGGGCAGTTTAGTTCGTTTGGTTTGGGTTATTTTAAAAGTTGTTATTATTCTTGAATTGTTAGGAGCAGCTTTGCTAGCTTTTCACTTTGTTCCTGAATTTGGTTGGTTAGAAGGCATATGGCAGTCAATTTTTCACTCTATTTCAGCTTTGAATAATGCTGGATTTTCATTATTTCCCGATAGCCTATCGCGTTGGGTTGGTGATCCTTTAGTTAATATTGTAATACCAGCACTATTTATCATTGGTGGTCTTGGTTATTCAGTATTAACGGATATTAATGAAAAAAGACGCTGGAGAACATTAACCTTACACTCTAAATTAATGCTCTTAGGCTCATTACTTTTAATACTTTGGGGTATGGTTGCTTTTATGATGTTGGAATGGTCTAACCCTAAGACATTAGGTGCGCTTGATAGTAATTCTGCCCGCATTTGGGCATCTTGGTTTCAGTCGGTAACAACAAGAACAGCAGGCTTTAATACAGTTGATATAGGGTCACTGTATAATAGTACATCGTTAATGATGATGCCTTTGATGTTTATCGGTGGCGGTAGTACCTCAACTGCAGGTGGAATAAAGGTAACTACATTTATACTATTAATGCTCTCTGTGATTGCATTTTTAAAACGCCAAGATCATATCTCTGTTTTTCATCGTAGCCTAAGTATGGAGCAAATGTTAAAAGTATTAGCATTAGTCTCTATTAGTCTTTTAATTACAATCACAGGCTTATTTATTATTACAATTACCAATCATGAGTCATTTATTGATTTAGCTTTTGAAGTTTTTTCAGCCTTTGGTACCGTTGGATTATCGCGTGGTGTAACAGCCAATTTAGATAATCTTGGACGCTTTGTCCTTATTGCTATTATGTTTTTAGGTAGAGTTGGGCCTTTGGCATTGGGCTTCTTTTTAGCAACTAAAAGTACACCAAGAGTACGATATCCTGCAGGCAAGGTATTTCTTGGCTAAATTAAACAAAAAGTTGATCTTTAATTATGACTACCTAAACGTTCTTGCCAATACGTTTTAATATTTTTTACCGTTGTTTCAGGAATACCTATATAATCTAATTTAGCAGCGATATCACGACCTTTTTCATCATATGCCCAGCTTAGAAATGCAAGAATTGTTTGATTGGTTTCTTTTGAATTATTTGTTGGTAATAAAATAAAGGTTGAAGCATCAATTGGCCAACTGTTATTACCTGGTTGATCAGTCAATAAAACATGATAGTCATTTTTACTTGACCAACTAGCATACTCAGCAGATGCACGGAAGCTCGATAAAGTAGGTGCAATTGCTTTGCCATTTTTATTAATTAATTTAACTGTATTCATATGATTTTCTTTGGCATAGGCATACTCGACATAACCGATGCTATTAGGTAGTTGCATTACTTGGGCTGCAACACCGGCATTGCCTTTTGCGCCGATTGTAGTAGCTGGCCAAGTTAAAGTTGTATTAACACCAACATTTTTCTGCCAAGTTGGACTTACTTTAGCTAGATAATCAGCAAAATTATAAGTTGTACCTGAGCCATCTGCTCTACGAACTGGAATAATTAAATTATGTGCAAGTTTTAATTTTGGATTGAGTTGCGTAATTTTGGGATCATCCCAATAACGTATTTTACCCATGTAAATATCAGCTAATACTGTGCCACTTAAAGTTAGCTGATTCATAGAAACACCCTTTATATTCACAACAGGAACAATACCACCAACAATCATTGGAAATTGAATAAGCTTATATTTTTTGAGTGTTGCAGAATCTAGTGGTTGATCTGATGCTGCAAAATCAACGGTACGTTGGAATATTTGGCGTTGTCCACCGCCTGAGCCAATGGGTTGATAGTTAATTTGTACATTGGTTCTTTGATAATAGTTATTTGACCAGCGTGACATAACAGGGTAAATAAAGCTTGAACCAGCACCCATAATTTTCATATTTGAACTCGATGTCGTACTACCATCGGATGATTGGTTTGAGTCAGAACAGGCACTTAACGTTAGAATAGCGCTTGTAGCTACAAGGCTAAATAATAATACTTTAAGCTTTCTTCTATATTGCTTGCTGCTTAACATCACTAAGACTCCTTATCAGTCATTTTGAATATAATGTTGGGTTAACGGATCTTGTGGGTTATTAAATAAATTTTCTGTTGTATTTTGTTCAATAATTTGTCCTTCTGACATAAAGATAGTCGAACTGGATAATCTTTGCGCCTGTTTTAAGTTATGAGTAACAATAATAATTGTATATTGATTGCTGAGTTTTTTTAACAGTGTCTCAATCTTTTGAGTTGAGATAGGGTCAAGGGCTGAGGTTGGCTCATCAAGTAATAATATTTCTGGTTTAATTGCAAGCGTTCTTGCAATACATAAGCGTTGTTGCTGACCGCCTGATAATGAGGTTCCTGGCGTATGTAATTTATCTTTAACCTCATCCCAAATGGCTGCATCTCTTAGCGCTTGTTCGACGCGATCTGATAGCTGGTCTTTTTTTAAATTTTCATGAATTTTAACTGCAAAAGCAATATTATCAAAAATACTCATTGGAAAGGGGGTGGGCTTTTGAAAAACCATCGAGATTTTTTTTCTCAGCATATTAACATCGATAGAGTCAGAGAGAATATTAACACCATCGATTAAAATTTCACCGGTTGCATGTTGACCTGGGTATAAATCATAAATGCGGTTAAATGTTCTTAAAAGTGTTGACTTCCCAGAACCTGATGGGCCAATTAATGCTGTAATCTCACCCTTATTAAAAGAAGTATTGATACGAGAGAGTGTTGCATACTTACCATAGAAAAAATGTAAGTTTTTTACTTCAAAATATGCATTTGTATTATCTGAAGTTTTTTGTTTATTTAATTGATTGTCATTAGACATAATAAGCCTCTTTACTAACTATTTATTTTTGGTAAGCCAACGGGCAGATAAATTCATAATAAGCACTAAAACGGTAATAATTAATGCACCAGACCAGGCAAGGTTTTGAAGTTGGGGGTATGGCTGCATGGCGTTTTCAAAAATCATTACAGGTAAAGATTCCATTGCCTCAGTTAAATTAAATGATAAAAAGCTATTTTTTGCTGAGGTAAATAAAAGTGGTGCACTTTCACCCATAATCCGTGCTGTTGCTAAAATGACAGCGGTAATTAAACCACTTTTTGCTGAGCGATAAACAATCATAACAATGACTTTCCATTTTGGCACTCCCAATGCAATGGCTGCTTCTTTTAACATCGGTGAGACAAGAAATAGTACATCTTCAGAAGCTCTAACAATAATAGGTAATGCAATTAAACTTAAGGCAAATACGCCTGCCAGTGCTGAGAAGCGGCTATAAGCTACGATTAGCGTATAAGTAAAAATCCCAACGATAACAGACGGTGTACTTAATAAGATATCATTGATAAAGCGAATCGATTTAACGAGGCGATTTTTATCTCTACATTCAACTAAAAATGTTGCAATTAAAATGGCAATGGGGGTGACAATTAAAATCGATAATAAGGTCATAATCAATGAACCAATAATTGCATTTCTAAGGCCTAGACTTCGTGTGTCATATAACAGAAGGTCAAAACTTAAAGAGTCAATCCCGCGATTAAAGAGCTCTAGTAATACACTTAATAAGACTAAAACACTGATTATTGCAGCTAACCAGCAGAGGCTTCTAAAAGCAATATTTTTGATTTTACGTTTAATGGGTGTGCTTTCAGCTAGATTCATGAAGGCTTCCTTTTAGATTTTTTAAGGAAATAACGTGAAATTAATAAAATTATCAGTGAAATAATAAATAAAATTAATCCCGTTTCAACTAAAGCTGATGGATATAGTGTACCAACAGCTTCATTAAACTCATTGGCAATGGTAGCAGAGATGGTAGTTGATGGCATAAATAAGCCTTCTAATGCATGCGTATTACCGATAACAAAAGTAACGGCCATTGTTTCACCTAGTGCGCGGCCAAAGCCTAAAATAATAGCACCTAATAACCCAGGTGCTGCAAATGGTAGTAATACTGATTTAGTCACTTCCCAATGTGTTGCACCAGTACCATAGGCTGCTTCTTTAACCATATCAGGCATATTGCCTAATACTTCGCGCATAATTGAAGAAATTAAAGGAATGACCATAATCGCTAGAATAAGACTTGCTGCAAAGATACTACTGCCTGTTGGTAATGCCTTAACAAAAAACATCACAATCGGTTTGAAATAGTATAAAAATGAGCCATCGGCTTGTAATAAGTCAAATTTAGCCTGCATATAGTTTGATAAGGGCAGTAATTTTAATTGTAATTGTTGAATAAATGGTAGTAAGAAAAATAATCCCCAAATACCATAAACAATACTTGGAATTCCTGCCATAAGCTCGATTAATCGAGCTAAGATTTGACCGATTTTTCGTGGTAATAAGCTATCGATTAAAATGGCAATACCAAGACTTAAGGGAACGGCAATTATTAGTGCAATCAATGAGGTTACAACCGTACCCAAAATTGCCGCTAATGCTCCAAATTGATTGGTTACTGGATTCCATTTATTAGTCCAAAGGAATGAAAAACCAAAGGCTTTAATGCTCGGTAAACTAAAGATAATTAAACTTACCAATAACATTAAAAATATAACAACTAAAGCAAGTGCTAATGTCGTTGCTAGAGAGAAAAAGCGTCGATCGCCTTTCGATGTGCTAAGCATTAATATCTAAACCATCACTTATTTAAATTACTAAATTATCTTAAATGATAAGTGTTACAAAAATATTACGAAAGCCTAGCAGTTGAAATAATTTGGTGAATTAAAGTTTCTGATTAATGCTCATCAACTCAGGCATTATGCTTTATCAGCTTCCATAGAAATATGCTCAGGTAAAATAAAACTAATAATCTTCCAACCAGCAGGTGCTTGCCAGTTACCTTCATTATTAATGACGCTCTCAGGAGAAAATACATGAAATTTTTCTTTTGGGGTGACAACAAATAGGGGAACAAGTCGATTGTGATATTGTTTCTGATAATCTTGCCAGCTAAATTCATTGGTAATAAGTGTTGTTTTAATAATACCGCCTTGGTTAAACCATTGAGCAAACTGATCAAAGTTAAAGTCTTTGCTAAATAGTCGTTTGCTATAATGCTTATCAATTAAAGACATGGTGGTTTTATCATCATCAGCCGATGGTAGCATAAAAATCGTATCTCGCCCTAATTCTTGGCGAAATTTAACTGCTGATAGAGTATTGACTTGATTTAAGTGGCTTAAGCCAAGCATTCGACCAATACCAATTAAGTTAATATGCCAATTAGCATGCTCTGAGGCTGGGTTACCATAATAACAGGGTAAGCCTTCAAGGCGGGCCTTATTAACTTCACGCCATGTGTTATCAGCCAGTAAGACATAAATACCTTGCTTTTGTAGGACTTTACCAATATCACGCGCAAGTTTATTAGCACCAATAATTAAAAAGCCTCTTGGATCAGGGGCTGAGGCACCAATATAGCGTGCAAAAAATGGCGCGGTTAAACTTTGAAAGGTGACAGTACCAATGATAATTAAAAAGGTAACTAAGGCTAATTGATGACCAAATACAGGCTCATGCATTTCTTGGGCAACCTTAATTGAGAATAAAGCCGCAACAGATGCAACAACAATGCCGCGTGGATATATCCAGCCAAGCAAGATTCGCTCTCGCCAGTTCAGTGAACTTTTTATCGTACAGAAAAGTACAACCAAAGGACGTACAATAAATTGTAATGCTAAAAGTAATACAAGCGTTGGTAAAATCACTAATTCAAGGTTATCAAACGATAGATTTGCACCTAAGATAATAAATAAAATGGAGATTAATAAAACACTTAAATGTTCTTTAAAGTTTAAGACTTCTTCAATATGAGTGCTACGCATATTACCAACGATTAATCCCATCACTGAGACTGTCCAAAGGCCTGAGCCTTCAATTAAATGTTCACTTAAAACAAATGCCGTAACAATTGCAGCTAATACAAAAAGATTTGATAAGTAATCGGGTACCCAACTACGTCTTAATGCAACGCCGATAACAAAGCCGAAGATAATGCCAATGGCACTTGCAACAACAGCGATAATAAGAATGAAAATAAATGCATTAATAATGCCATTATTTTGCCAATGAGAAACCGTACTATAGACAATAACAGCACCAACAGCACCGATTGGGTCAACAAGCATACCTTCCCAGCGTATGACATCAGAAAGTTTCTGTGTTGGTCTTACACTTCTTAGAATGGGTACGACAACCGTTGGACCACTAACAGAAGCAATAGCACCTAAAAGCGCTGCAATTGACCATGGAAAATTTAATAATTCATGGGCTAGATAAGTTGTTAGAATAGCTGTTACGATATAACCAAAGGTAATTAAAAGTGCAACGGTTCTACGATTTTGTTTACCAATTTCTTTAAACTTTAAAGTCATTGTTCCTTCAAATAAGATAATCGCAACACCTATACCGACAGCAGCATGTAGAAAATCATCACCAAATAGATATTCAGGGTCTAAAATGCCTTTGGGGAGATTAGGAATTAAGTAACCTGCAATCGGCCCTAATAAAATACCGACAGCTAATAAAAATAAAATAGCAGGTAATCGAATTCGCCAAGATAACCATTGACAAAAAATCGCTAAAATTAGAATAAGCATTAAGCTTAATGAAATATCCATAATAAATATTTAACCTTTATGATTGGGCCATTATTTTTTATTTATTTAATTATGCCGACTATTAGATTAGGTTAAAACTAATTTCAATTGATTTTATATGATTTAAATAATTTGGCTGTAGATAGAGGCTTAATCTTAGGTTATGTATAATCCTGTCACTAACTTAATGGAGAATGTATTATGAATATTATTTTTTTATTTTATGATTTTAATTCAATAAGCAATTGTTTTCCTAAACTTGTTAAGCGATACTTTTGATTTGGACTATTGGGTTTTTCTGGAATTGTCATTTCAATTAGTTTTTGATCTAAAGCAGGCTTAATATAGAATTCTTTAAATGACTTTCTATCTTTTAATGTAAGTAGTTGTTGTGCTTCATCTCGTGTTAAATCTTTTTCCGATATTACCAAAATCAGATTTTTAATTTGAGGGGTAGCTTGGGGGGTGACACTGTTTATAGCATCCAATAGCATGGTAAGAATAAACTCAATAAATGGAGCAGAATCAGTTTTGTCAGTGCTTTCTTGAATGGCATTGTAGTATTCTTTTTGGTGTTTGAATACGACACTTTCAACAGGAATATAAGCAAGTAGAGGATTCCATTGGCTTAATATTAAAGATTGCCAAAACCTTCCCATTCTGCCATTGCCATCAGAAAAAGGGGAGAGCATTCCTGGTGTAGTTTGTTTTTGTAGTTTTATTAAAACATATAATATATAAATCAATCAGTTAAGCTTTATAAAAACTGTATTAGGAATGCCCTCGTACAATCATGATGAATGAAAAGGTAGTTAATATTTGATTTTGTGTTTTACTCATATACTCATCACTATATTGTAATTTAGACAATACGTTTGTAGAGATATAATAATTTATCTTTTTTTCTGATTA
>JAKJJQ010000033.1:0-34233 GCA_021713415.1 Thiotrichales bacterium 19X7-9
TCTTTGATTAAAATTGGTACTGAAACTATTGCTAAATCGCTAGCTAGAGCCATTAATTCTTCAGAGTATATCTGTAATATTATCAAAGCTACATTTAAACCTAAAATATCAATTAGTCAAAGAATGGCTCTGGTAGGTGTCATGTAGTGTGAATAATTTTTATGTTATTTAAATTAATATGGCGTTTAATTTTGCTGTTTTCAAGCACTAAAATATAAATGATTTGCTACATTGTTTGATCAAGTTCTTTAATGACTTCTTTACTGGCTTGTGTTAATGAATAACGGCTAGTTGAAAAATAACTAAAAAATGGCAAATTAACCGTAACAGTATGAGAAAAGTTCGTTAGTCCTAAAGCAATTTTTTGATTTGGAATCCAAGGATAAATCGCTTCAGCAATTTTAAAATGCAAGTTATCATTAATTAAATCTTTAAAAGCACGTTCTGCAGCTAAAATACTTTTTTTATATTCACCTTCAAAACCTTCTTCTTTCTCTATAGTCAAGCAATTAACGACAGTTGCAATCATATGATCACGATATTGTATAATTTCACTATCTATGCTGGTTTGCTTTTGACTTATCAATGCAGTTACAGGTTCTAACATTTCAATAAATTTAGCTATTTTATCAAAAACATCACTTCTCTCTGCTTTAGTTAATTTCGATAAAAACTCAAATGCCTTTTCTGGACTAGAAGCATAATTTAATATTATTTCACAATTTAATTGCTCATGAAGTGTTTCACAAATTGGCAATACATCGGGTATATCTTTAAAATTATCAGCGTCAACTGAATAATTTACTAGCGATGCTCTAATTTTGTGATATTGATCAAATACATTTTCAAAAATAAATGATTCTTTTAAAAACGCTATTAAAACAGCATTATTTGCTGCAAAAAGTTTTTGAAAACTGACTTCTGAATGTTGAAATTTTTTATTTAACAAATAGTCTAATGTAATTTTAATTAACCTTTCTCGATAACTGATGATTTCAGAATTCTTTATCGCTGGATACAAATCAAATAAGAGCATAGCTGGCTCTAACCTTTTAAATAGTGCTGCAATTTTTCTGTAATGCTCATCCGCTTTTACTCTATCTGCTTTTGCTAAAGACAGCACATAAGTTTTGGTTTCATCAACCTTTGATGCATATTTCTCGATCAGACCATCATCCAAAATTTCTAATAGTGATCCCTGAAATGGGGCAAGCTTTGGAATTTCAGCCATATATTTACCTTCTGGTGCCCACTGAGAAACTGAGTGTCTTAGTTTATGATAGTATGGATATATATCATCAAATAAATGTTCATTTTTTAAATATTCAACCAATCTGTCATTAATCTCTGGGATGACTGTTGAGAAGTATTTTTCACTATTAAGCTCAATTTCAGGGTGTTTATCTGAAGTTTCTTTAGCAATTTCTTTATATATATCTAAAAATATTTCATTGACTTCATCATCATTGTTAATATCTGTATTCAATAAAAAATTAATGATTTTTTGTTTATTCTCTATAGATAACGGCATTGTGATAAAACTCCATCTCTATCAAACTTACCCTTTATTTTATCAAAGATATTATTATTAGTTTTAAGAGAATTGTTACAGGTTAATCACCGCATATTTTGCGGTGATTAGAGGTAATATTCGCCGCATTAAATAATTAACTTATTGTTATAAATTGCTATTTTTATACTATTTACATATTTAGAAGGTTAGAATGATTACCTATATCAATTAATATAATACTCTCACCTTCTATTTTAACATAAAGCAATAAATCATCTGGTTTTAAATGTAATTCTCTTATTCCTTTAAAATTACCTTTTAATTCATGATCTTTATACTTTTTTGGGATCGGTAATTCATTAACTAATAATCTAACAACTTTTTCTAATTCTATTAATACAGGTTTATTTGAACGATATTTTTTAAGCGATTTAATAAATTGCTTTTTTCTTATAACATCAAGCATTATCAATCATTTCATTTAATTCCTTTAAAAAGTCTTCTGCTGAAGAATGCACATCACCATCTGTTTCCTTGAGTGCTTTTTCCAATGCTGAAAGTCTTTTATTATAAGCATTAGTTAGTAATATTCTTGTATAAGAGCTAATTGATAAACCAGCTTTTTTGGCACTTTTTTTTAAATTTGATGCAAGCTTATCATCAAGCATAACTTGTATCTTTTGCATGTCAATCACCATGATTCAAAATTAATCATTATGATTAATTATAACAAGAACCATCAATACTTGAAAGTTTTATGCTGTTTAAAAGATTAATCACCGCATATTTTGCGGTGATAGAGGTGATATTCGCCGCAAACTCCAATTAACTTGATGTTTTTTAATTATTTATAACATTTGATTATTTTTTCTTGCTACTAAATAAATTACTATGTGAGCCTAATCTTACTAATTGCAATACATTTGCAGAAGGTTTTTTATATATTAGTAGTAAATCAGGCTTAAGATGACATTCCCGATGCCCATCCCAGTTTCCACTTAAAGCATGATCTCGATACTTTACACCTAGAGATTTATCATTTGCTATCAGGGTTATAGCTTCAATTAATAGATTATCTAATGATTTTTGATACTTTCCTTTAGATTCACGTTTATAGTCTTTTTTAAATATTGTAGATCGCTCAATCGTCCTCATGGAGGTCATCCATTAAAGCCTCAACACTAGATAATTTTTTAGCTTTACCACTTTTTAATTCATCCATTGCTTTTTGTGTCGCTGCATTTGGAACTTTAATTTCAAATGGTAAACGATGTTCATCTGCAATTCGAATCATTAATAAACGTATAGCATCAGAGACAGATAATCCCATTGCTTGTAATGCTTCAGATGCCTTTTCTTTAGTTTCAGAGTCTATTCTTGCCCTTACATAAGTATCTGCAATACTCATATTAATCTCCTTAAATATAAACTTCATATAAATATTGTAGTCACATTGTTGCTACAATTCAAGTTTTTGCTACTATAGTCGAATATTATTCACCGCATATTTTGCGGTGATTAGAGGTAATATTCGCCGCATAAGTTAATTAACCTATTGTTATAGAATGCTATTTTATAACATATTACGTCAAGTTAAAAATTTTATTACTCATTATGCTGGATTAGGGCTAGGTATCGTAGTAGCTCCAACTCCTATTGATGAAAACAGCAATGGCACACTAGTACTAGATCCTTGGAAAGAAAGATTATTTCTTTGTTCATAAAGCATCAACGGCGTACGCTCGCTCTCATATAATTGCTTTATTTTTAAGTGAATATCATTACCATAATTTAAGCTTAATTGTATTATACCCTCTACATTAGTAGATGAAATTGGAACTGGCTTCCCATACTCACCAATTTCCCTTAAATCACTAGAGTTAACTTCCTTAATTTTTTCAAATAAAGCATTATATAAACTATTATTAGTATCATCCTTAACTTGAGATATCTTTTTAAGAAAATTATTTAATTGCTCTATCCTATATGTCGATTTTGATGTTGGATTTACAGTGTATGATATTTTACCATCATTCCCAGTATTAACACTAATTTCTATCTTAAACTCTTTTAATAACTCTTTTAGCATAGTATGATCAACCTTTTTCTCAGTAACACACTGCAATGTCGCACGAGTAAGAATTTGATTCACTATATCTGCCTCTTGATACTCTAGCGCCTTTTTATAATAGTGATTTTTAAGGCCTACTTTTAGTTGATCAATATTAAACTGACCAAAAAGTTCTGGATCCAATTGAATTTTTGACTTATCCTTAGATAAATACTGCGGTCCAAATATCTTTGTAAACTCATCTCGAAATATTTTTAATACCTGATGATGAACATCAAAATTTTCAAACTCATAAAATGAATATTGATTATCAAATAATAACAACCAGTTATTTATTAAACCAACACAATCACTTAAATCTAATTTCTCAGGCCAATTAGATTCATAACTATGATTATTTATTAGTCTAAATAGTTTTTTATGCTCCGATAATGGTAAGTCACTTGTCATTAAAGATAGAAAATACTTAGCTTGCTCTACAGATAAGTTTTTCTCAATTGCCTCAAGAAAGTTTTTAATTTTATCTTGCAGATTACGACTAATTACCTTTAATTGATTAGAAATACTTTCATAATCCGCTGATTCTGAATAATTATCATTTTTTGTTAGTAACATTAAATAATATAAATCACTAGCATTTAAATGAGTGAGTATATCATCAACTTTCATAGGGTTTTTAGTTAAACCTATGTGCAATAGACGACTAATATCTCTACATTTTTTCATTTCATGAGCAATATCTTTAACCGCAATTACTGATATATGTGAGTTACCATCTACCGTTTGTTTTGGTTCTGTGTAATTCTTATATGCATCTAGATATTCAAATTTAATTTGACCGCCTTGAATACCTCTTATCAAGTCTTTATCGCTATCACTTAATAACTCTAATTGAGATTCTTCCGAAAATAACTGCTTAAAAACATCAGTTAAAAACTGAAAATTAACAGGAAGTAAATTTTGACTTTCTACTAGCTCTTCTTGTTTTTGCTTGCCTCTATTATAAATTTCCTCTTTTAAGAAATTAATAATATCTTCATTTTCACTATATTGGTGATTAAATTTTTTATAAATTTTCCATAAATCGTCAATATTTTTAACCTTATTGATATTTTCTTTCATCCAGACTAATCTATTAGTTTCTTCATTTGGATGAGTTTCTTCATTTGGATGAGTTTCTTCATTTGGATGGTTATATTTATGCATAAATTCTGCAGCATCCCAATTATCACTATTATTCTGAGTTGGTGCTATATTTTCTGTTAAGGATGGACTTGCTGTAGTTGTAGTTGTAGTTGTAGTTGTAGTTGGATCAAGACAAATTTTAAAATCAGCATATGTTGATACTTTTTGATCTTTTATCTCACATCGTTTTGTATACTCTTTATCAACTGAAGAATTGAGTGAGCTATCATTTGAAGCAGAAATACTACCCTCATTACCTCCAAAAATAACTTGCTTGCTTCTACGTCTAAAGGTTGGAAACTTAGGTTTTTTTGGCTTAGCTTTACCAGTTTTTTTTAGTACCTCTTTTGGTTTTTGTTCCAGAGTTTTTAGCTTTTCATCTGCAAAAGTACTAACGGCTAGACAATCATTGTGAGCTATTGTTTTATCTAAAAAATTACAACTTCTAAATTTAGCGTTTATGTTGTAACTATTATTTTCAGATCCAAATTCACAATTAGAAAATGTACAGTTTTCAAATGCCACATTTTCCATATTAGAAGAGAATTTGACATTTTTGAACGTACATTGTTTAAAAGTAATATTTGTAAAACCACAGCTTTCAAAACTATTGTTTTCATAGCTTTGATTACTATAAACCCCATCTGTAATTACTGAATTTTTAATAATAGCCCCATCTTGGACATGCTTAATATCGAATTGATTATTATCTTGGATCATGTCATCAATTGTTTGAAAATATTTATCTAAATCACTCTCTAATGTCTCAATACTTAATATAGGAAAGTAAGAAAAACACTTCTGCCAACGTTCAAAAACTATTTCTTTACCATCTTCAGCTATCTTTTTAAATAAGCTCTCTTTAGCTTCCATTGGAGTTACATTATTATTAAGATTAAACATAGACTTAAATAGTCTAAATTGACTATTAACATCCTGAATTTTTCCTAATTTAACATTTTCTAAACTTAAATTATTTAGTTTAAGTTTAGAGAAATTACAACCTCTTAAATCAAAACCATTTAAATCAAAATTTATACCCTCAGGTAGCGATACTTCAGTGTTAGCATTAACAAGCAACCAATGAACTAAATTAGAGATTTCTTTTTTTCCATCATATAACAATTTTGATGACTCATTTAATATGTTCATTAGCGTTTGAAAATCACTTATACTACTATTTAGCCCACTCTTTACTTCTTTCACTCTATCATTAATTGTCTTTATATATGCTTGAAAATTAGATATTAGTGAAAAATTAGAATCTTTACCATTTACCTCCCAAACAAAAATTTGATCTAATTGCTCAGATAAAGATTGTAGTTGTTTTCCAATAATTTCAGTTATCTTATGTTGTTGACTAAAGCTAGTAAAATTATTACTAATATTTTTCTCTATTTTATCTTTTTCATTAGTTAATTTTCTAACTACTTCAGCTTTAGACTCTGTTGGGCTATTTTTTTTACGTTCTATAGAAGCTTTAGCAGCTTCTTTTATGGGTAAGAGTTCATTATTTGCTTGCAAATCAGTTAAATAACTAGATAGTTCATTTGTCCTATTTAAAACTATAATAAATTTATCTATTGCTATTTTATTTTCATTATAAAATTTTTGAGGACCTGTCTGATCGTTTGCTATATGCTTACGTTGAGTTGCTATTTCCTCTTCTATTTTTTGCTTCTGTTCATTTATTTTAAACACTTGACTTTTTAGTGGGGCATTTAATAAAGTTAAAATTTTAAAATTCTTATCACCTATTAATCTTTCAAATCCCGAAAATGATATTTGTGCTTGAAGGTTTTGCTTTTTATTTAGTTGATTGCTGCCAAGTACCTCTTGGAAGTCATTATTTGATATATCTGGTAAAACTTTTCCAATATTTTTAATAAATAAATCTTGACTATCAGACTTTAATCCTTTATTCCGTTCCATTTCAAACCATGCACAGCATAAAGCATACAATACCTCTTTATTAGATGAATTAGCATCTAGACCATATTCTAAAAATGGATCAAATTTGGCATTGGCTTTGCCTTTAGTTATGCCCCCTTCACAATAGTTATCTTTGGCATATTGAACTAACTTTATTAGCTCTTCAAACATACTATTTGGAACTTGTTGATTATTAATAGCTTTTAATTCTTTTGTTAATTCTTTAAGTTTTTTATACTCTTTGTCATAATTATCACGTAACTCTACATATTGCTTAAATACCTCTTTACTTTCTTCTACAGGGCCTAATAATTCTGATTGAAATTTATTTTTTAACTGCTCAAATATTACTTCAAATTCACTCAGATTTTCTTTAAACAGCTCTCTAGAATAATTTGATATATCAAATGATATATCCTCAATAATTTCTTTTTCAAGGATAGCTTTAATATTAAATTGAAGTTGTTGTATCTTTTCATTAATCTTATTTATTTCTTGATCACAATCCAAAACCTGTTGATCAAAATTCATATATTTAGAAATTATACTTTCAACTTCCTCTTTAGCCATTTTAGAGGAAGTTTCACTATTATATGTTTCTAATTTACCAAACTCTTCCTCAGCTAATCTTAATTCTTCTAAAAGGTTATTGTTAACATCCTCTAATTCATTCAAACTATCTAATTCAGCTTGCGATAATATACCCAACTCTACTAAACGCTCATCTAATGGCATAACAATCTCCCCTATCTTTCATTTTTTCAAGCAATAACTTAGCATTACACAATTACAACGCATTGCGCAATAAAAAATGAAGCTTTGCGTAACATTTGGTTATTTATCGCGCAATTTGAATTAACTAGACATTATTTTAACTAAATGATTTATAATAATTAATTTTCTAGTTTAATTTAAAACTATGATTGAAACAAAAGTTAAGGATTTTTTTAAATACTTTTATTGTTAATAACAAATTTTACGTTTTAAGCAAACAAATTAAAAATAAAATCAGTCATAATACTTGCAACATTAAACGCATTGCGTTATATTATGCGTAAGATAACTTAGGGTTGCAAGCATAATGATTACAACAATAATAATAAAAAATAAAACGATACTTAAACTTTTATCCAGTCTAAGTCTATTAATAATACCAGCAATTGATTATGCAAGTGATGTTAATAACTATAAGCTCTACAGTATATCTAGTCTAACAGAAACGACAGATATCCTTCCTGCAAAAGTAGTTGATTTGGGTCTTGGTAAGATCAGTATTAATCATTGTGGCCAAGTTCTAACAAATCATGGTACAGGTATTTTTTACGGAACATGCCCAAAGCTTATTGATAATACACAATTTGATGTTTATTTTACAAAAACAAGTGTCAGCTGTCATATTACAATTGATAATCATGATGCTACTATTGAGCAAGTTAACTGTGATAATGAAACTGTTACCTCATATACAATTTATAATAAAAAAACATCATCACCAAATCATCAAAATATTGTGTTTTTATGTCAGCAAATCAATGGTCAATCTAATGCATGTCCTTGGATTACAGAAAAAAGCAATTCATAATTCATAATTCATAATTCATAATTCATAATTAACTGTATTATCAATATATTTTGACCCAAGATGCGATAAATCGCGTCTCTAGAGGGTTTTTATTTAACTTGCATTTTGCTGAAGGGTTTGCGCCACAATATCTGGATTTCTATCAATTACAGTTAGATAAGCTCTAGTTGCACTATCCGGCCGACTAATTCTTTGCTCCCACTTTTGTAGTGTTCTTAATTTAAAGCCGTAACGTTCACAAAACTCACTACGTGTAATATTTAATTTCTGTCTAATCTTCTTCACATCTATCTCATCTGCAATAAAAATTTTATGCTCTTTTGCAGGCCTTGCTTTATTCTGTGCAATTTCAACAGCTTCTTTTGCACTTTTTAGTAAACTTTTCTTAAAATTAATATCCATCCTAATCACCCCTTTTCTTTATGAGCATTTACTAAACTTTTAACAAATGCTTTTAAAGTACTCTCTATTTCAAAATCAATATCATCTCTTACTGATTTTGGATAACTTAATAATAAATAGATTGGCATCGATGAATCATAGTAATAATAAATGGTTCTGAATCCACCACTTTTACCACGACTTTTATTTCGTTGCCATCTAAGTTTACGACAGCCTCCAGTTCTAGGAATAATATCCCCAATTTCTGGATTATTAGCTATCGCTTCTATCATTTCATCCACTACCTCTCTATCAGCAAATTTTTCAATAACTCTCAGAAATTCAGGCGTTTCAATAATTGTTTGCCACTTCATAGTCTGTTTAAACAATCCATGTATATTTTTATATATTAAATATACCCAATATGGGCACACAAATCAACCCAATATGGGTATTTGACATATACAGATAAATCGCGTCTCTACAGGGTTTTTATTATTTATGACTCAATAACTCATTATTTTGTTTAATTAAAACTTTGATATTTGCATTTAGTAATGCAATTTCATCCATAATCTGATTTTGCTGCTGTAATAATAAATTACGCTGTTGTGCTGATTTAATCTGTAAATACATAATTGCAATTTCACTATCAGGCATTGATGAAACTTTGGATGTCACTTTTTTAAATAATTGATTAACATCATGATTAAAATCATTCACCTGTTTAACAAATAAGTCACTTGGCTTCTCTAATAATTGACTAACTGGCTTTACTTCAACCTTTGGTGCAACATTTACAGGTTCAGTTGAAGCCATCTGCTCATTTAAGCTTGATTGACTTTCGCCGGATAACAAAACTTTTGGTTGTGGCGGTTGATTTAGCGCCCAAAGCGTTGATGTTACTAAAGTAAATAAGCAAAACAATGCTATAAATAATCGCTTCATTTAAGACAAACTATCCCTATTTTATAAAATAAGCATAGCATCACCATAACTGAAAAATCGGTATCGCTCAAGGATTGCATGTGCATAAGCGCGCTTTATTCGATCAGTACCAGCAAATGCACTAACTAACATAATTAAGGTTGATTTTGGTAAGTGAAAGTTAGTAATCATTTGATCAACAACATGAAACTTTTTCCCTGGATATAAAAAGATATCGCTCTCACCGATAAAAGGTTTAATCTCACCTGATATTGCTGCTGTCTCTAAAGAGCGTACTGTTGTTGTCCCTACAGCAATTACTTTATTACCACGCGCTTTAGTTTCTCTAATTTTTTGACAAACATCTTCTGATACTTCAATTACTTCACTATGCATTTTGTGAGATGAAATATCATCAACTTTAACCGGTTGGAAAGTACCAGAGCCAACATGTAATGTGATATAGGCCGTATTAACACCTTTTGTTTGTAATATATCTAACAGCTCATCTGTAAAATGAAGCCCTGCCGTCGGTGCAGCAACAGAGCCTAATGGCTGACTATAAACTGTTTGATAACGCTCTTGATCAAGCTTTTGGTCTTCACGTTGCATATAGGGTGGTAATGGCATATGACCAAATAAATCCATCACTTGCCAAATTGTTTGAATTTTATCTGTCGGTATTAATTTTAATTTAAATAAAGTACCAGAAGTATGGCCTAACATCTGAAACTTTGTATCTTCATCCAAAAATATAAACTCACCAACTTTTGGCTTTCGTGATACACGAAGATGTGAAGATATTGTCAAATCATCTATTATACGCTCAATCAATAACTCAACTTTGCCACCTGTTTGTTTATGAGCAAATATTCTAGCTGGCATCACTTTTGAATTATTAAAAATAAGTAAATCACCCGAGTTAATCAATGAAGGTAAATCAAAGAAATGTTGATCATTAATTTCACTAGATTGATTCGTATTTCGATCTAAAACTAATAATCGACTGTGATCACGCTTATCTGTTGGATATTGCGCAATTAACTCACTCGGTAGTTGATAATTAAAATCATCTGTTTTTATCATTTATAGTAAACCTTTTTTGCCCATAGCTTGCGTCATAAAAAATCGTTTCAATAACGCCCTCCTATCAACAAAAGAAAGTCCATTTCCTCTTAAAAAACCTAAAAATTTTGACTCATTTGAAAAGCCAGATTTAAATGCAGCCATCATCCAAATCAATAATTGATTATGCCAACGTCGTTCTCTTTCATATTGCTGTAATGTTGAAAGATCACCTAAACTTCGCCCTTTTTGATGTGCGTTTGTTAATACATTAATCAATGAGCTTACATCTTTAAAACCAAGGTTAACACCCTGACCAGCCAATGGATGAATAACATGTGCAGCATCACCAACTAAAACAACGCCATCTTTAGCATAGCGTTCAACATGCTGCTCAGTTAATGGAAATTTGACTCGCTTAGATTGAACTTTACAGATACCTAAGTGATGATTAAGTGCATTCGTTAACTCAATATTAAATGCCTCATCATCTAGTGCAAGTAAACGTGTTGCCTCATGCTCAGTCGTACTCCAAACAATTGAACAGCGAAACGGGTCAGCTAAAGGTAAAAATGCTAAAGGACCTGTTGCTAAAAAACGCTGAGTTGCACAATTTTTGTGTGAAAGTTCAGTCTCAATTTCAGCCACAATAGCATGCTGATGATAAGCTCTTTTTTTTACTTGAAACTGACACTGATTACGTAACCAAGAGCTTACGCCATCAGCACCAATGAGTAACTGTGTTTCAATTTTTCTACCATCTGACAGTGCTAATTGCCATTGATTGTCAAAACGATCTAATTTTTCGATCGTACATGGCACATAAAGTGCAGCATTTTTATTCATTAATGCTTGCCATAATGTTTTAACAATAATACGGTTTTCAATGATAAAACCAAGCTCACGCTCTGCAATTTCTGCAGCATCCATTCGAATTTGCCCTGAACTACCTTCATCAAACACAAACATTTGATTAAAGGCTGCAATTTCATGCTGATTGATTGCCTCCCAAACATCTAAATTATCTAATAATTGTTCAGAAAATCGATTAATCGCACTAACTCTTAAATCTTTATCATTATTTGACCAATGTAATTTAGGTTGATTTCGTTCAACGATTGCAATATTAAGCCCTCGATCAATCAAGCCTTTGGCAAGCGCCAAACCAACCATACCGCCACCTACAATAACAGCTTGATATTCTTTTATATTTCCCATTGATGAATCCTTTGTTTTGCAAGCGATGGTAATTGATTCATATCTCCCATCATCATTCGATTAATCAAAGATTTACCAATAGGTAGACGTTCGGTTAAATGAAGTCCAAGACTGCGTGATACTTTGATCATTCGTTCGTTATTAGAAAATAAATTAACCAATTGATCACTTACCCAAGTTGTTTGCTTGTGATCTTTAAGCCTACGTTGTTCAAATGCTTTAAGTAGTTGTTCATTATCATCAGAAATTCCATAACAACTCACTAAATCTGCAAATACAGCAATATCACGTAAACATAAATTAAAGCCTTGTCCTGCAACCGGATGTAGTGAATGTGCAGCATTACCAAATAATAAGGTATTAGCTAAATAGAGTTTTTTAGCTACCATTAAATGTAATGGAAAAATATCACATTTACCAATTCTAATAAATCTGCCTAATCGATAGCCAAATAATTTTTGCAAATAGCCACACAACTCGTCAGCATTCATTAGAGCAATTTGTTCTTTTTGATCCTTTTTAAATGTAAATACACAGGCACTTCGATTGCCTTTCATCGGCAGCATTGCAACAATACCATCATCATAAAAACGCTCATAAGCATAGTTTTGATGTGAGCGCTTTAACTCAACATTACAAACCAAAGCATAGGATTGATAATCTGTATGTTCAACTTCAATACCAAGCTTACTACGAAT
The DNA here is from genome assembly GCA_021713415.1 of Thiotrichales bacterium 19X7-9. Lineage (GTDB taxonomy): Bacteria > Pseudomonadota > Gammaproteobacteria > Francisellales > Francisellaceae > M0027. Next base: position 12,573 of record JAKJJQ010000033.1, read on the forward strand.
AGCTGATCGCGCACCATCACAAGCAATTACTAGCTTTGCTGATATCTCTATTACATCTTTTGCTTGATTACGTACAGTTAATTGATTTGTTGCTGTATCTAATGAATCTAACTCAGCTGGTGCTATTAACTTTATGTTTTCTTTAGTTAATAACTTTTCATGCATTGCTGAGTAAATTCTTGGAAATGCACAGATTGCACCTAAGCAGGGCTTATGTTCTTTTTTATGATCTAATACAACTCGACCTAATAAGCCTTTATTAGAGACATGAACTCGATGAATAGGTTCACAATATTCGCTTAGTTCATCCCATAAATCTAAACCCTTTAAAATGCACAATGCATTATATGCTAAAGCCATTGCTCGCGCATCAAAGTTATCTAATGCCATCTCTTTTAAATCAATGCGGTCAATCAGTACAATTGACTCAACATATGGTGAGATTGCCAAAGCCAATGCTTGTCCAACTAAACCACCACCGACAATCGCAATCTCCGTTTTAATGTGTTTAGATATGGTTTGATCTGTAGCTGTCATATATTTATTCAAATTAATTGATTAATCATCTGTTAAATCACGCGCACTATGCAATGGCTTTGCCTTTGCTTGATTTAACGCACTTAATTCTGCATGTAGCAATAATGCTGCAACTTTTGCATATTCAACTAACTCATTATATGCTTTTTCTGACTCTTCATCACCTTCTTCTTCTTCATCATATTGTAATGCTGACATTTTAGATAAATCAGTAATTGCTTCTTTTATCTCTTGACTATGACTGGCTTCAAAAGCAAATCCCATTAAACCTAATCCAGATAAAAAACCCTGACACCACATAGCAAGGGCGTCAATACGCTGATGGAAACTAGTTGAATCATCCGGTAATAACAACTCTAAATCATAAAAACCACTTTGGTATTGATTTTTAGTCGCTTCAAATACACCAGCAAGTACCACTAGTGCATTTTCAGCCATTATATCACCTTCTTCAACAAATGTTGTCAGCATTGAGTCAACCCAAGCACTGATGCGCACATCAGCTCCGCCACTGAAAAGTGCGCACAAAAGCCCATGGGATTCAGCAACTTCAGTCATTGCTTTTAAGTGTTTCAATGCCTTTGCGACCTCGTCAAACTCTGGCATTTTTTCTTCTTCATTAGACATTATTTTATTCACATTATCTATTAATACGCCTATCCTACCATTTTGTTACTAATTTGATAAATTAAAATGCAAGTATTTTTTTAAACTATTTTATTCCTGCATTACTTGCCTTTTAGGGTAAATTTATCATATAGTTCTTATTAAGAAGTTTGCTGCCTGAATTGTGCGCCAGTCTCTACAGTCTTGAGCCGATGCTTATAATTACGGGAGCTTAATTGAATGCGGGAGTGCAAGCTCGTCTATGATCGAGAAGCCCGATGTGTCCATGTAGCACCCACCTGGTTCTTGAGGGTTCAAGAGCCTTGTAGACAGCGCCAAATTTGGGTAGCTTACTTCTTTAAAAATCATATCTCAAAAACTATTGGTTAGCCATCAAATGGATGATAAAGTAAAGATTCGTAAAGCCATTCGTAAAAAACGCCGACAACTAGAAACCGTTGAACGATTTCAATTAAATGAAAACTTACTAAAAAATGCACTTGATATCATCGATAAAAACCAACCAAAATCAATCGCTATTTACTTTCCTAATGATGGTGAAGCTGATTTATGTAATTTAGTTGAGTACGCTAATTTTAAAGACATTACCCTATATTTGCCAGTTTTACATCCGATTATCAAACGTGGGCTTTGGTTTGCTAACTATAACCAAAATGAAATGCTTTATACGAATCGTTTTGGTATTTATGAACCTTTTTTTAATCTTGATTCACTAAAAGCACCCTGGGAGATGGATTTAGTTTTTATGCCTTTGGTTGCATTTGATTTAAATGGCAATCGCATTGGCATGGGTGGTGGCTTTTATGACTACACATTCCAATTTAAGTCAAATGTTAACACACCGACATTAGTTGGCTGTGCTTACGAATTTCAACAGATTGATCAATGTCCTAATGAACATTGGGATATGCCAGTTGATGGCATATTAACTGATGCTAAAGCGCGATGGTTTTAATCATTTCTCTATATTAACTAAAATTTGTTTGATTATTTATTCAAAAATATTCTATCATCTTATATTAAATGATTTACTAACTCAGAAGGATGCTGGTTATGTATGATGAAAAAGATAAAGATGAACATTTGAATATTGATGAAGCATATCAAGCATTTATGTCATCCTGTATTGAAATACACTCAAAGGATAAAATACAAGCTCAAAAACAAGGTTTAGAAATCAACGCTGGTCATATAGATGATTTCTCATTAGTTGAAATACCTTTAAAAGAAAACTATATTCTTCCTGCCGTGTGTAAAAAAACAAATGCAATTGAACCATTAGGATATCTTGAAATTTGGTTAAAACAGTTAACCTCTGGAGCATCAGATATTACAGCCAGACTATATCAAATTCAAGTTTTTCAAAAAACTAAAGTGAAGGGCAAAAAAGACCTCTTACTATTTGATACAGTTGATATTCTACTCTATCTTGAAGATGAAAGTTTATCAGAAACAATTGAATTATTAGCAGAAGAAATAAGACAACTGCATACTACATATGGTGATGATTTAATATTTTATATTTATATTGAACAATTTATTGGTTCACCTAACATCGATGTTAAACTTGGAAAGACATTTACCGATGATGAAGCAGATTACAATCAACTTAATAGAAAGAACTGGTTTAATAAAACTCAAATGTCTCTAAATGAATCATTTGCCCAACTCAGTGGCGCTGATGGATTTCAAATATCTAAATCTAGTAATGTATTTTTACGACAAATTGACTATCTTTTTAGCCGTAGAACACTCGAAAATCACCTAAATCAATTTAACATTAAAAGTTTAGAGTCAATTAAAAATCAAATAAATAATATCGCTTTATTTATATTTAATCATAATATTACAGCTATTGGTGCTAGTTTATATTACTACGGTGATAAAGTAAGGTTAATTGATCTTGCTCATTATATGTCTGTAAAGCCAATTACTTCAGTTACTCAAGATGAAGCAAATTTTAACGATTACCACAAAAGCTTCTTAACTGCGATCAATGAACAAATAGATATTATTGATAGTGTCATTTCAAAAAAGCAATCAATCATTGAGCATGCACATACACAAAGTGAACCACAACTACCTTTCCAAAAGCTAGATACAAATACAGAAGAAATTAATAAAAGATGTGACGATACTACTTGTAGCCTTGATTAGTCATTTAACACTTTAACCTTGGAAGAGTTAACGTTTGGTGATACCATCAAATCCTTAAGTTAAAGGATTTTCACAATGGTCATTATTTTATCAATCTTAGTTGGTTTTTTCGCAAGTTTTATGTCAAGTATTTTCGGCGGCGGCGCAGGTCTCATTTCAGTACCTGGAATCTATTGGATTGTGGTGCATTTTTATGCTCATACTGATGATGCAATGCAAATGACTTTAGCTACAGGTAGCGGCATGGCAATTCCATTAGGGTTAATGGCAACCTTAAGACAAAGAAAATATAAAAATATTGATTATCCACTGCTAAAAAAAACCATTTGGTCAATGAGTATTGGTGGTGTATTAGGCGCACTTGTAATATCAAATATAGCAAGTGATTATGTAAAACTATTTTTTGGTATCATGATTCTTCTGACTGCTATTTGGATGTGGCGTTATAAAATTAACCTATCTAAAACCTGGAATCCCCACCCAATCACTTATAATCTATCAGGTGGAATTATTGGCACTATCTCTACAGCCTTAGGTGTTTCAGTTTTTACTGTACCTTTTTTATCGAAAGCAGGCCTTGATATAAAAAAAGCCATCGGCACATCAACAACCATTGTATTTACTTATTCAACCTTAGCTGGTATTGCCTTTATTGTTATTGGAACCTTTAAAACTGGCACATCACTATCACATATCGGTTATTTAAATACTACGATTTTTCTATCTGCTGTTATTCCTTCTTTAATAGGCAGCATTGTTGGTGTTAAATTAGTACATATCTTACCGCAAATTGTATTAAAGCGCTTATTTGTATTAATGATGTTTATTGTGGCGATTTTGATGTTGATACCTAAGTAGGGTTACTGCACATAAACTGGCAAAGACTGCAAAATTGGATCTTGGTATGGAATTTTATCCGTGCGTACTTTTGAGCGCTTATCTGAGGCTTCTTTAATTGTAACAGGGTATGATTGTGCCTGAGCCGTCACCAAAGGCATTGTCATTGGTGTTAAACGATATGTTTTACCTTGATAAATATAAGCTCGATAAGTTGAGAAGTTATAGCGCATGACAAGTTTTTTATGCTCTGCTAATGCATCAAGTACTTTTAAATCATGTGTAGTATAAGTTAAGCTATCGGCTTCTTGTGGATATTTTAAACGACTAGTCAATATACCTTTTAGTTCTACTTTATCAATTTTTCGACTCGTAACCATATCATGTTTAACAATTAAGACCTCTCTTACTGGTAATGATAAATTTTCAGGTAATGGAATCTGTCGATAAACCATTTTCCAATTAATTCTAGCTTCAATTGTTTTAGCTTGAACATAACGCTGATAGACTTCATTTTGAATTTCATTTTTTAAGGGTACAGGCAAAGCATTTTTTTCAATTAATTGATAGATTTCTGACACCAATTGTTTAATCTGTTGTTTGGTTTGATTGATTTGATTAACCACTTCTAAGGATTGTTCATCTTTAATATTAATACTACCAGCAAGCGTTGTTGTCTCTCCTGGTAATAAATCATCCGTATAATGATAAGCTGTATATAAGCCAAAGATTTGATCAATTGTCACCGCATGATTTATCTCTATAATGGATGCAGTTTTCTTATAGCTTAATAACATCGTAAATAGCTGATTAAGCACACCAAAAGTTTCAATAATCTCATTTTTAAGTTTATTTAATGCAGTTAATTGATAGTCGCTTAATGAGTCTAAAACTGACTTTCGTCCCATTATCTATCCTTTTTATATCAGTTTATATAATAGCTTCAGCTTTTTGATACATTTTAAATGCTTCAGGAACAAAAAAACGACGTTTACCCTGATAAACTTCAACACAAGTTGCTGTTAGATTAGCACTTACAACTAAACTTTCATTTTCATGGTAAATAGTTTGTTCAATTAAAATTTTAATTGGTCCATCAATAATAGGTTTAGTTAAAATATAAAACCGGTCATTTAAACGTAGACTTTGTTTAAATGAAAGACTTGCATCTGCTAGAATCAAATTCTTGCCATTTTCAGACCAGGCAACAAAATCAATACCTAAGACAGTTTCTAAAAAATGAATACGAGCGCGATCCAGATAAGCATAATATCGCACATTATTTACAATTCCCTGCCCATCAACATCGTAAGGCTGAACTTGAAAGTCAATCCGCTGCATTAGTCCTTATCTCCTTTTTTACTTCCCTAACTCTTATTGCAGCAAATTTTTTGCTTAATTGCAATTATTGCTTTAAACAAGCAACATAATCTTTAAACAACTTTCCAGAAGGTGAAAAACGATTGATTGATTTTGCTAACTCTTGTTCATTAGTAAACTGAGTAATATGTTTTAGGTGTTCACATACGCAATGATAATTCATTTCATATAAAAAGCGTACTGAATTGGTTGGCTTTAAATCATAAGGAAAGCCTTTTCTTTTACTTTGATACCACTGATTTAGTTTTAATTGATCATTACCACCAACAACAAGCAGCTTTTCTTTTGCTCTTGTAATGGCAACATAAAATAAGCGACGCTCACTCTCTTGAGACAAGTAATGTTCTCCTGCACCAAAAAACGCACTTTCTGTTGCATCTAAAAGAATTACTTTTGACCATTCTAAGCCTTTTGCTCTGTGAATCGATAATACATTAACGCCATTTGTATGTAACTCATCTGAAGATGCTTTTTCTTTTAACTCAAGAAAATGAGCTAAAAAGTTACTTGCATCTAGTTGAACTGATTGTGCATACTGTACAACCGCCTCACAAATACAGTTATTATCATAGGCTTCTGTTAAACCATACTGTTTTGATTTAAAATAATAATCATACTCTAAAGCGTCAATAATTTTATTTAATAATTGTGCTGCACTTATTTGGTCATTCATCAACGTTAATTCTTGCCATAGATAAGAACGCAAGCGAATTCGCTCAGCTTGAAATGGTTTTAATGAATAATTAGCAGATAACCGTAATAGTACTTGCGCTCCCTCTTTAGGATGTTGCGCAATTTGATTAATCACAGTCTCTAGCATATTTTGACGCAAATATAGAGATGGACAAAGTAACATAGCACGTAAATAAGTTTTTCTCTCTTGAATCGTTAGTGGCTCAAAAAATGCCGTCTGCGATACTAATGCTAAATGCCCAATTAATGACAAAGTTACTTGTGCATGGGTAACACCTTCATTACCTAAAATTTGATACGGTAACTTATGTTTTAAACAAGCTAGCTCAAATAATGCTGCAGAACTGTATTTTCTTACTAAAATAGCAACATCACTTAAGCTCTTTTCAGGCTTGGCTTTAAGCCATTGCTCAATCATTGATGGTAGCTGATCAATACTATGACTATAGGTAACTTCAATCTCAGTTTGTGGAGTTATATGATGCGAAATACAAAGATTTTTAAGTCGTTGTTTATTTTGAGTAATAATATAATTTGCCGCTAATGATAATTTATGCCCATAACGAAACGTATTAGAAAGCTTGTAATTTGTTACATTACCAAACTCCTTAACAAAACCTTTTAACATATAATAAGGTTTTGAGCCTCGCCACTCATAAATCGTTTGATCTACATCACCAACAACCATAATTTCAGTACTATCATTAACAAATAATTTAATTAGCGCTTGCTGAACTGCATTAATATCTTGATATTCATCAATAATAATATAAGGATATGTCCATGGAATATTACTTTTTTCTTCTGGGTTATCATTTAAAAGTTGAATGGGTTCAAAAATTAAATCATCAAATGTTCTTAGGCGCTCTGACTGCCTAAGTGTTTCATAGTGAGCAAAAAATGCATTTAACAATATTTTTTCTTTCTTAGTTAGCTTAATATTAAAATCATCCATACCATCACTTTCAAGTAACTGACTTTGAACATCTGATTTTATCAATGTTAAATAATTTTCATGTTGGTCGATTAACTCTGCATCAATATCATCTACCAACTGCCCTTCTCGCTTTAACTTTTCTAATGCAGTTTGAATTAATTTTCGATACTGCCAATTTTGCGTTATTAGCTGATAATTCGGTAGTTTTTTTAATTGAACAAAAAATCGAGTCAAGGCATAGCCTAAGCCATGAAATGTTTTAACTTGTACTTGATTTGCTTTAGAACCAATCACAGATGTTAAGCGTTTTTGAAAGTCCATTTGCGCAGATTTATTATACATAACAACTAAGATTGTTTCTGGTTTAATACCTTGGTCAATTAAATGTTTAATACGTAACACCATTGTCTGTGTTTTACCACTGCCTGCAACCGCTGAAACAATAGCATGGCCTGACTGATGCGCAACAACTTGTTTTTGCTCATTTGTTAATTCCATTTTAATTATGCGCTTATATTTTTCTACTACTTTAAGATTTGCTTTATTAAACCTTTAATTAATTTCCATAGCAAGCTTATATTACCGATTAATAGATGCCAAAGGAAAAAAATAATCTCTTTTGTATCAAAAATTAATTGCTTAAAGTAAATAGAAAGTGAAACTTTGTTAATCGATACCAAAGCTCTTAAAGGCCAAAATAGCCAAATGAACAAAACAATAAATAATACCCATATTCCAAACGAACCAACAGGCACCCGATAGCCACTTAACCAAATAAGAAAACTCAAAGGGATAACCACGACTATAATAAAAAGTACCAACAACTTTAATAGTAAAAATACCATATGTGATACTACTTTCACTTCAAACAAGCCCCTTACAAAATCAACTAAATCAATAATATTCGCTACTATTTTATTCTAGCAAATTTAAATCAATCTGCGTAAATGTTATACAAAAATGAAAACAGGCCATTGAAATAGAGTGCATGCTCTTATAGAATAGCCCTCTGTAATTAATTGTAATGAGAAGAAGTATGACAGAACAAAAAGAACAAGATTCAAAAAAAATATTAAATATTGCACTAGAAGCTTTAGATGATTTGCGTGCAGAGAATGTATCAACTATGTTAGTTGAGCACATCACAGACATGATGGAATATATTGTCATTGCAACTGCAACATCACGCCAACATGCTGTATCACTTGGTAAACACTTAAAAGAGCAAGCAAAGCATAAATCAGTTGAAATTTTAGGTATGGAAGGCTTAGATAATGGTGAATGGATTTTAGTCGATTTAGGCGATGTTGTTGTGCATATCATGCTTGAAGCAACACGCACTTATTATGAATTAGAAAAATTATGGGATATCCCTAGATTAAAGGCTAATGAAGGTTAATATTGCCACCAGCCCTTATTGAATTATTATCTTGAAATGGATTTACACTTCCATCACAAGTTACTATATTTTTCTCTGGCAACTCACCTGAAAGCAAGAATCCATTTATATGTTTATTTGTACATCCTCCAATAGGAGCAACATTGAATAATGCTGTATGTCCCATTCCAAGCCAATGTACTAAACTATGCTGTACATGATGTTTAAAGAGAAATTGATTTACCATTTCTGTCCAAACAAATGGTGTTTGAGGATCATAAGAATTACCAACTAAAAGAACTTTTGCACTTGTTTTAATTTTCACATATCTCGGCAGTAATGGTTTAGAAGTAAGCCTTGTATTTCTATTAGGCCAATTAACACAATAGCTTGCTAAATCAGTTGCATGCACATAGCCAAATAATGGATATTTTGCTATGATGCTTGACATATAATCGTCCCAATTGATTTGATTATCAAAAAAATGTGTTTGTCTGTAATCTCGACAAAGTACTGCTGAAGTTTCCGTATCCTCATAATCATAAGTGTAAACACCTTGATTATAGCCTTGATCTTGATCATATAGCTTAACAAGTTGCGACATATCATGATTAATAATAGCTTGATGTACAGCACTCATAATTTTGCTGAGATAACCTCCATATGGAGCAGCTAAACTATCAAAAACCAATCGATTTAACATCGGTGCTGATATACTCTGGTTACTTTGATTCGACATAATATATCCTTTATTTAAGCTATCTAACAAATTTGCATATGCATTATACATCTCGTGAGCAGTTATAAGATTATGCTGTGGATCATATAATGGACATGAAGATTTTGACTGTGCACAAAATACAAAAGCCTGCTTAAGGACTTGATTATCATCTTTTGCAGTATCTTCAATGAATTCTAATAAATTATTATTTGGTGCAGCATTTCCATCTAAAATCATTAACTTTACTGCGTTAGGATAATTAATTAAATAAGTTAGCCCAAGTCTTGTACCATATGAGCCACCATAGTAGTTTATTTTTTTCTTAACTGTATTTTTTGTAAGAGACTTACGGAGTAAATCCATATCTTTTATAGTATTTAAAGTATATGATTGAGTATAAATCGGTGGATTTTGGCCACTAGCAAAATTACAAAGCTCATTTCTTTTTGTTAATAAATGGTAATAAGTATTTAAATGACCTTTAATTTGCATTTGGTTAATCATATTTGTTAAACGATTATATTGATCTAATTTTTCTTTGTTTTTTAAAGTACAACTGATGCGCTTTTGAGAATCATAATGATTAATCCCTCTTGGATCAAAGGTCACTATGTCATAATCAGCAATAGTAGAGGATGATAACCACCAGAGCTTTAATGCCTTTTCTTCATCGATCACTTCACGTAACATAACTGTATTTTCAATCCAGGGTCCACCAAAATTAATAAATAAAAAGCCCTTATAGTTCTTTGACGAAGCTGTATGCCAATGCACTTCTACTGGCAAAGCAGTATTTTTAGTCTTAGGATGAACATAATTAAATGGGACAACCAAGTTACCACAACTAAATCCCTTACCTGAAAACACACTAAGTTTTTGACATTGTTTTAACCAAATAACTTTACCAATAGCACTACTTGTAATATTTTTTGTTGATATACTGTCACTGGCAAAAGTTGAACCAAAACAAACCAACAGTACAAAAGCAAATATCGCTTGTATTTTAAATATAGAAAACATAATCCCCCCTACTTTCACAAAATATATAGTACAATTACCATACAAATCAATTTTAATCACGCAATAGTACGCATTGCATTTCAATTTGTCAACAATAAATTACAAGATACATAATTTATACTATTATATCTGGATTAACTTCAATATTAACCAACTGATTTTTAAGTAAATTTAACATATCCAAACCAGGCTCAATTAATTTAATAGCAATCTGATTATCTATTAATATTTTTTCTAGTTGCAGATAGAAATAACTAAAATGCGTACAGCCTAATATGACAGCTTCTGCCCCCTTTTGAGCCATAATTTCTAACTGCAAAATCAAACCATGCTTAAGAATTAAAGTTTCGCAAGATAAATTATTTTCAATATCATCAACCAAATCTAAACAGCCAATACCATTAACATATTTTAGCGATGCACTTTGTTTATATAGAAATTGCTCAATTCTGCCAGCACTTTGTGTATTAGCTGCTAATAATCCAATATGATTTAAACCTTTGATATTATCTAAATAACCATCTAAAGGTGAAATAATATTCAGCTTAAGTATTTGAGATAGCTTTTTTAAATCAATAGCAATACTTAGAGAATTACAATAAATAAAGATAATTGCTTGATTAAGCTTATATTGATTTAATACTAAGTTAATTTTCTCTAACACAACATCAAAAAGTAATGCTGGATTATTTTGCAGTTGTGTTTGTTGGTATGGACTCTCTGAAATAGGACAGGCAATTGAGTTAAAATCATAGCTTTTTAATAAATTAACACCCATATCAGCATCAACTTTAGTTCCTGCTACAACAATTATCTTTTGCATATTAATCTAATTATCCATCGTTGTATTAATTGAAAAGTCCGGTAAATTTTCAATCATCTGTTTGCCATAATATTTATTAATAATACGATTATCTAAAATAACAATTTTGCCACGATCACCTTCGCGCCTAACTAAACGACCACACATCTGTGTTAATTTTAATGACGCATCAGGTAAAGCCAATTCAATAAACGCATTTTTACCCAAAGCTGTCACCCATTCTGATTTGGTTTTTTCTATCGGGTCAGTTGGCACTGAAAATGGTAATTTATGTAAGATAAGCAAATCTAAATAATTACCTGGTAAATCTAAGCCTTCTGCAAAGCTATCTAAGCCAAATAAAATCGATGGTTGCTCATTATCAATCGTTTTTTTATGTTTATTTATCATCACAGCTTTTGCGTAATCACCTTGCTTTAATACAATTGACTGTATTGTACTAGGTAATAACTCATAAGTTTTTGTCATTGCTCTAAAGCTTGTAAATAATACGAGTGCGCCTGTTTTAAGTTGATCTAAATAGTTATAAATAATTTCTGATGATTCTATATTATGTGTTTCAAAATTTTGTGGTGTTACCTTCATTTTAGGAATAATTAACTGAGAATCCTTATAGTTTAAAGGTGATGTTAATGCGATTGTTTTGGTATCTTCTGTTAATCCAGATGCAGCTAAAAATCGATCAAATTTACCAACCGAACGAATCGTTGCTGAAGTCATTATGACACCATTTGTTGCCTGTGACCAAAATAGCTTTTCTAACAAGTGACCAGCTTCAATGGGTGACGCTGAGATCATATAATCTTGTAGGCGGCTAAATAATGAATGCTCTTCTACTATTGTTTCAGCTTCTCTTTTATACGGTTGATACCATTTAGCAATGGGTGGTTGTTCATAATTGATCATCAAGTTCCATAAATTTAATAAATTAGAAAATCGATCAATCATAAACCCTAACTGTGAAAATGTTTTCTCTAATGACTGATGATTATGCAATGTACTTTTCTCAGCAAAGTCATCAAGCTTTTCTTTTATTTCGGTTAAATTTCGATATAAACTTTCTGCATTTGATTTAATATTGATAGCGACTGAGTCAATTTGTTCTGATCGTTGAGTGATTCTTAAAGTATTATCTTGATAATGGGCAGTACTATTTGAAATATTCATTTTAGTATACAATTGATGAAAATAAATTTGCACTTCGTTTAAATCATTAATTAAAGCTTCTTTAGCATACTTTATAGATGGCTGATTGACTTGCTTTAATACTTTTGATGGGATTAATTTTAATAACTTATCCAAGTCATTAATCCAGCTTTGTGAGCTGACTAAGGTTGCTTGCGCTGAAAATGCTGCCAATGCTTTTTTAGGCAAATGATGACATTCATCAACTACAATCATTATTTCATCAAACTCAGGCAAAATAGCACCATTCCCTAATGCTAAATGCGCCAATAAAAGATTATGATTAACAATAATTACATCACATTTTTTTAGATTTCTTCGTGCTTGATAAAATGAACAAGACTTATAAAACTCACAACGGTTTTTTGAACAACTAGCTGAAGTTGTTGATACATCACTCCATAATGCTTTATCTGGCTCTATTGAAAGCTCATCAATATCTCCTGACCAACCAGAATCTAACTGATCTGAAAGCATTTCAAATACATCATTATGATGAATATCAACACTTGCAAATTTTCTTTGGCAAAGATAGCGAGCGCGTCCTTTTGCAATTTTATAATCAATTTTGCGATTGAGTAGTTGCTCAACATAATTTAAATCTTTAAAAAACAATTGTTCTTGTAATGCAATTGTTGCAGTAGAGATAACTATATTTAATTTTTTTTCAAGTTCATCATTAGCTAATAGCGCACCAATTAAATACGCAAAACTTTTACCTGTTGCAGTTGGTGCTTCAATGACTATTTTTTGTTGATTTAAAATAGCGTTTTTTACATGCAGAATCATATCTAATTGTGACTGTCGAATACTTAATCCTGCATTTAAAAATAGGCTTTTAAGATTAGAATGAGTTTTACTTTGTGGCATCAATATTCCATAAAAGGCCTTATATTGATGCTATGGTAACATAAAATTTAAACCTTTAAACCAATGAAACGATTGAAGCCACCGCTAATAAAATACCAAAAGCACCTTTTAGTTTTCTTTGTGATAACTTAGCTGCAACTTTTGTGCCAACTGGTGCAAAAATCATTGCAGTTATTGCAAATGAAATCACTGCAGGCCAATAAATATATCCAGTACTAAAGCTTGGTAATGATGGATTATGAAAACCAGCAATTAAATAAGTAACCGCTGCAACGGCAGTCACTGGCAAACCATATAATGCTGATGTCCCTATTGCATGATGAATTTTACTATGACGATTCAAATAAGCTGTCATTACTGAAACACCCCCAACACCAACTAAACCTGAAACTAAGGCAATGAAAAAAGATAAAATACTATGTGCTATACCAGATATTTTCTTATTTAATTGATTTTCTAAACCAGGTTTAATTGCTTTATAAATCATAATAAATGCGATCAGTAAAACAAACACACTAAAAAATATTTTTAGCACAGTAGCCGGTACAAACCCTGCTAGGATTGCACCTACTACAGCACCAAGGACTCCCCCCAGGAGCAAATAGCGTATAAATAGTGACCAATGTATATTTTTAAGGCGATGATGTTGAATTAATGCTGGAATGTTTGTAATTGTTGCGGTCATCACTGAAGTACCGATTGCTAAATGTAATGCGGTATAGGCACCAATATGTTTAGCGGCCAATAAAAAACTGACTAACGGCACAATAACAATTGCTCCACCAATACCGAATAAACCAGTTAATAAACCAATGACAATACCTGAGAGAATTAATATTAAAAAAAACATGTTAATATTCCTTACTTTTTTATTATTATTTATTTAATTAAAAATTATTTTAAAATCATTAAAGCTTTCAATACTGGTATATTAACCAAAATTAACTGAATAAAAAATTTTGCATTTTCAACAAAATATGTTAGTTTTATTTACATGAATACTTTAAAAACACCACCCTTACGAGCACTACAAATTTTTGAAGTAGTTGCACGTCATCAAAGCATTACTAAAGCTGCAGAAGAGCTACATTTAACACATGCATCAGTCAGTTTACAAATGAGGCAATTATCTGAATATTTAGGCATTACCTTATTTAAGCATGTAGGTAGAAATATACAATTAACAGCGAATGCTAAGCTATATGCGCAATCATTATCAAATGTATTTAATGAAATAAAAACAGCAACCGACCAACTTAGATATAATGAAAGTAAAGATTATACACTTAATATCGCAATGCCTAATCTATTTGCAATGCAATTACTATGGCTGAAATTATCTGAATTCAATCGATTGCATCCTGATATTAGTGTGCGCATTGTCACACCACCACCAAGAGAAGCAAACACCAACCTACGTAGTTTAAACCTTGATCTATTATTATTTTTTGGCAATGAAGTTTGGAGTGATTATACACAAGAAGTATTAGTTAATGAGTATGTTACACCATTAATCTCGCCTAGTTTACTTAACGATAATTATCCATTAAGTGAAATTGAACATATTATTCATTACCCTTTGATTACCACAACAATCCCTGCACGAAAAAGTTTATGGCAAAGCTATTTTGAGCATAATAAAATTCCATTTAATCTGAAAAAACTTCAATTTATTCAAACAGAAGATTCAACCCATGCTTTAATGGCTGCTATATCTGGCCTTGGTATTGTCTTAATGGATAAAGCATTTGCTAACGAGTATTTATCATCAAATAAAATAATTGCACCCATTGATGAAACAATGCATTCAGGCGCTTATCAATTAATTTATGCAAAAGAAAGTTTAAAACTTGAAAAGGTTAAATTATTTAGGAAATGGTTGATGGATATTTTTGTAACAAAAAAGTTGGGATAAATGATTAAAATGGTTTTGGTTCTGGGGAAGGAATTCTCATATTTAATTCATTCTCTAATTTCTTTTGATGACTTTGACCCGCAAGATACATCAATGGCGTTGGCTCTAGCGATTTTTGTTTTGACTGACTATTGCTAAAACGCAGTTTATTAAAAATATTCTGAAGTTGTCTTCCTAGACTTTTTTCTACAGCAAATTGAGGATTTTCAACCATATCTTTTTGCTGATTAAATTGTTTTTGCTGTTCTTCAGTTAAGGATTTGCCCCTGCTTACTTTATAAGCTAACTCACGAAAACTTGGCATTTCAACTCCCCTAAAACAAAAATAAAATTTAACCTTACTTTATTGTAACAAAGCTTAGAATCACAGACAATAATTGGTGTAATTTTGAGTCGATTTATTGTAACAAAAGTTTTGGAATTCCCCTTCTATAAACCTATGTCTAAAGAGGGGAATTGAGTTATTAACGAGACATTTGCATTCGTTGAGTATAATCTTGTATTGCTTGACGTTCCAGCTCAAGCTCTACTAAATGATCTTGATTAAAGAATAATGAAGGTGGGCTGTTGTTTTGAACATTCGGCGCCATATCATAAGCTTTTAAAAAGCTTGCATACTGACTTTCTGATAACTTATGACGAAACTCATCAAAATTCTCAGGGCTTAACTCTCCGATAACCAAGTGCAAACCCCTTGCTCTTAAAAAAGATAACTCCATCTTACCTTTCAATAAATCAATCATTGTTGCAAACTCATCTGGCGATAAGGGAACAGCATTTCTTCTATCTCTTGTTAATCGCTGACTAATTAATTCAACAGAGTCCTCTTCATTATATCTATTTTTAGCTGTAGGACAGATTTTAGCAAACTCACGTAATGTAACAGTTTGATTGCTATCTAACTGATTATTATTCACATATGGCTCACTCACAACCCACTCCTTAACACTAAGCTTTTGAAATAAAAGCCACTATACACAATTTAACAATACCATAGAATATTATTAATTACAAATAAAACAGATACAACTTACTATTCTTAAACTTACCAGATATTATTAACTCTATTTATAAAAAGAAAAAAATAAACATAAATGTTATCGACTTAAACTTTGATGGTGTACAATGCCTATACGCTTATATGAATCTTAATTTGATCATAATAAAAGGTTAAATAATGACTGAAAAACGTAATATTTTAGTAACCAACGCCTTACCCTATGCAAATGCCAAATTGCACTTAGGGCATATCTTAGGCTATACACAATCTGATATCTGGTGTCGCTTTCAAAATATGAAAGGACATAACTGCTATTATATTTGTGGTAGTGATATGCATGGCACACCGATTATGCTAAGAGCTCAACAAGAGGGTATTACACCAGAAGAATTAACTGAAAAATCAGCCAAAGCGCATTTAAAAGACTTTACTGACTTTGGCATTTCATTTGATAATTATCACTCAACACACAACCCATTAAATCAAAAGCTTGTTGAAGAAATATATCTTAAGTTAAAAGATAAAAATCTGATTCAAACCAAAGAAGTTCAACAAGCCTATGATCCTAAAGCTGATATGTTTCTGCCAGATCGTTATGTTAAAGGCACTTGTCCAAAGTGTAAATCTGAAGATCAATACGGTGATAGCTGTGAAGTATGTTCAGCAACTTATCTGCCAACAGAATTAATTAATCCAATCTCTGTTGTCTCTGGTGAAAAGCCAATTCTTAAATCATCAGAGCACTATTTTTTTCAATTAAGCCAATTACAAAATAAGCTTGAACACTGGCTTACCGAAAACAAAAAACTACAACCAGAAGTTGTCAATAAATTAAAAGAATGGTTTGAACAAGGCTTACAAGATTGGGATATCTCTCGAGATGCACCCTATTTTGGCTATCAGATTCCAGATACTGACAATAAATATTTTTATGTTTGGCTTGATGCGCCAATTGGTTATCTAGCAAGCTTTTTAGATTTTTGCCAAAAGAATAATATTGATTACGATGCTTTCTGGTCAAAAGAAAATTACAATCACAGTGAAGTTTATCATTTTATTGGTAAAGATATTATTTATTTTCATACGCTTTTTTGGCCTGCAATGCTTGATAATGCTGATCTTAGAATGCCTACTTCAGTCTATGCTACAGGCTTTGTGACTGTTAATGGTAAAAAAATGTCTAAATCCCGTGGTACATTTATTCAAGCACGAACTTATTTAAATCATTTAAACCCAGAATATTTGCGTTACTACTACGCTTCTAAACTAACTTCTCGCATTGATGATATTGATTTAAATTTAGAAGACTTTATCCAAAAAGTTAATTCTGACTTAGTTGGTAAATTAGTTAATATTGCTAGCCGTAGTGCCAATTTTATTGTTAAGAAATTTAATGCACAACTAGCTGATAATTGCTATGACCAGTCTTTATTAAATGAATTTATCGCCCAGGAACATGCAATTTCTGATGATTATGAAAAACGTGAGTTTGCATCTGCAATTAGAAAAATAATGGCACTCGCTGATAAAGCCAATCAATTTATTGATCATCATAAACCTTGGCAGATGATTAAAGATGAAAATAATCATGCGCAAGTACATGGTATTTGCTCTTTAGCATTGAATTTATTTAAAATTTTAATCACTTACCTTAAACCTGTACTACCTGAACTTACAGTAAAAGCTGAACAATTTTTAAATGTAAATTCACTTGATTGGGCTAGTATTCATCAGCCATTAACTAGTCATGCCATTAACCCATTTAAACCTTTAATGGCACGTATTGAACAATCACAAATTGATGCCATTATAGAGGAGACTAAAACTGTGCTTGCTAAAGAAGCTGAAATTTCTGGTAGTCAGCAACCTAAAAAGACTAATTCATTAAATATTGAAGATGAAATTCAAATTGATGATTTTATGAAAGTTGATCTACGTGTTGCTAAAATTATTCAAGCAGATCACGTTGAAGGCGCAGATAAGCTGTTACGTTTAACACTTGATTTAGGTGATGTTCAAAAGCAAGTCTTTGCAGGGATTAAATCACAATATAAACCTGAAGATCTAGTCGGTCGCCATACGGTTATGGTTGCCAATTTAAAACCAAGAAAAATGCGTTTTGGCTTATCTGAAGGCATGGTACTAGCCGCAGGAGATGGTAAAGGAATCTATCTAATTTCTCCTGATGAAGGCGCTAAAGCTGGTACTCGAGTGAAGTAAAAAAAGTCTAATGACTCTCTATTTTCTCTGCCCACTCTTTATCGAGTCCATTCCTAACAGCATGTACTTAATTCATTTTCGATGTTATCATAATCCAAAGTATTGCAAAATTGGATAGCTAAAATGACTCTTAAACAACGTATTATTTCAAAGATTTGTGATGATAAAAGCGGTGAAATTTTAAACACAGAAATTATTGAAGATAAGGTAATTCAATCACCAAAAAAATAGAAGACTTAGGATATAACCATCAAGAGCAAATAGATATCTTAAAAAAGATTCAAGATTCATTTTTAAATACTCAATCAAAGCTATTTGAATTACCAACGCAATGTCCTAATTGTGGTTCAAAAATGGTTAAACGAGGAAATAAAGGCTCAACATTTAATAGTATATATAGCAATCATAAAATTTATTTATCCACACGCCAATGTACAAATAAAGACTGTAGAAGAGTCATTGAACCAACAATACAGGGAATATTTGGAGATTATCGTCATCCAGAGCTTGTTGAGATTCAAACGAAGCTTTCAGCAAATCATTCATTTTCTGAATCTCAAGAGTTATAGCTAACACGATAGAGATTTAAGTTGTTACTCTGTATAATATTTTTTCATTTAGGACAAAGTAATTTCATGAAAGCATATAGTCAAGATTTAAGGAATTGTGCGATTGATTTATATTTTAATAAATCTTTTACGAGATCGGACATTAGTAATACGTTAAATGTGAGCTATCAAACCATCTGTAATTGGATAATTCGTTATAAAGAAACAGGAAATTGCTAATCAAACCAACATTTAAATCCAGGGCGATCTCATAGATTTACAGACAAATCATTCATTTTAAAGTATTTAGAAGCGAACCCAGATGCAGATGGGATACAGATAAGAGATGCTGTTGCCCCTGAATTACCTATGTCAACTTTTTATGACACATTGCATCGAATGCAAATCACATATAAAAAAGAGCCAAAATATAAGCAAAGATCAAAAGTTAAAAGAGATGATTATTTAAAAAAACTTTCTAAGATTGATATTAATAAATTAGTCTATTTAGATGAAATTGGCGTCGATAATGATATAGTTCCATTATATGGATGGGCTTGTAAGGGTAAAAAGTCATATGCAGAGAAAATAGCCTTTAAAACTGAAAGAGTCAGCATAATTGGTGCTTATAGATATATTGATAAACAAATTATTGCTCCATTTGAATACACGGGTTATACAGATCGATCACTATTTAGTGCATGGTTTGAAAAGTTTTTATGTCCGCAATTAAAAGTTGGAGATTATGTGATTTTAGATAATGCCCCAGTTCACCATAAAGAAGAACTATTGGATATTACAAAATTATACCAGTTGAATTTAATATTTCTTCCAGCTTATTCGCCTGATCTAAATCCAATAGAAAAAGTATGGGCTAGTTTTAAAAGGTATTTGAGAAAGTTAATTAAAAAATCAAAGAGTTTTAAAGATGCAATAACAGAGGCATTTCAAAGAACATTTCCGGGTTAGCTATATACTACAAATGCTGTCGAAGGATTTCATCGTCAGGCGAGGAAATATACAAAATCAAAAGGTGCCTTTACTTCAGAAAGTGCTTTGGTTAAACTCACATACTGTGCTTACCAACAAATTAAGAAAAAATGGACTATGCCACTAACAAATTGGGCAATGACCGTTTCGCAGCTCGATATTTACTTCCCTGGAAGATTAGATTTGGAGCTTTAGGGTGACACAGTTGGATGAACAGTCTCGGAATGGACACACTCCAGTTACTTAGCCAAAAAGTTTTAGTAAATAATTTTTAATTTTTTCAATTTCATAGCGATAATTAAGATCTGCTTTTACCTCAGTATACTGGCTATTATCACTCCATAGTTTTTCTTTAGCAGCCTCTAAAAATCCTTTTGTTTCTTCTATTGATTTTTCCTGAGAATTTTCATTTTGTGACTCATTATCTTGTTGCTCTATTTCACCATTTTTAATAGTGAAATAGATAATATCATACGGCTGTCTATCAATATAAATTTTAAAATGAAATTTATACTCTTCATCTAGTTCATCTAAATTATGATTTAAAAATGCACTGATTTTTTGTGTATCAGGATTTCTATCTATTATGATTAGTTTTTCTATATCAGCTCTATCTGATACTATCTCAATTGATACATCTACATGGTGAGTTATATTAAAGAACTCAAAACCTTTACTAGCATTGTTAATGACATATAAATTATAACCTAAATCACTTAAACTAGTATCTATGTTCATGGATATAGATTCATGATTTTTTTCAATATTATGGAAGTTTTGAAGCCCATTCGAATCTAAAAATAGAGTTTTTATAAATTCTTTATGATTAGTATCAATTGCATTAAAAGTATTATCAAAAGTAAAACTAAATAGATCTTCAACATAAGAACTAGCCTCAGATATTTCTGTATAACCTAATGGATTGATACCAAGAACTGTTTGATTAAATAATATCTTAATTATTGATTCATCATTACTTCCATTAATAACAATCCTCACCATATGATTGTCACTTACTCCCTGGCTATCTTCTACTCGAATTGTATAATCTAAAGTTAATACCTCAAATGGATTTAAATAATCAAATGCTTCATTATTTGAGTCGAATGTCCAAATAAACTGAGCCTCGTTATTATTACTATCGATCACTGGGTTACTAAAGGTAAGCATATTTAATAAATCACTATTTAATAAACCTCCTACATTACCAATAACATCAAGTTCTGATGCATTAACAATTACTTCATCAGTTACGTCAAAATCAGTTACTGTTAAAGTCCCTGAAGTCGATAAGGTTGTATCAGTTTCAACTAAAGTATCACTTGCTGAATCCCCACTCTCAACAGTAATATCTGGCGCATCATTAGTTCCTGTTATATTAATGACAACGCTTTGATCATCTGTTGCTGCTTGAGAGTCAGTTGCTCTGACTGTATAGGTTAAGGTTAAAGTCTCACCAGCTGCTAAATAATTAAAAGCCTCAGCCCCTGAGTTAAAGTTCCAAGTGAACTGATCTTGAATTTCTGTATTATCTAAGATATTACCTACTGGGACACTTAACATTGCTAATAACGTACTATGAGTAATGCCTGAAACATTACCTGACTCAATAACATTAGTAACTGATACAGTTACTGTATCAGTTACGGTTAAATCAGTTACTGTTAAAGTTCCTGAAGTTATTAAGCTTGCATCTGTTTCTGTTAATGATGCACTATCTGAATCACCTGCTTCAAATGTTATAATTGGTTTATCATTACTACCTGTAATGGTAATTGTTACATCATGACTATCTATTGCTCCCTGGCTATCTTCTGATTGAA
>JAKJJQ010000034.1:0-32242 GCA_021713415.1 Thiotrichales bacterium 19X7-9
AGAGCAATAATAAAGTAAGTTAGGCATTCAGTATTCCAAAAAGATAAGTTAAAATAGTGCTTCAGTGACTGTTGTAATTCATTGATGTGTTTCATCATATCGCTCTTTTTTGTTTTTTGGCGATTATAAGAATGAACGATAACAATGAAAAATCAATGGGTTACACCGTTACTGTCGTGTAGTGTGATTAAGCTTAAAAAAAGATGGCAAGCTAATTCCAAAAGGGCTGCTTGAAAAATTATCTATATCTGATTATATAACTCATAATATAACAAACTTACACCTTAGTGATACGGATGTCATAGAACAAGCACAAGGCCTTATAAATTCTATTTTCCTAAAGGAATCATGGCAAAATGAATCTAATAAATTAAAAATAAAACATAGTAATGATCAATCATCTACGACAAAATATATAGAATTTGCATTTAATCAGGTAAGCACAGATAGTGCAGATGCAATGGCTAAAGTTATATGTCAAACAAATGCTTATGGAGAACTAAGTAGAGATGTCAATGGATATTATTCTATTGATGATGAAAAATTAGCTGGAATAGTTGATCAATATAAATATAAAGTTCTACATGAAACAACCCCAATGCAAAGATTACTTAATACAACATACGATCAGATATTAGAAATGTCTAAAAAATATAATTATGACTTTTATGATAATACAATTTCATTGCTTAAAAAGTGCTCTAAAAAAGAAGATTTTATAGCAATGATTCAACGAGAATGTAATATTTCTCAAAATAATACTGTTGAAGATATTAAACCAAAAATAGACAAGTTACTTAAAACACTAGATCAAGAACTTAGTGACTGGAAAAGTGGTAATTCTGAAATAATGGATTGCTCTAATACACCAAGCCATTGTTTTTTTCAAACAGAAAATGACAGCAATAATAAACGGAATAGAGGTGAACTAGAGGCAGATAATGATGATACCAATGGAAGACATAGCTCTAAGCGTTATTGCCATGATGAAGTCCATTCCAATCAATCACCATGTATTTAGCGTTCTATAAAAAATTAAATGATTATGAATTAATAAGTTAACTTTTTAAAAATTAACGAAAACAGGTAAATTAGCTCCGTTGCAACTTTGACAAGTTATCTTAATTTGACTTACTCTAACGACTTTTTACAGTTGGACTTAACTTATGAATCCATTTAAATATCGACAATTTGAAAGTATCTTTATTCTACGATGTTTAAAAAAGGATCTTTGATTTTTAGATGAAAAATAAACGACAAACTGAAGCTCAATTTATTAGGGCCTGTTGACAATTCACATAGGTAGCCACATCCAGCTACAGGCTAATGCTAACATAGAAGCATAATTCTTCTTATGTTTGTCATATCTTGTAGCAATAGCACGAAAATACTTAATTCTTGCAAAAATATTTTCAACCAAATGACGATATTTATATAATTCCCAGTCCATATCAGCATTTCCTGTTTTTGAATTACATTTTCTAGGAATAACAGGAGTTGCCCCCTTCTCTCTAATTAGCTCTCGCAGTAACTCTTTATCATATCCTTTATCAGCAACAATATAATCTGCATCAGGCAGCTGTGCTATAAATTCAGGAGCAACTTTAGAATCATGAACTTCGCCGCCTGTAATAATAAAATCAATTGGTAAACCATAGGCATCTGAAGCCATATGTATTTTTGTTGTATTACCTGCAACAGATTTTCCAATTGCTTGATCATTACTACCTGAAGCTCCAGTACTATGTTGATGAGCTTTCACAATGCTACCATCAATAAACTCCCACTCTAAATCAGGGTGTTTAACCAATGTTTTAAATATTTTCATTAGCTTGCCTTTTGATGACCAACGGTTAAATTGCCGATAAACTGAATTCCATAAACCAAATTTTTCAGGTAAGTCACGCCAAGGTAATCCTGTTCTCATACGGTATAAAATACCTTCTACAGTATTTCATAAATTAGGCTTGTCATAAATTCCGTATTCGTGCATGATAATCCTTAGTTTTGACCAGTACTCGTTTGTGAGCATTAGTCGAATCATTAGCAAGCTCGTTTGTTGTGTTGTGAGAATCATAATTTTACGAGTTTGCTTTTTAAAATTAATATCTTAAAATAAAATGTCAACAGGCCCTAATGAACTATTTGGAATTTATGCAGCCTAATTGTATCTGGAGAAAAGCATTTTTTACTTATTAGAAATAATTGCAACGGAACCTATTCCATGACCTATTATGATAATTAACTTCGTTTGATCATATCTAAATCAAATGCTACTAGTTTACTACCCTTTTGAACTTGATAGCAGTTTATCATTTGAGGCTTTAAGCTTAAATCACTTTTTAAACAGATTGAACCGATATGCTGATCATCTAACATAAAGCTTATATATTGATAAGATGTTTGTCTTTCTAAAGGTATAATTTTATCATCATCAAAAATATAATTAACTTGTTTTAAACCATTGGCAATCCCTTGACCTGTACACTTTAATCTTGCTTCTTTTAAGGTCCAAATTAAATAAAAATAAGTCAGTTGTTCTGTCTTCTTTAACGCCTTTAAAAAATAGAATTCTTCATCTGAAAAAAATTGCTCGGCAATGGCTAAGTATGTATGTTTTCTTATAAGGGACTCTAAATCAATGCCAATATGACCTTTATTTGTCACTACCATAATCAGCCAATGACCACTGTGTGTAATATTAAAGTCATAACTTCTATCATTTGCTAAAAAGGGGCGATTATTTTGGTCTTTTAAAAAGCTTAATTGCTCCTGGTCTACTCCTAAAGTCTTAGAAAAAACATAATGACGTAACCACTGCGATGCAACATATTCTATTTGACGTTTTTTGGATTTAAAGGTCTGATATTTTTCTTCTATATGGGGCAAAAGTACAATTTGCTCGATATTAAAATAATTTAAATTAAGAGAATATAAATTAATCATTAAACACTTAAATCTCACGTTTAAAGATTAATGAGGTATTAATACCACCAAAGGCAAAATTATTGCTCATAAAATAATCGATATCTAATGGACGTGGCTTATCCATAATATAATCTAACTTAGCACAATTTGGGTCAATTTCATCTAAATTCGCCGTTGGCATAAATAGACCATCATGCATCATATGCATCGTTAAAATTGCTTCTACTGCACCACAAGCACCCAAAGTATGGCCATAGTGACCCTTTAATGAACTAATTGGCGTATCTTGGGAAAATAGTGCATTTGTTGCTTGTGATTCGGCAACATCACCTCGATCGGTTGCTGTACCATGTGCTGAAATATAGCCAATTTTATCTGTTTCTAAATGCGCATCCATTAAAGCTAATTCAATGGCTTTTTGCATCATTTCTGCTGTTGGTTGTGTGATATGTCTAGCATCACAATTGGTACCAAAGCCAACGACTTCAGCATAAATTGTTGCCCCACGTCTTTGTGCATGTGATAACTCTTCTAAAATTAATGTACCAGCACCTTCACCAATTACTAAGCCATCACGATTTTTATCAAATGGCCTTGGTGTCGTATCTGGTTGATCATTTCTTAGGCTTGTTGCATACAGCGTATCGAAAATAGCTACCTGACTTGGGCATAACTCTTCAGCACCACCTGCAAGCATAATATCAGCTTTGCCTTGTTGAATGGCTTCATAAGCATAACCTATAGCCTGGGAGCCTGATGTACAAGCACTTGAAGTTGGAATTACACGGCCTGTTAAATTAAAAAATAATGCGATATTGACCGCACAGGTATGACTCATTAACTTAACATAAGTTGTTGCTGTGACATTTTTAACCGCACGTTCTGTTGCAATTCTTGATAAATCACTAATAGGGCCTGTACTACCTGAGCATGAACCATAGGCAATGCCACAACGTCCAGAGGTTAATAACGCTTGGTTATCTATTAGGTTGGCATCGATTAGGGCACTTTCAGCTGAGACCGTTGCTAATTGTGCAACACGTCCCATAGCACGTGTTTTTTTGCGTGTATAATATTCTGGTAATTCAAAGCCAACAACAGGACCACCTAACTGCGTATTTAAGCCATCAATATCTGACCACATGGGCATTTTTTTAATTGCCGTTTTCTTTAACAACATATTTTCTTTAATTTCAGACCAGCGATTACCTAATGCTGTCACACAACCTGTACCAGTAACAACCACACGTCTCATACTAAACCCCCATTAATTGAGATGACCTCTCGTGTAATGTAACTTGCCTTATCTGATGCTAAAAAAGCAATTAAATCAGCAACCTCTTCTGCTTGACCCATACGCCTTAATGGAATCTGTTTAATCATTTCATCCTGATAGTCTAAATCTTTAGTCATATCGGTTTCAATTAAGCCAGGTGCAACACAATTAACGGTAATTTTACGTTTTGCTAATTCAACTGCTAATGCCTTTGTTGCGCCAATAATTCCAGCCTTAGCGGCACTGTAATTCACCTGGCCTCGGTTACCCATAATTCCTGAAACTGAAGCAAGCGTTATGATACGCCCACCTTGCCTTTGTCTAATCATTGGCATAATGCATGGGTTAATCACATGATAAAAGCTATCTAGGTTTGTATGAATCACATCATTCCAATCAGCTTCAGTTAACGCCGGAAATGCACCATCTCTTGCAATACCTGCATTATTAACAATGCCATAAAAAGCACCTTTTTGATCAATTGTCTCTAATAATGTTTCCTTGGAATCTTTAGCATTGGCAATATCAAACGATAATAAATAGCCATCACCACCAGCTTTTTTGATTATATCTAATGTTCTTTGAGCGCCTTCTTTGTCACTATGGTAATGACAAGCAATCTTAAAATTAGCTTGGGCTAATTTAATTGCGATCTGTTTACCAATGCCTTTAGATGCTCCTGTCACTAATATACTACGCATAATTATCCTTTTATGATTTCATCAAGCATTTGATCATTGGGTTCAATGGCATTAATTTTTGCACTAGCAACTAATTGCTCACCGACTAAAATCTGACAGTCAAAAGCGCCTAATGAATCTTCAATATAGATCTTTGACGCTATTATAGTTAAGCGTCTCCCTGCTGTAAAATAGGGAATATAAGCCTTATGGTTTCTAATACTTAATAAAAAACCTAATCTTGGTTTTTCATCTAAATTTCTTCCCTCTTGAAAGCGTGCTAAAACAGCACTTGCTTGTGCCATCATCTCAATACCTACCCAGTGATCAACACCACTGATTTCATCTCGGTAAAATAAATGGTCAGTTTGGATATCACTTTGACAGATAACTGTTTGACTATCTGCTTGAATAACGCGATCGATTAAACACATGGGCTTTCGATGTGGAATCAATGATTCAATAGGTATCTGCATGGTCAGTATTAGCTTAACTTTTATCACAATTGAGCTTATTCTAAAACGAATTGGTGTTGATGTCATTTGCTCTTTTGCTTGACAGTCATTGCAAGAACAATTAATTTGCATGAATATTAACCGTAACTTGCATCATATAAGATGAAAAATCAATTATCTAAAACTGTTCTTTTAAGCTTACTTTTATTTATCTATCAAATTGGTTTTACTTATACGCCCAAAGTAGGGGATTTGTATTTTCAAGATTTAAACTGTGGCAGGCTATGTAATGCCATTACAGATGTTACCTATGGCATTGATAATACACAAATCTCTCATGTTGCCATGCTAGTAGAGGCAGGTAAAAAACCCTATGTCATTGAAGCAATTGGGGAAAATGTCCATTTAACATCCTTAGAAGCATTTTTAAATCGAAGCGTAGATTCATCTGGCAACCCCCGTGTTATTGTTATGCGACTAAAGTCACCCTATAACAAGCTGATTGTCAAAGCGACTACACAAGCAAAAAAATGGCTTAATAAGCCTTATAATAGCAACTTTAATCCGAACAATCACTTTAATAAATTTTATTGTTCCCAGTTGATTTATGATGCCTTTTTAATTGCTAATAATAACAAACCCATCTTTAAAGAAAATACCATGACCTTTAAGCACAGTGGTCAAACACTACCTGCCTGGGTTAATTATTTTAACTCAATTAATCAACCCATCCCCGAAGGGAAAAAAGGCACTAACCCCGGCATGATGTCACGCTCAGATAAATTAGAAGTTGTTTATCAGTATGGGTCGTTACGAAGTATCAGCATTGATCAACTAACAAACTAATAATTAAGCCTAGCATAAACAAACCACATGCAAGCATTAATGTAACTTCAACACCAAAAGTAAATGTCATCACACTTGTAATAATACTACCGAAGATAGCAACACCAATTAAACTACCCACTTGGCGTGCCATATTAATGGCACCCGATGCGACACCATGGTAATGATTAGAAACAGAGCTAATTATAACAACCGTTGCTGCAGGCATTATAAATGCCATCCCAAAACCAATCAAAGCTAAAGGCAATATAAATAATAGATAACTGAATTGAAAAGCGATCACCATTAAAAGACTAACAAAACCAATCATTCCAATGAAAAAACCAATCATCATAACTAATTTAGTGCTGATAGCCTGTATAAACTTAGATGATAAATAGGATGATATACCTGTTACCAACATTAAAGGAATCATAGCAAAGCCTGTCTTAGCGATTGATAGTCCCATCTGTTGATGAAAATACAAAGGTAGAATAAATAATTCACCATAAAAAGCAATGTTCATAATAAGACCAATAAACATTGCAATTGAAAAGTGTTTTGATTTAAAAAGGTGGATAGGAAACATAGGAGACTGTACTTTAAGTTGGCTATAAATAAAGGCAATTAATAATAAAATAAATAGAGCAAAATGAATCACAGATTGAGCAGATAACCAACCATAATTACTAACACTAATTAAAGCAAAAGCCAATGCTGCAATGCTTAAAATACCTAATATCTGACCGATTATATCAATATTTAAGCGCTTAGATGATAAAATGATTGTTGGTATCGTTTTTTCAATATAAATAATACAGATTAAACCCAGTGGCACATTGACTAAAAAGACACTACGCCAGCTCATTAATTCAGTCAATAGACCACCAACAATAGGACCTATAGCTGCTGCAACCCCGCCAATTGCTGCCCAAATACCAATTAATTTTGTTCTTTGTAATTCATCAGTTGATAATTGATTAATCAAATTTAGTGAATTAGGTAATACAAAAGCGGCCCCTATACCTTGCAAGACTCTTAAAAGTACTAACTGACTAATAGAATTTGATAAGCCACAACCTAAAGAGGATAGGCTAAATAGTATAATACCAAATTGAAACACACGTTTCGTGTTGTATTGACCACCTAAAAAGCCTGCAATTAATAAAAAGGCTGCAAAAGTTAATGTATAACCATCGACTACCCACTCTAGGCCCATCATTGAAGTATTTAAGGCAACTTTAATACTAGGCAGTGCTACATTAACGATTGTCACATCCATAACAACCATAAAAAATCCTAAACAAATGATACTTAAGCTACTTTTTTTCATGAAACATCCCCTGTAAATTTATTATTATTATTTTTAGTTAGTATATGATATTTCCATTTTTGAAATATACAGCTAAAATAAACAACATATGTTTCATTTTAGTTAACAAGTTAATGCCATGTCTGATTTAGACCGCTTTGAGTTATTCATTACCGTTGCAGAAGCTTCAAGCCTATCTGAGGCTTCTGAAAAGTTAAATCTAAGTAAAGCATCCTTAAGTAAACAAATTAAAAGGCTAGAAACTGAATTAAAAGTCGATCTATTTTCACGTGCCAGTTATAGGCTGACACTAACAGCCCAAGGAGAAATCTTACTCCAACAAGCACAACGACTTAAAAAAGAGTTAGACAATACAAGAACGATTTGCCAACAGTTCTATAAAGAACCACAAGGTAGACTACATATTGTTGTCTTTAGCTATTTTGCCAAACGATTGATCTTTCCTAAATTAAAATCCTTTCTTCAACAATACCCCAAATTAAACTTGACCATCGATACCAGTGAAAAAATTCCTGATTTTGAAAAAGAGCAAGTCGATATTTCAATTGGCTTTTCACTGCCTGTGCCAGATTCAGATATTATTATTCAGCGTAGTATGGGTAGAACTGATTATCTTTTATGTGCATCAGAAGAATATTTTAGTAAACACGCAATCCCTAAAACGCTAGAAGACTTAAAAAATCATCATATACTTTGTCATAGTAGTCGCGCTTGTGAACCCATTAAATTTAAAAAAGGCTACCATGTTAATCTTACGCCTTATTTATATATTAATAGCGTTAGTGCTATGATTGATTGCGCACTTAATGGTATTGGTATGATCCAATTACCTACCTATATGATTGGTGAGTTTGTTGAAAATAAACAGTTAATTAGTGTACTTGAACCTTATCAAAGAACCAATGAACATATTTACTACCACTATCCTAAATACCGCTATATCCAGCCAAAGGTACAAAAGTTTATTGAATTCTTTTTATTTTCAAATTGATCAAATGCAAAACTAACTATTTACTTGCCTTAAGCTTTGAGTCTTCTTATACTTTAAATCCTAATCATTAATACAACGGATAAGGTTAATCTATGTCGTCACAGGTTTATTCCTTATTAAAAAAGACGAGAGAGAATAAGGATATATCGCTAGCATTTGTTGCGTCTAAGACCGGTATTTCTGAAAGTACATTACATATAATAGAAACAGGAGAAATCGAGCTTTTAGATATCCCGCCCCATACGATTGAAGCGTACATCACACGCTATGGTGAATTTTTAGGTTTAAAAGAACTGCCAAGCTATGAATTACCGATAAAAAGTAAAAGTCGCCTTAACTTAACAGCCTTTGATTATATTATTCGCCTAGCAATTATTATTGTTATTGCACTGTTAATTTATAATGTCCTCGTTTTAATTAAAAAAAATATTTTACTTAATTCTCAAGAGAACACACATAAAGTTACTCAAGTAAATACGCACAATCAACTAGCACAAACAGATGATAATCAACTAAAGCCCACAAACTCCACGCCATCATCTGCGACAAATCAAATGGCTAAAAGCCAAACTAATCAAGTTAGTTTAATACAAAAATCTAATAATCAAGATACAATAGCTACAACACAAACTGCTAATGATCATCAAGCTCAAATGCCAGAAGCTACCAATATTCAACAACCAGTTGCCATAAAACCCACAGAGCATCAAACAACTGAAATAACAGCTCAAAAAGAGACACCTGATATAACAACAACCTCACCGAATAGTAGCTTAAATAACTCAACCAATAATGAAAATTGGAATAAGGCTATGCAAACGGCCATTGATAATTCATCACTATCAAACTAGTTTTTAGCCATTTTATAAAATAAGGTTATTTGATGATTGACTTAAATCATTTACATTTTTCTGGACCTTTGATGATTGGTATTGAGTCAACTACATTAAGCCCAGATGATCAAAGACGTTTATTACATACTAAAGTCGGTGGTGTAATTTTATTTGCACGTAATTTCATTTCTAAATCACAAATAACGAAATTATGTAATCATATTCACCAACTAAAGCCAGAACTTATTATTGGTATCGACCAGGAAGGTGGCCGTGTACAACGCTTAAAAGGTGATGGTTTTAGTAATTTGCCTTCATTATATTCAATTGGCAAACATTATACAAAAAACCCTCAAAAAACCATTGAACAAATCATTAATCATGCAAAGATGATGGCTACTGAGTTACAGCAATGTGATATTGATCTATCCTTTGCACCTGTTGTTGATTTATATCATAAAGATAGTCAAGTAATTGGTGAACGTGCATTTTCTGATCAAGCGGGTATTGTCACTGAATTATCAAAATACTATATTAATACCATGCTTGAAGTTGGCATTATTCCTGTGATTAAGCACTTCCCAGGTCATGGTTCAGTAACACTTGATACGCACAAAGAAACAGTTAGCGATTTAAGAGACTTAAAAACAATCGAAGCTTATGATCTAAAGCCCTATTTCTATCATATTGAACAGACCAATACCCCAATTATGGCCTCACATATTCTACTACCAAAAATTGATACTCAAATTGCTTCTTTTTCAAAACACTGGCTTCAAACTTATTTACGTGGGCAATTAAACTTCAAAGGCTTAATTTTTTCTGACGATCTAGGCATGCAAGCAGCCATTAATGCAGCGAAAGGACGATTTAATTGTATTGAAACTTCAATTGCTTGTGGCTGTGATATCGCTATCATTGGCAATGACTTTGATATGATTGATAGTCATCTAGCCAGGTTCCGTGAATAAATTCACAAACACAACTTACAAATATAAAACTCTAAATTAATTTATATGGCATAGCTTGTCAAAGAGCCTTTTTATACTACGCTATTTATTGTATATCATTAAACTATTAAATGGAGAGGAAAATGAAACAAAAATTGTTAATATTATTCATTTTCATAGGTTTGAACGTTAGTTATGCTGCTGGCAATAATGTAGAAATAAACTGTAAACTAGTTGGCATAAATAATATAAATCAGTGTGTACTATCTATTAAAAATGGTAATGCACCAGCTGTATATGCTATTACAAATATGCCCTATGCATTATGCTCTAAAGCCCTTTGTACACTAACTAATGATGGAAAATTTGCTAATTGTAAGTGTGAATTAGAAAATTATCCGAATGGATGGAAATCACTCTCCCTCTCTCCAACTTCATATACTTCAGCTAAACCAACGATGGATGAAAAAGGTAATTTACAATCTGTACAATCTAATTATTCAATGGCTAATATTACAAATTTTTCTCAATCAGCAAATCATCAGTGTAAGTATACTAAACCACATCCATGGGCTAATTGTTATGGAGTTAGATGTACGGTTAAAACGATTAATATTAATGAAAAAAACAGGCAAGTAGCTAACTGTGTTTGCCCAGTCAATCAAGCTACTTCTTATTTAATAGGTGCAACAGGAAGTTCTGCATGTCATTTGTCAGAAAACAAAGTATGGTCTGCAACTACAGGAGCTTCATTGAAAGTATATGGTACTAACCCTATGAATATTCTTTATAAAAAATTGTATCCAAACTCTTCTCCAGTAAAGAATATGTAAAGACAAACATTAAGTTGGCTTAGATAATTTTTTCACGAAAGCTAATTAAGTTTTAAATTACACAAAACATCTCTAATAACTTATTATTTCAAATACTAAAAATCTTTTATAAACACAATTTCACATTTCAATTATTCATTTTTTTTGAAGTTATATCTGATTATATTGTGTATCATATAAATAAGACACACAGCTTCTAAAAGGTAATTGCTATGCCAAAAGATAAACCAGTCCTGATTATAAATAATGGTATTAATTTTAATGAATTTGATGAATTACACTATCGTTGTGATGGCTTTTCGATACATATTGAAAAAGATGCACCAAATGTTATTACCGTGTGTAACTTATTCGATAATTTTCCTACACTTCCAGATGGTCAGATTAATGATTTAAAAGAAATCAAGCGTATTGCTCGGGAAGATTCTGAACATGAAGCATTGCATTTAGCTATCCATCTAAAAATGAGAGGACAATACAATTTCCATTCACACTATAAGTTCAACCGAAACTTAACACTTAAGGATTTTAAGTCACTCGCTTTTTATTATTGTGAAAAACTTGGCCACAACTCTGAAACCTTAACCTTTGGACATGGATATGCAGATCAAATTCCCAAACAAGGTCTTATGAGTAAACCACAACTATTATTTAATGAAAAATCAGAACAACTACTATCTGATAGCG
This sequence comes from Thiotrichales bacterium 19X7-9, assembly GCA_021713415.1. GTDB lineage: Bacteria > Pseudomonadota > Gammaproteobacteria > Francisellales > Francisellaceae > M0027. Next base: position 11,792 of record JAKJJQ010000034.1, read on the forward strand.
ATGATAGTTCAAAAGAGACAATACTATCTTCTTCTGAAGATAATACCTTCTAATGATTAAAAACAAGTTGTTTAAAAAAAAAACAAAAACCGTTAGAATATCTGCCATAGCATTGAACTCTAGGAAAACTTATGTTTGAGCAAATTTCAACGTACATTGATAACTTTTCTACTGAACACAAAGATTTATACTATCTAATTAGTGTTGCAATTGTCCTTATATTAGTAATTATCGTTAATCTAAGCATTCGCTTAATCTTACGTAAATTCGATAAACGTCTTGACCTTGAATACGATAAACCAGACTGGATAGGCTATTTTTATTTCTCTATTAATAAACCCTTGCGAGTTATCATGTGGCTTATTGGTCTGTGGATTATTCTTGATATGATCAATAACTGGTTAGATTTTTCAGAGGCCACTACAACTTTTTCTACAAAAGCATTACAAGTAGGTATTATTCTTTGTTGTACTTGGACTGCCTTTCGTTTTATTAAGCATGCACGCAAATTTGGTCGTAAGAAAGTGACTCGCACTGATGGTGGTTATAGTGATTTTAGTGTGATTGAAACAATTTATAAATTTGCCCAAATTCTAATTATTACTGCCACAGTCTTAACCTTAATGGCAACATTAAGTATTCCCATTACCGGTATTTTAACACTCGGTACTGTCGGTACTGGGGTGATTGCTTTTGCCAATAAAAATGCCATCGAAAACTTCTTAGGTGGCTTTAGTATTTATCTTGATCGCCCTTTTTCCATTGGTGATTGGATTTATACAACCGATGGAAAAATTGAAGGTACTGTTGAAAATATCGGCTGGCGTTTAACCAAAATACGTGCATTTGATAAGCGCTTAATCTATGTTCCTAATGTATTATTTTTATCTGCTGCAGTTGTCAATGCATCCAGAATGAGTAATCGCCGTATCTTACAATATATTGGTGTGCGTTATTGTGATTTTCACCGAGTTGAAATCATTATGAATGCAGTTAGAGCTATGCTTAAAGAAGCGCCTGAAATTGATCAAACGTGTACAACTTTAGTCAACTTAATCAACGGTAATACCAATACAGGTTCTTCCATTGAAGGCTGCTATGGCTCAAGCAGTATTAATTTTATGGTTTATACCTTTACTAAAACAACCAACTGGGTGCGTTTTCAAAATATTCAAGATAAAGTTATGCTTAAAATTGGCCAAATTATTGAATCTCATGACGCTGAAATTGCCTTCTCTACGACAACATTAGATATTCCTGCACCTGCTTTAGAAGCTCTATCTGGTCAAGCTATCACCAATTAAATATAACGTATTGAATCTCTCAATAATGATTAAATCTTATGCAATATGAAGTAATACGCTAGTATTGAATTTAAAAATTTGATAAGTTCGGTATCTAAGCCATCCTTTAGTTACATGAGAGATTAAGTCAGGGAGATTACATGAAAGGAATGACAAAAGGTGCGATTATTACATTATTAGCAGGTGCGATTTTATCACTTTCGGCCTGTTCAAATAATCATAGTGTTGATAAAAATACCGATTCTAAATATGCACCAAAGGGTAAGGATACCTTTGTGCGTGCAAATGGTGCTGAACCTGAATCTTTAGATCCGCATAAAGCACAAACAACGACATCATCTGCGATTTTATATGACTTATTTGAAGGCTTAGTCTCAGAGACACAAAAAAATACACCAGCTCCAGGTGTTGCTCAATCATGGACTGTCTCAAACGATGGTAAAGTATATACCTTTTATTTACGTGATGATGCCAAGTGGTCAAATAACCAACCTGTAACTGCCAATGATTTTGTTTATGCACTACAACGTGCTGTCAATCCAAATACAGCATCACCTATGGCGTATAAATTAGGGGTCATTGTTAATGCAAATGAGATTATGGCAGGTAAAAAATCTAAGGAATCTCTGGGCGTTAAAGCATTAAATCCACATACCATAGAAATTACCTTAAACGACCCTACTTACTATTTCTTAGGTATTATGGCAGATCCTGTTGCCTATCCTGTCTATAAACCAAGTGTTGAGCAATACGGTGAAGGTGCTTTCCAACAAGGACGCTTAGTCTCTAATGGCGCCTATCGCCTAAAATCGTGGGTGGTTAACGGACATATTTTAGTTGAGAAAAACCCACACTACTGGGATGCCCAACAAGTACAAATTGCAAAAGTTAAATTCCTACCGATTGTCAGCGAAACATCAGCATTAAGTGCCTATGCAGCAGGTAATGTCGATTTTACCCAATATATTCCAGTTGATGGTTATCATAGAACTAAGATTGAATATGGTCATCAACTACATTCTACCCCTTGGCTTAGTATGACTTATGTTGATTTTAATATGACCAAACCACCATTTAAAGATAATCTTAAATTACGCAAAGCATTAAGTCTTGCCATTAATCGTAAACTTTTAGCTGAAAAAGTATTAAAGCAAGGCCAACAACCCTTATATGCTTTTTTCCCACCTGAAATTGACAATGGGATCTACAGCGATATAAGCTATACATGGAGTACTTGGCCGATGCAAAAACGCCTTAAATTAGCAAAAGAACTTTATAAAGAGGCAGGCTACTCTAAAACACATCCATTAGAAATCTCTTATGTTTATAATACAGCAGATAAAAATCGTAAAGTCGCTGAGACTTTAGCTGCCATGTGGCATAAAAATTTAGGTGTTGAAACATCAATTGAAAATTCTGAATGGAAGGTCTTTTTATACACCCGTCAAAATAAAGATTACCAAGGCACTGCACGTGATTCTTGGGTCGCTGATTTTAATACCATCGATAATTTTGCCACGATGTGGATGTGTGACAACCCACAAAATAACTCAGGTTATTGCAATTTAAAATATGACAAGCTTGTTAAACAAGCGCAATTAGCAGCCAATGCAAAACAGCGTCAGCAATTTTACAGAGAATCACAATACGTTGCGATGAATGACTATAATATTATTCCATTAGTCTCTGATCAAATCGCCCATTTAGTCAAACCTTATGTCGTTGGCTATGATATGGAATCAAATCACTTAGATCATCTTTATGATAAATGGTTATCATTTCGCACCCAACCAATCGAACCTCAAAAGAGCGCGCATAATCAAGTAAATAATACAGCCACTGACGCTTAAATTATTTATTTTCTAATACTTTCTAAATGATTAAACCAATTCAAGCAGTATCTACATATACTAGGAGAATCTTATGTTAACTTATGCTCTACGGCGTTTTATTGGCGCCATACCCACTTTGTTTGTTGTTATATTAATTGCCTTTTTAATGGTAAGATTAACACCTGGTAATCCATTTGCTACTGATCGCGCATTACCGCCTGAGGTATTAAAAACATTAATGCATCAATATCATTTAGATCTACCACTGTATCAACAGTTCTGGATTTATCTAAAAGATTTATTTCATGGTGATTTAGGCATGTCCTATAAAAATCAAGGTATGCAAATCAGTGATATGATTTTTCCCCAAGGCCATCAAGGTGGTTTTTGGGTTTCTGCACAATTAGGCTTTTTTAGTCTTCTCATTGCTATGGGTGTTGGCTCACTATTAGGTATTTTCTCAGCGCTCGCACGTAAAACTAAGTTTAACTGGATCGATAATGCAATCAGCGCAATTGCTATTTTATTTATCTCAACACCTGTTGTCGTTACCGCTCCTTTAGCCGTTTTAATTTTTGCAGTAAACTATCATCTACTACCTGCCAATGGTTGGGGTAACTGGCATCAAATGATTTTACCGATTGTTATTTTAGCCATACCTTATGCATCAATTATCGCCCAGATTATGCGATCAAGCCTTATTGAAACCTTACACTCACCTTTTATTCGTACGGCAAAAGCAAAGGGCTTACCAACAAATAAAATTATTTTCAAACATGCCTTAAAGTCAGCCATTATGCCCGTTGTTTCATTTTTAGGTCCAGCAGCTGCTGGTATTTTAACTGGTTCTGTGATTATCGAACAAGTTTATACCATCCCAGGCATTGGTGTACAAATGGTTCAAGGTGCTACTAATCGTGACTATAACTTAGTCTTAGCTTTAACGGTGATTTACAGTGGTTTGGTTATTTTATTTAATCTTGTTGTTGATATTATCTACAGCTTCTTAGATCCAAAAATTAAATACTAAAGAGACAACTTATGACTGAAAGTTATACCTTAAATCAAAAGAAAAAACGTAGTGATTTCTTACTAAAAGTTACAGAAAATCACACCAATGAACAAACCAAAGGACGTAGTCTTTATTATGATGCTTGGATTCGCTTTAAAGCCAATAAAGTTGCGATGACAAGTCTAGTTATCTTATTTTTAATGACTTTAACCGTCATTATCGCTCCTTGGTTTTCACCTTATCATTATGCCGATCAGAATCTAAGCCAGATTAGTCTTGCACCTTCTATTGAGCATATTTTTGGCACCGATACTTTAGGCAGAGATTTATTTACTCGTGTGATGATCGGTGGACGTATTACCCTAGAAGTCGGCCTTATTGCAACGGTTGTCAGTGTGATCATTGGTACCATTTATGGCGCATTAGCAGGCTTTTTAGGTGGTTTAACCGATCATATTATGATGCGTATTGTCGATATTTTATATGGCCTACCTTTTCTATTTTTCGCTATTTTATTAATCACATTATTTGGCCGCAACTTTATCTTAGTCTTTATCGCCATTGGTGCAGTTTCATGGCTAGATATGGCACGTGTTGTACGTGGGCAGACTTTAAGCTTAAAAAGTAAAGAGTTTATCGAAGCAGCCTATGTCTGTGGCGTCAGTCAACGTACAATCGTTTTTCGTCATATCGTTAGAAATTTAATCGGTATTGTTGCAGTGTATATTACTTTAACCGTACCACTTGTGATTATGACAGCTACTTTTTTAAGTTTCTTAGGCTTAGGTATTCAGCCTCCAATGACAGACTGGGGTGGTTTAATCAGCGATGGTGTCTTAACAATGCCATTTAACTATTGGTGGCAATTAGTCATTCCATCAATTTTTTTAACACTAACATTACTTTGCTTTAATTTTGTCGGCAATGGTATGCGTGATGCACTTGACCCTCGCGAGCATCGTTAAAATAAGGAATCAATATGACTGAAGCACTTTTAAATGTAGAGAACTTAAATGTCCATTTTCAGACGCATGATGGCTTAATCTGTGCAGTTAATCATATGAATTTTCAGCTCAATAAAGGCGAGACACTCGGCATTGTTGGAGAGTCCGGCTCTGGTAAAAGCCAAACCGTACTAGCGATTATGGGTATTTTAGCTAATAATGCTAAAGTTAGTGGTTCTATTTTATTTAATCAAAAAGAGTTAATTAACCTACAGCATAAAGCATTAAATCAAATTCGCGGTAATGAAATTGCGATGATTTTTCAAGACCCAATGAGTTCTTTAAATCCTTATTTAACCATTGAAAGCCAATTAACAGAAGTTTTAACACTACATAAAGGCTTATCTAAAAAAGAAGCATTTAAAGCATCTATTGATATGTTAGATGCCGTCCACATCCCTGATGCAAAAAATAGAATTAAGCTTTACCCACATGAATTCTCAGGTGGCATGCGCCAACGTGTCATGATTGCTATGGCATTATTATGTAAGCCTAAATTACTCATTGCAGATGAACCAACCACAGCATTAGATGTCACAGTGCAAGCACAAATTCTTGACTTATTACGTCAGTTACAAAAAGAATTTGCCATGGCAACAATTTTTATCACCCATGATATCGGTGTTGTTGCAGGTATTTGTGATCGTGTGATGGTTATGTATGCAGGTTCAGTTGTAGAATCAGGCAACCTACATCAATTATTTCAATCACATAAGCACCCTTATACCGAAGGTTTAATGAAGGCCACACCGCGTGTTGATAGCCAACAAAATCAATTACATGCAATTATGGGCGAGCCACCTGATTTATCCAATCTACCAAAAGGCTGTCCTTTTGCCCCTCGCTGTGACTACGCTAATAATGGCTGCTTAGTTAATCGACCTCAATTAGCACATATAAATGATCCAAGCCATCAAGCTGCCTGCTTTGTGCACCTTTAAAAGGAGTATATTTTAATGACTGATATTAAACTTGAACAAAAAAAGTCGATTCTATCTATTGATAACTTGAAAGTCTACTTTCCCTTAAAACGTAGCTTACCCTGGCAAACTAAAAGATATGTTAAAGCTGTCAACGGTGTTTCATTTGATGTATTTGAGGGCGAAACGCTTGGTCTTGTCGGTGAGTCTGGTTGCGGTAAATCAACACTACTACGCGCATTAATTGGTTTAAATGCACCAGCAACTGATGGTGAAATTATTTATAAAAGCCATAATCTTGCGCAGTATAAAGCTTTTGATCCTAGATGGCAGCAAATCCGTTGTGATATTCAAATGATCTTTCAAGACCCATTTGCATCATTAAATCCAAGAATGACAATCGGTAATATTATTGCCGAACCATTAAAAGTACACCAACCGCAATTGCCATCTGAAAAACGCAAACAATTAGTAGAAGAGATGATGCGCTTAGTTGGCCTATCAGCAAGTTTTATTAACCGCTATCCACATCAATTCTCCGGTGGCCAATGTCAACGTGTAGGTATTGCAAGAGCGCTTATTTTAAAACCAAAAATTCTTCTCTGTGATGAACCAGTTTCCGCCTTAGATGTCTCAATTCAAGCCCAAGTTGTTAATTTATTAAAACAACTGCAAAAAGAGCTTAAGCTAACGATCATCTTTGTTGCGCATAATCTAAGTGTAGTAAAACATATCTCTGATCGTATTGTGGTGATGTATCTAGGGCGTATTATGGAACTTTCTCAAGCTAAAATACTCTGTGAACAGCCACAACACCCTTATACCAAAGCTCTATTATCAGCCGTTCCTATACCAGATCCTAAATTAGAGAGAAATAAAAAAATTCAAATCTTAGAAGGTGACTTACCTTCTCCTGTTAACCCACCTACAGGTTGTGTCTTTAGAACGCGTTGCCCTTGTGCATCCGATCAATGTGCAAAAATGATTCCACCTTTAACACAAGTCCAACATAATCTAAGTGCTTGTATTCATGTTTAAATTTCGTATTGGCTAACGCCCTACGCACCTATTGATTTTTTGTAACTCAATAAGTGCGTACGACTTTGAGCTCCCAATATCGATTCACTCGACACCCCTACGGTTACTCACAAGAAAAACACACTATATAACGCTTTGCTTCTTAATTAAAGCACTAAATTGACATTGATTATTGTAGGTTGCTTAATTAAATAAATCTATGCTAATACTGAAATCTATTTTTTACTTTTTATGACTCTTTAGCTACTTCATTTGCTTGAGATGTCAATAAGCAAGATAAATCAACTTGATTATCTTTCATTGGTGGACAATAAAAAAATGCACTATAGCATACTTTTGAAAATTTAAACACGCCATCGATGATATCATCTTCATTGCCGACCATGCGATTAAATTGCGCATCAAATGGATAAAATGAAGCGGCAAACGATGAAAACATTAAGCCACCGATTAGTGTTTGATTCGATTGCTCTATCCATGGCATCGAACGACGCCAAAGAAATGCTTCTGGCTCAAAACTCTCTTGGCCTGTGCGTTTAACATGAGCCTGTGGTTCATTGTCATCAAACTCATGGTTATCTTCAAGACTTCTACCGATTAGGCGTTCTTTTTCATTGCGTTGCATGCGATTGAGTTTACTAAAATCATGTTGCCACTTTTGTAAGCTCCAATAACTTGCACCATGATCGGCAATAGCAGTTAAGGTAATATCATTACCTTGTGGATTTTCTGTGCCATCTTCAAACTCATCTAAGCCATGATTGATCATATCACCATCTTTCTCATAGAAATGATGTGTGATTCCTTGGACAATATCTTTGACTTCAAAAGCAGGCGCTAATTGCTGAATTAAATTATTCACTCGATGAAATAAGTCACCTAAATCATTTGCTTTAACCCATAACGCTAAATCATAGCCTTTTTCTTCTGGTGCAAGCTTAATTGCATTACCCTTAGCCTTATAAGGATGATAAAACACATCATTATTTTTATCCATCAATGCCTCACCTAGGCCTAAAATAACCGATTGTCCATCAATTTCCTCAGCTAATACCTCAACTGCTTGAGAAAGCATTGACTCATCTACTAAGGAAAATAATAAATAATATGCTGATTGACTTAAATTTTCAGTAATACCAATTTGATAGTGTTGTTGATTGTTCATTCTACAACTGCCATTTGATCTGTTATAAAAACCATAACCCTATCATAGTCGATTTTCTTTTGTAAATGTAGTCTAAAGGTACTGATAAAATAGTTTAACAATCTGATCTTGTAATTGTCTTGATTTACTACGTTGGTCTTCTTTAAGACCATTAATCATAATTGAAAATGTCAAACGACGATTGTTTTTTGTTAATACATAACCCGATAACGTTGAACTGCCATCTAAAGTACCCGTTTTTGCATGAACACGCCCAAGCATACCATTTTTATTCATCCGATAGGTAATGGTGCCTGTTTTACCAGATGTCGGTAGTAAATTATACAATGTCTTACCAATTGATGAATAATAGGCTTTGGTTAATACATCAACCATAAATTCAGGTGAGGTTAAATCTAATACCGATAAGCCTGAACCATCTTCTAGTTGCAATGCTTTGGTATTAACGTTTAATTTATCTTCTAAGGTTGCACGAATCGCTGTTGTTCCAGCTTTAATCGTACCTTTACCTAATCGTTTTAAGCCTACACTTCTCGCTAGCGTTTCAGCATATAAATTATCTGAATGAAATAATACTCGCTCGAGTAAATCATTACGGCTATCGGATTGCGTTTGAGCTAATAAGGTTAAGCCTTGTACTAAAGAGCCAAAATAGACATTACCTGTAAATGAAATACCTGCCTTTTTAATCAATGAAGGTAACACTTCTTTCATTTTTAAAGCTGGATTTTTCACTGCAAAACTAAATTGCCATTCGGCTTGATTGGGTAAGCAACCCTTTAAGTCAACTTGATTATCGACACCAATAATTGGATTAAACTGACATTTTTTCAATTGCTTGTAACTTGCCAACCACGTTGAATTATCAATTTTCATAAACTGTGTATTGGTAATGCGTTTAACCGTTGTCTTATCACCATCTTTAATTAATGCAATAACAAAGCAATTACGATTTAAATTAACCGTAGAAACTGGTGGTGCATAACAATAAGTCATATCGGTATGCCCCCAACCTATCGGATAATATGGCCCACTAAAATCATTCGCAATAATATAAACATTACCTGAAATACGTTGAATACCACGCTTTTTAATCCCTTCAATTAAGGCAATTAAACGCGATGATGTTAATGATGGATCACCTGAGAATTTAATATATAGATTACCAGAATAATTACCCTTATTAATTTTAGATGGATCTGCGTAGATTTGTGTTTTATATCTAAATGAGACTGGTAGATTAAATAATGTTGCAATTGCAGTAAAAATCTTATTATTACTCGCTGGAATAAAGCTTCGATCACTATGATGTGAATAGAGTACTTTACCCGATTTAGTCCGTTCGACTTGAATACCTAGATGGATATTTTCAAGCTTGTATTTTTTGACCTGTTGTTGAATTTTATTTTCTAAAAATGATTGACTAACAGCAAAAACTTCAGATGAAACAAAAAATAAAATAATTGCAGTGCATAGATAAATAGATAGCCTTCCTAATTTCAAAACGTAATCCCTATGTGATTTGATTAAATACAGTTTATGTCATTTAGCATAGCAAATTCATCTGATAAATAACAAGCTTCAAACCTAATGATAAGTCATCTATCTTGAGTTCGATCAAAATAACACGTATGATTCAGTGAAATTTTAAATGGATATTAAACTTAGGGTTTTAAAGCGATGATTGAAATTACTTATAACGGAGTAATCTCTACAGTAAAAACACCTTGTTCTGTTTCTGATTATTTAAATGACAAGAAAATTGATATTGGTTATGGCTTAATTTCCCTTAATGAAATTGTACTGTATCCGGAGCAATACCATAGCATTAAGCTTAAAGATGGGGATCAATTAAACCTAGTTACACCATTACAAGGCGGCTAGAAGGAGGCTTTAAAATGGATTATCAACGCTATCAACGCCATTTCCCAGTGATTGGCATCAATGGCCAACAAAAACTAGAAGATGCTTCTGTTTTAATCATTGGTTGTGGTGGTATTGGTACACCTGTCGCCTTATATCTTGCTGCATCTGGCATTGGAAAACTTGGCTTAGTTGATTTTGACCGCATTGAGATATCCAATCTACAACGTCAAGTTCTCTATCGTGAGAATCAAATTGGCCAAGCTAAAGTAGACACAGCGAAAGATCAATTAAGCCAATTAAATTCAACGATTGATATTCAGGCATTTGACTTAAAATTAAATTATTCACATGCAATTGAGTTATTCAAACAATATGATCTTATCATTGATGGCAGTGATAATTTTACCACCCGTTATTTAATTAATGATGCTTGTTGCCAACTTGAAAAACCATTTATCAGTGCCAGTATCTTACAAACGCAAGGTCAAGTTGCATTATTTAATGGCCATAATAACTGCTATCGTTGTCTTTATCCTAACCCACCGCCAAGCGATCAAATCCCCAACTGTTCAGATGCCGGTGTCCTAGGTGTAACTGTTGGTGTTATTGGTACCACTGCCGCTCAATTGGCAGTAAATTATCTTATAGATACCAGTCAATTTGGCCAATCAAGCAATCACTTACATTTATATCATGCTAAGACACTTCACTGGCAAAAAATTTCTTTTCAAGGCAATCCGAATTGTCCTGCCTGTTGCTTAAAAACTTACCAAATGATTAAAACAAATAAAAAGCCAGCTCCAATCAAAGCGATCAATCATATAATCGATGATGCGATTATTGTAGATGTTCGCGAACCTTGGGAATTAGTTATGGAACCCTTAAATCTCGAGACAATTGATATTCCATTAAAAACTTTATTAACCGATACATCGATTATTACATCGTTTGAACACTTAAAACAAAAGCCAATTATTTTTATCTGTAAAGCAGGCATTCGCAGTAAAGAAGCCTGTTATTACTTTCAAGCAAACGGCTTTGAAGCGGTTTATAATTTCACTGGTGGTATCGATTATTACAATCAACAGCACTTGGATCATCAAGATGCGATTGGCTAATTCACTACGCAGTGTCACACCCTTAGAGACTTTAGAGCGAATAGAATCTTATTTAGATAATGCGCAAATTACACGTCTAGCGAATATTAGTCATTTAGATGAAATGAATTTACCCGTATTTTGTGCCATTCGTCCATTAGCTTCTTCATTAACGGTGAGCCAAGGTAAGGGTTTAAGTGAGAATGAAGCTAAAATAAGCGCCTATATGGAATCACTTGAAGTGTATTTTGCTGAAACTATTCAAGCAGATATACTTAATAAACCTTATGGGCATAATCCATTATTTATTAACCCAAATACCTTATCAAAACAGATTATTTATAGTCGAAAACAAAACTATCAATGGTGTCAGGTTGAGTCTTTATTGAATCATAAACGCTATTATATACCGATAGAATTCTTATCAATCGATACGACAGATAAGGCTATTTTACTACAAGGTAGTGATACCACAGGCCTTGCATCGGGTAATACGAAAGAAGAAGCGTTAGTGCATAGTTTGTTTGAATGCATCGAGCGCGATAATATTACAAGCGATTACCAAGTCGTTAATATTGATATCGATCACCCAACCTATCAATTACTTTCAAAAGATCATCAAATACAAATCCGTTATTATCAATCTGAATTTAATAGTCATACCTTTGGCTGCTTTTTTAAGCATAGAAGCACGCATGAAAATCAGATTATTTTTTCTGGCTATGGCTGTCATTTCGATAAGCACATCGCTTTAAATCGTGCATTAACTGAAGCGATTCAAGCTAAATTAACCCTAATTGCAGGCTCAAGAGATGATATTGATGCATTTGCTTATCGAGCGAATCAACAGCAATTGGCAAGTGCCACAAAAACAATTAATTTTAGTGCAATTGCCAGTGAATCTTTTGATTCGGTTGATACAATTTTAAAATATTTAAAATCAATGCTACAAACAAATGGTTTTGATGCTTTAGTTTATATTTATCATCAACAATCACTGTGTTTTTTAAAGTCGATTTTAATAAAGCGTGATTTATTAGCCTTATGAATACATCAAACTTAATCAATAAAAAAATCATTATTTATGCAGAGACAAGCATTGATAAACAAACCATTACTAAGCTTTTACCGAATGCCTTTATCGATTGTGCCATTAAAGCTGGAAGCTTAATTTCTGCAGTCTCACAGGGTTATCAGATTGCTATTATTATCGATGGTTATTTTAACTTTACTCGCGCTATCTGGCATAAAGAGATTTTATGGGCAATTAAGCAAGGTGTTACTGTGATTGGTTGTGCCTCGATGGGTGCATTACGTGCTAGTGAATTAGATAGTTTTGGCATGATTGGTTATGGCTATATTTACAAAGCATATAAAAATAAGCTAACAGATGATGACAGTGAAGTTGCAATTCATTACTACAAAACTGAGAAACAAACGCTCGCAACACTGCCTTTAATTAATTTTCGCTATTTATTTGAACATTTAAGTGAGCAAAAAAAGATTACGCCACAGATAGCCTATGATTGTTTTAAGCAGATACAAGCAGTCTTTTATAAAAAAAGAACTTGGCAAGCATTAGAGACATTATTTGATCCACAGTTATTTAATCTTATCAAAACAAATTATGTTGATATTAAATATACAGATGCCTTTGATTGCCTGAAAAATTTAAATGCTCTGTTATCGAGACATGCAAATAAAGATTTTTATCTACCTAATAGTCTTTTTCTAAAACGTTTAATTAGTGATGTAAGTCAAAAAAATGAATTTAGTCAATTAGAAGAAAACTTAATCAATCACCAATCTGAATCTAATCTAGTAGAACATCAAGATCACAAGCGCATTGATGAGTTAATGAAATTAACACAGTTAGAGAAACCGCTAATAAGCCTAGCATATCATTTAATCTTAGATAAAGATCTGCAATTAACAGCCAATGGATTTAAACACAGCCTAGAGCGTTTTAGGTTGATCAATCATTTACAACAAGGAGAGGAATTTAAATTATGGTGTCAAAAAAAGCAACTTGACTTTAGTGTTATTGAGCAAACATTTAAAGATTATTTTTTACTTAAACGCATCTTAAGTTAAATTTTAGAGTCAAAAGGATAATTATGATTCAATATATCAAGCATATGATCATTAACTGTCTACGCCATCCAAGCATGATGTATTTTTTTATCTTACCAATTTATGTACCGATTCGTACATTAGCTGAGTATATAAGCCAATATAAAGAAGCTTTTCCCGATGTTGCCAGTCGTTTTTATTTTTTTGTCAGCAGTGTTGTCATTGGTGCTTTTGTTAGCATTACTATTTACTTTGTTATAAGTGCTATCATCAAAGTCTGTAAACTTAAGCAAAGTGATGATGTAATTGCTAAAATTGGTTTGTTATGCCCACTTTTATTACTTCTTACAACCTATTTACTTTTAAATGAGCATATTTCGATTATGGTTAAATACACCATCATGGGCGCTCATTTTTTCCTCATACGCTATTTAACTAATTACGTTGTGTTAGCAACCAAACATTTTAAAATGAAGCATATCTCAGATGATCAAATGACCATGGCAAATAATATCATTCACTTAAATATTAATTTTTTAGGGATTATTATTAACTTTGCCTTTGTCTTTTTTCTCCTTACACAATCTACTTTTGCCTTTTTAGAAACCATGCTTGTGATTGGTTGTATTTATTATTATTTTGGTTATTTTAATAAAGCAAAATCTGTCTCTATTAGCTCATTTGCCTTAGCCTTAATGGTTTTTATTTTAGGTATCTGTATTTCATCTGTAATCAGTTTTATTATGTTTAAATCAACTGTTACAGTTTATGCCATGATACTTGTGATGTTTATTTATTTAACCTTACAATTACTTAAAAAAGCTAAAAATAAAGCACATGTTTATCACTATATTGCAGGTAGTTTTAACTATTCTGTCTTATTGTTTCCGATTATTTCATCGTTAATCATTTTTTTACTCTATCATCATCAGACACAGCCACTGTATCAATATATTTACTCATTTGAATGCCCTATATCAGCGCTAGTTGCAATTATTTTTACATTTTTCTTAGCTAAAAAAAGAATTAAAACCAATGATCAAGCATTAGCTCAAAGTACAAAACATTATGGTCTTATCTCATTTTTAAGCTTATTTTTACTTTGGGCTATGACTTATGATAATACCTATACATTTTTAATTAGTGCTGTTTTATTTTTCTTAGCTTATAGCACCATCGAATATGTGATCCAATTTAATTTAATTCAGACCTTATTACAGAATCATTATGATACAGAAACGACAACGCTTTTTAATATTTACTTTACCTTGATTATTATGGGTGTAACGCCTGTATTATTTTTATGGTTTCAATCGGTAATCACTTACAATTTTCATTATGATTTCTATCAAGCTCTACCAATTAGTGCTACGGTTTTATTTATTTTTGTATTAAGCGTAAATTTAATTGGTGGGAAATTATCTTTCCCTATCAAACAAATGGCTTAAAAATTATAAAGACTCTATCAATATTATCCTTCATTTAGCTTCTTAGGTATTACTCTTTACTAAAAAACCATCTTAAATGCTATAATCATTTTGAGGATAAAAATTAGGATGGGCAGCAAACAAAATGTTTGAGGATATTGTATTGATTATTGAAATGATGAAAGTATCAGCTAATTAGACAGACTTATACTCTAATAAAAAAGCTCCTGAAAAAAATTTAGATCGCTGTGGTAAGGATACTAGATAACCTTGCTGATGAAATTTAAGTAATTGGCTTTTAAAATTACGATCTAAATTGATAATATCTTTTAATAAAGTTACTTGCTGCTGCTTACTAGCAGTACTAACTCTATCAGTTATAATTTTTAAATTTAGTGATTGTGAAACTTTATAAAAAACAGTATGTTCTGAAAAATTTAGTTTTTTTATACTTTCTCTATATATTTCAAATAAATTTTTAATTTTAATAGCAAATTCTGTTAAATTAATCACTTTTTCTGGTTTATATGTTTCTGTATGAATGGGGATGCTAAAATAATGATAATTTTCATCAAAGACATTAGTCATTGAAGGAATCATAATAAATGGTGCAGTATCTGCCTTATAAATTTCATTAAAAATAAAATGCAAATCATCTAATGGTAAAGATTCATTGTCACAAGCTAAAGTATATGATGACTTATATTCACAACCCACATTATAAATGTCCTTAATAATATCATTAATATAAGAGCTATTCATCATATTTGAATAGTATCGCTTCACATATGAAATCGTTAAATTGTAATACTTATAACTGATTGCAAAAGATTCTCGGTCTAAAAAATAATTATTAATAAAATTCAAAATTTTTAGCGAATAAATATCATCTTTATTTTTAATATTTTGATGTAGCTGCATAGGAAATACTAAAAACTCAGCACGCCATTGGCTATCATAGCCCTTACATATTTCTCGTAATAAATGAAAATTATCTTCATTAGCCGTATATTGTACAACATTATGATTTAAATAATTACTAACCTCATGATATTTTGCTGTATTACCAAAGTTACCAATTAATTTTGGTGTTCTTGTACCAGCACATAAACATATGTCAGCAAATGCATTTTTGCAATATCCATCACTCAAGAAAGAGGCTATAAAAATTAAATCACCAGGTGTTAAAGTAAATTCTGTTATAACTTTATTTTCAAATTGAATATACATTTCAAAAGTCTTTTTTAAAAAAAGACTAAATGGAATATTATCAGATACTATTTCTCCATCTGGTTTATAAAAATGCTTTTCATCACAAATAATTTGCCCATAAGCATAACTATATTTTTCAAATGTGTAGGTTTCAATTCCAGGATATTCAGCTAAAAGCTCATAAAACGGTTCATTCACCGCTTCAATTAAGTGCTTGCACTCATCCCAACTTAGCTTTTCGATTCCCATGAAAAAACCTTAAAAATTTATATCCTATCTATTCTAGTCAATGCAAAGATTAATTGAAATATCAAGGTATTAAGATTTATTTAAAAAATATGGATAATTTTTATTGCCATACTTTTTTATGGTGTTACAATGATAAACATCAACACAAGGAGTAGATGATAACTAAAGGAAAAAGAATACATTAGGCTGTTTGAATTGGATCATAATTAAGTAGTAAGTATTTAAATGAAATTGATAAGGCCATGGAAAAATAATTTAACGACTGCTTTGTCAATTATCATGTTAGCATTTATAAATTTCGCTGGCTGTACTTATATCATGACTAATCACAGCAATATACAAGAAACAGTTTCGGAAGCAAAAATCCACTAATATTAAACTGTCCATCCTCAAAGTTTAAGTGGTTTTTTACTTCCCTGTAGCCGCCCAAACGGTCAACCTTCTCTTCTATAAATTGACGGCTACAAAATTTCTAATCAAGCTTATGCTTGATCGAACTTAGGTTCCATCCCGTGGCATCGACTAACCTCTCTCTACCGTCGATGTCACACTTAAGGAATTAAAATTTTAGTGAAAATGAATAAATACAATGTCTATACATGATCTTGTAACTAAAGATATATTATCTAATAGAGAAATGGCCATTGCTTTTCTTAAAACCCATATGCCGAGTACTTTAACTAATCTAGTAGACTGGCGCACTGTTAAGCTAGATTCCGCTAATGTTGAACACGTCAGGCAAGGTAATAAAGATAATGTAAAAACTAAAGAACAATCTGATTTAGCTTTCCTATTTAAATTTAAAAATGGTGAATTAGGCGCTGTTCTAGTCCATATAGAAGCACAAACCAGTGATGATGTCACTTTCATTATTAGAGTACGCCACTATCAAACAAGCTTTCTTTTAGATTTTATCAAAAAAAATAAAGGCACTAAAAAGTTACCACTAATCTTTAGTCTATTACTCTATGCCGATGAAAAACCATTTAAACAAAGCCTTAATATTTATGATTATTTTGAAAACCCTGAACTTGCAAAAAAATATGCATTCACCAATCAATTAATTGATCTTGGCGACTTAAGTGATGAAGAAATTGCTAAGCATGGTGATATTGCTGGCTTTGAACTTATCCTAAAACATATACAAAAAGGCGATATTGATGGCAATTTAGACATTGTCTCAAAGTACCTTGTCACGTATGATGAAATAGTAACACAAACGCTTATACGCTATATGAGTAAATATTCGGCACTAGAATATAGCTCATTTTGTGATAAAATTATTAGTGTAGAACCTAATTTGGAAGATGCAATGAAAACGGTAGCACAGCAATTAAAACAACAAGGTCGCCAAGAAGGTGCTATCCAAAAAGCTCAAGAAACAGCTAGGAATATGTTGGCTAAAGGCTTAGATTCAAAACTGGTCGCTGATTGTACTGGCCTTGAAATAGATACTGTTGTTTCTTTAAGAAAAGATATTGATAATCAAAAGAAACGTTAATTTTTTATTTTATTAATTCTGCTTAAAACATTCCGTAAAATAACCCATTTACGGAAAGTAGTGGCTTTTTAAGTACCCTGCCCTAAACTGAAAGTATGATTAAATCGTTATTTTTGTTATTGAGCAAAAAATAGCCCCAATGTCTGTTTTACGGAAAGTTTAAGCGTATAGATACTACAAAGCCGTTAATTTTTAACTGACAGTCGATTAAGACTAATCCCTTCTTCTGCAGCCTTAATGGCTAAACTTCTATGTGTCTCTGGTGGTATTCTTACCATAAAGGGGTTAATGCCATTGTTATGGCGGAACCCACAAAAAGTTGTATTTCAACTTAACGGTCTAAATTATAGATAATTTAATCGCTAATCTTCATTTGTAAAATTGGTAATTTTCGCATGGCATCCATTATTGCAAGTCTTTAAGCACAGCCTATATTGCTTCAATTGTCAATATTCCTTTAATCGTGTGAGCAATCAATTTTTTTAGCAACGATTAATATCCGTTCTGTGGTTAAAGAATCAAATGCTGCGCCATCAATACCGGTTTGCATAATTATTTTGAAACCATTTTTTTCCAACAATGCTTGCAGTTGTTTTGCACTGTAAACTTGAAGGGTTTGGAATGCTGTATGAATTTTTGGTTCTGAATATTCTGTTTGTTCATGGTAGATGTCATAAGAAGTTAATACACCATCTTTTGAAATGGTACTGTACTGAATCTCGCGAGCAGTAATATCCGCCGATTTTTTTTTGCCAGTCAATAGTAAGCTTAGTGATATTGTCCTCATGTAATAGGTAGTCAAGATTAAAAATATCAAAGATATACAGCCCATCAGGATTAAGGTTGGTATAAATGTTTTTTAATGCCAACTCAAAGTCTGTTTTGGTTAAGTGTCCGATTGAGTTAAATATCGTTAGTACTGAATCAAATTGGCCCAGTTGACTAACTCGCATGTCACCATGTTCAAAGTGCAACGCCAATTTTTTCTGGTTATCTTTTTCAAGAGCAATGGTGAGCATCTTCTCATTAATATCGATACCAATAACATCAAAGCCTTTTTCAGCTAGCCAAAAAACTTGCGAACCAGTACCACAAGTCAAATCCAACACAGTTTTGACGTTACTCTCCTGCAATATCTGTGCAATCAGTTGGTTAATTTGCACAGAACGTGCTTCATTAAATGCATCGTAGTGCTTGGCTTCTTTATCATAGTGCGTAGATGATGCGCTAGCGTGTTCTTTACCCATGATATTTTCTCCGAAAATCAACATATCATCAGCTATTTTTTAATTTTAACTTTTTCCTAAAAAATATGCGATCATGTCCTTCAATGTAATTTTTAATTACTCCAATTTCTTTATAATCATTTTTCAAATAAAAATCTGGTGCTTGAAAAGCAAATGTATCTACCGTTGAATACAATATATTACGTTTAATTGCTTCATTTTCTGCAACGGCTAAAAGTTTAGAGCCGATATGCCTATTTCTATATAATGTTTCAACCCATAAAATATCGATGAAAATAGAGCTTATCTCTGTATATACTAATATTCCTCCAATCAACTTATTATCAGAATCAGTGGCATATACTGAGTAATGCTTATCTTCTCCTGTATGTGCTATATTAAATTCTGATAATTTTTTTCGAATATAATCATCATTAACTTTTGATGGATGTAGATTTAAATTAATATTTACTTGGCTCATTTAAGTTTCCAACATTTCAAAGGCTTTTATAACTGTGTTAACATCATTTTCAATAATTCTATTAATTTCTGAATCTTGATCTGAAGAGCCAATAGACTCAACAACTAAAGTAGCAACTTCTTCATAAAAAGCATCTCGTTCATTATGCTGTTGTTCGAGAAACTTAGTCATATCATTTATTGGCAGTGATGGAATACGCCCATCTTTCATACGATCAAGTTGAGTTGGAATAGAAACTTTCAAATAAACAACAAATTCATCGGAAAGCAATTTTCGACATTGTTCACTTGATACAACACACTCTTCTAATAAAACGACAACATTTTCTTTTTCAGAAGCATAAGAGATGATATCTGCCTGAGATTGATTAAATTCTGCTTCACCTTGTTCACCTAGAATATCTCGTGTTTGGCGTCCAATATAACGCTCAATACTAGGGTTAGCATCAATGATTTGCCAATCTAATTTATTAGCCAATGCTTCTGTAAATAAAAATTTTCCAGTTCCCATGTGGCCTACAATAAACATTCTCTTGGGTTTGCTCATCTCAGTTATACTCCTAAATAGTTATCTATCAACAAATACTCTATTGTTGCGCTATTGAACATGGTAAACAAAATCACCGTTTTGTTAACTAAAAACATAACCAAGAGCTAATAACACAACCTACAGAAATTCATTGTATCGTGCCAAATTAAATTACCTAATTTGTGCCACTTTATTTTGCCTATTATGATATATTTAGGATGGATAGAAAATACGGATATGCGTAAATGTATACTGGAAAATGCCATTGTGGCAACGTAGAATTAACTATTCCTCAATTGACTGAAAAAGCAACTAGATGTATTAGATATAGAGATTAATACATTTCAATATTAAGTTTTTGTTTAGTAACAAAAAAATCAAGATTTAAAATAAATATCCCCGCGGCAAGCAGCGGGGTATTAAAAGAGTCGCAATTGCGCTTCATCCAGTTTTAACCCTTGATTCTTAACATACCGCTCCACCACTTTCCAGTTACCTCCTTCACCAACTGTCCCA
>JAKJJQ010000035.1:0-30479 GCA_021713415.1 Thiotrichales bacterium 19X7-9
AAGCACTATTATCCAATGCCTTGGCTATTCTGATATTAATTGCATTTATCACAGGCATGTTCTTTATCGATAGAAAGCTCAATCGTATGGATAGAATGTGGGATGATAGCAATAAAACGGTTAGTAACAATCAAAAAGAACAAAATAGAATTAATCGTGCTTATAGCCGTCAAATGGATAGTTTAAACACGCACATTAATAAGCTAGAAAAGCCTGAACGTTCTGTTTGGCTAGATATTTATGATAAAGATATTCAAAAATTACTAGCAACACCACCTGATGGTTTGAAGCCTCAAGGTGACGTATGAATAAATTTTATTGGCTTTTAAGTAGCATTGTGGTGTTATCAATTAATGGTTGTGGCATGTTTTTACCACGACCAATCACAGTGGGTCATATTCCCCCATCCCTGACACAGCCAAGAGTTGTCTATGGTTGTTCATCCATTGAAACAGAACTCAAGCTTGCTACATGCTACTTAAAAACAAGTGAAGCCTTATATTTAGCTAATCAAGATAAACAAAGTTTAATTACTTTAGAAAGTCAGTGGCATAATTAATCTCATCTATTAGTTTACCCATCTAAACATCTTAAATTATTTAATAATAATAGTTAGCAATAAGAAAAAAGGTGTGACAGATGAGTGGATTTTTTCACGGTGTTGAGGTTGTTGAGCTAGATTCTGGCTCACGTCCGATTCAAACAGTTAGAAGTTCAGTAATTGGTTTAGTTGGCACAGCCGATGAAGCAGACAGCGATCAATTTCCTATCAATGAGCCAGTGATGGTGGTTAATCGAACTGAAGCAGCTAAGTTAGGTACTAAAGGTACATTACCAGATGCTATTGATTTAATCTTTGATCAAGTTGGCGCAATTATTGTTGTCATTAGAGTTGAGGCATCAGATGATGCTGCAACTCAATTAGCAAATATCCAAGGTGGTGTTGATAGTCAAACAGAACAAAGAACAGGTGTACATGCTTTACTAGATGCTGAAAGTAAATTAGGTGTAAAACCACGATTATTAACTGTACCATCATTTACCACAGAAACAGGTATTGTTGCAGAGCTATTAGGTATTGCTGAAACATTAACGGCAATTATCATTGCTGAAGCACCATCGACAACCGATGCAGCAGCTCAAACCTATGCAGGTAATTTTGGCAGTCCCAGAGTTTATGTAATCGACCCACAAGTTGAAGTATTAAAAGACGGTGTAAAAACATACTTACCATCTAGCCCAGCTATAGCAGGGTTAATTGCAAAAATTGATAATGATTATGGCTGGCATTATAGCCCATCTAACCATGAATTAAATGGTATTACAGGTACAGCTAGAGCCATTGAATACAGTTTACAAGATAATAGCAGAGCCAATCTATTAAATGAGCAAAACGTTAATGTATTGATTAGACAAAATGGCTGGAGACTGTGGGGTAATAGAACCACATCGAGTGATCCAAAATGGCAATTTCTTTGTGTTAGACGTACAGCCGATATGCTCAATGAGTCATTAGTTGTTGCACACCAATGGGCAGTTGATAGAGGTATTACTCAAACCTTTACTGAAGATATTACCATGAGTGTTAATGATTACTTACGAACTTTAACAGCTCAAGGTCGTATCTTAGGCGGTAGTTGTTGGGTAGATGAAAGTGTTAATACTAACAATGAAATTAAGAACGGTCATATTACTTTTGATTTTGACTTCACCCCTGTCTACCCAGCAGAGCGTATTACCTTTAGATCACGCTTAACTGATAACTACATTCAAGAGATATTTTAATTTAGGAGATAATCAATGATTGGTGATCGTATACTACAAAACTTTGCTGTTTATTTAGACGGTACAACGCTAATAGGTGAGACAACTGAGGTACAACTACCCAAAATCACAGTTAAAACAGTTGAGTATAATGGCGCTGGTATGTCAGGCACAATTGAAATTGATACAGGTAAAATTGAGAAATTAGAAACCTCAATGAAGTTAAAAGGCATCCAAACTGTACCTATTGGTTCATTTGGTGAAGATGCAACTAAACCTTTAATTTTAAGAGCAGCAATAAAAAATAGTGATGGCACAGAAAAAAAGCTAGTGATTGAAATGCGTGGTCTCGTTAAAGAAATTGATTATGGTACTTGGAATGCTGAAGATATAGGTGAAACTAGCGTTTCTATGACTTTGCAATATTACCGCTTTAGTGAAGATGGCACAGACTTAATTATCATTGACCCGATTAATAACATCAGGAATCTAAATGGTAAAGATCAATTAGAAGGTGTTGTATCCGCATTATCATAATATTCAATCAAACTCAAATTAATAAATAGGAGATCAATTCGTGGCTATAGAAATAATATTAACAGAACAAGTTGAATCATGTGACGGTAAGACTAAAACCAATGTTATCACCATGCGTGAACCAAAAGTAAGTGACTTATTAAATGTAAGCTCAATAGCTTCAACACAACAACAAGAGATGACTATGATCTCTCATTTAACAACGATTCCGTTAGATGAGTTAAAATCAATGAAACTAAAAGATTACTTACGTTTGCAGTCAGGTTTAGTTTATTTCCAAGGAGAAGAACTTGACCCAAAAGCATATCTGAAAGAATGTTCATCATTGCCACCCAAACAGGATGGTCAATCAGTGAGCTAAAGAATTTAACGCTAAAAGAGTTAAAACTATATTTTAATTTATCATTAGAATGGATAAAAGGAATGCATGGTGAAGGCTAGCAATATTTCATTAGGTGTTACTATTGGTGCAACACTAGATAAGAGTTTTAAAGCGAGTAGTTTTTTTGCTAATAAAACCATGAATAATCTAGCCCAAAAGTCAAAAAGCTTAAAAGATAAGCAATCAAGCATTTTAAAATATAAAGATATTGGTGCATCATTAAGTACACAGAAAACAAAATTAACTCAAGCAAAAACTGCATTAGCGCAACTAGAATCACAAATAGTGGCGACAACTAAGCCCACTAAAACAATGACCAATCAGTTTAATAAAGCTCAAAAAAAGGTTGAACAATTAGAAGGCTCAGTTAATAAAGAAAAACAAGCCTTAACTAATATGGGTTCAGCGCTAACTAAAGCAGGTATTAAAACACATAACTTAAATATCACAGAATCAAGATTAGCTAGAGAAATTACACGCGTTGATAAAACGATGAAGCGCAAAGCAGCTACGATGCGTATTGTTTCAACAGGATTAAAACGCATTAAATATGCAGCATTAGGCACAGTTGGTGCAATGACTGCATTAGGCGCAGTTGGTTCTAAAATGGTAACATCCATTGGCGAGCATGGTGATAAGGTTGCAAAGACAGCAGATAAATTAGGTCTTACCACAGATAAATTACAAGCTTTACGTTATGCAGCTGAGAGAAGTGGTGTATCAACACAAACTTTAGATATGTCATTACAGCGAATGACTAGATGGATATCAGAAGCAGCAAATGGCACAGGTGAAGCCAAGCAGACATTAGAACAACTTGGATTATCAGCAGAAGAATTAAACAACTTAAAGCCAGATCAGGCATTGGGCTTAATTGCTGATAAATTACATAGTGTAAAAAATGCAAGTGATAGAACACGTATTGCACAAAAGCTATTTGATTCAGAAGGTGTTGCTTTAGTTAATATGCTAAAAGATGGTTCAGGAGCATTAAGTGATTATGAGAAACAAGCCAGAAAAGTAGGTTATGTTTTAGATGAAAAAACCTTACGTTCAGCAGAGAAAAACCGAGATGCCTTTTTAGATTTAAGTACCACTTTTAAAGCAGTGAGTTATCAAGTTGGTGCTAAGTTAATGCCAGCTTTTACAGAAGGCTTTAAACAAATTACAACTTGGATGGTTAAAAACAAAGATGTCATTAGCCAATGGTTAACCAAGGTAATTAAACTATCGATTACGGCAATGCCAAAGTTTATAAAAGCAGCTAATTCATTGGGTAGTGCATTAACAACGGTTGCAACGATTGCTAATAAGGTCGTAAATTTTTTAGGTGGTTGGGCGCCTGTATTAACGGTAGTAACAACCTTAGTTGGTATTAAGTTTATTGGTGCATTAACAGGCGCAACTAAAGCAATAAGTATTGTTTCATTTGCAGTAAAAGGGCTAACAACACTATTTTTAACCAATCCAATTGGTCTTGCAATTGCAGCTATTGGTACAGCAGTATTTCTTATTTATAAATATTGGCAACCGATTACAGGTTTTTTTGCTAATCTTTGGAATGGGGTGAAGTCCGTATTTACAGGCTTTGTTGATTTCTGTAAAAACTTATGGGGTGCTTATACTGATCAGGTATCAAAAAACTTAAATGTTGTCAAAAGCATCTTTAGTAATGCATGGGGCGTTATTAAAGATAGTGTCAAAAGCGTCTTTGACTGGATAGGCACAAAGATTAATTGGTTTAGTGATAAGATATCATGGATGGGTGACAAAATACGTGGAGTATTAGAATATTTTGGTTTAGCTAAAGCTGAGTCTAAAAAAACTGAAAGTTATATCAAATCTAATTACCATGATAATAAGGCTCAGTTTAAAACACCACAAGATGAGAAGTTAGCTGTCCTTGCTATGCAACGATCAAAGCAAAGTCCAATGAAGCAAGCAATAGCTTATAGAGAAGTAGCTAACCAGAGTATTAATAACAATAATTCAAAAACCAGTACCAATAAAACAGTCAATGTTACCAATCAAATTACAATCTCTGGTAATGGAAGTTCTCAAGCACAAATTGCAAAAGCAGCGCATCAAGGCACACAACGAGCATTAGCATTTTATGATACAGAAGGAGGCTATTAATGGGTAACTTCTTAAAACAATTATCAACCAACTTAGTATTAGGTGGCATCCCATTTAATGTAAATACCAGCACTTATAACCATATCAGTAAAACATCAGCCTCAAATTGGTCAAAGCAAAATAGAATTAATAATACACCCGCATTACAACATTCAGGTACACGTACTGATACAATGTCAATTTCAGGTGTTAAGTTTCCAGATAAAAAGACAGCGGAAGTAACCATTGCTGCCTTAAAAGATATGGCTATATCAGATAAGCCACAATTTCTAATTGGCCTAGATGGATTAGTTTATGGTAAGTGGGCAATTGATGATATCCAAGAAGATGAACCCGATGGTGAACAAAGTAGCTATACGATTAACTTATCTCGTTACTATAACAAATCAATCTTAGGTTATGCCAAAGATGCAATTACAAGTTTAACTGGAGATTCAACCAGTGGCTAAATATATAACCAAAACAGGTGATATGTTAGATGATATTTGTTATCAATACTATGGTACAGAAAGTGTCACCTTTAAAGTACTAGAAGCCAATAGAGACTTAGCTGATCTCGGTGAAATATTACCATCAGGCATAGAAATAGAATTACCTGATTTTCCACCACCAGAAAGACGAGCAGTTAAGTTATGGGAGTAACCATTTATAAGATAGAAGCCAATGATAAAAATATAACTGATACAATATCAGAGCATCTAATCTCACTGACCATAAATGACTCATTGGGTGATAACTCAGATAGTTTAAGTTTAACCTTAAGTGATTCAAATGAAGACATTCAATTTCCAAAAGCAGGTGCAGAATTAAAGGTAAGCTTAGGCACTAAAAATAATCTACATTCATTTGGTGTATTTGTCGTTGATCATGTCAGTTATAAAACACCACCAAGTTTAATTGAAATCTCAGCAAAGTCAGTACCATTTAATCAATCAAAACAATTCCAAGCCATGCAAAGCAAATTAAATAGAAGCTTTGATCAAACAACCGTAGGTGAGATTGTAAAACAAATAGCAAGTGAACATGGCTTATCTTACAGCATTCCGTCAGAGTTAGAATCAACCAAAATTACTCATATTGATCAGACCAATGAAAGTAACGTTAGCTTTCTTTATCGCATAGCAAGACTACACAATGTAAAGCTTAAATTAACCTATGAAAAAATCATTCTTTTACAAACAGATGGTCAAACAGTCACAGGCAAAGATATACAACCTATAGAACTAGAATTAACTGACATTTCAACGTTAAGTTATTCCACTCAAAAAAAGATAAGCTATCAATCAGTAATTACCCAATACCATAATTTAGATACAGGTAAAACAGAGGAAGTAACGATAGGTAAAGGTGATCCAGTCATGCGAACTTCTTATATCTACCCAGATAAAGAACAAGCGCAAAAGATGGCAGAAAAAGTATTAGCTAAAGCTCAAGATGATTCAGATGAGTTAAGTATAAGCATAATGGGTAATGTTAATCTAATAGCAGGTGTACCAATAAAGATTAAAAACTTACGAGAAGATATCCCACAAGGTTGGGTAATAAAAACAGCAAATCATACACTTTCAGAAGCAGGTTATCTTACAAATTTCAGTGCATCTGTAAAAAAATAATTATTTATAATTAAAATGATCTTCATAAATGACCGTGATAAAGTTTTCTATATAGGGCTAATGCATTTGCTTGTATCATCCAGTGCTAGCACACAAAGTAATAAAAACACGCTTTAAAAAATATTATTAAGTGATATGTCTATTGTTTATGCAAATAGACTTATTCTAAGGTTTTGCCAGCAGCATTGGCAACTTTAGCAACAACTTTTTCTTCATGAGATTTAAATAATAAGGAAGCATCACCAACTGTTCCAGCTCCAACTAATCCACCGCCGCCAGTAGCTAAACCAGCTGTTCCAGCGACACCAACTCCACCAATAATTGGAGCAGCAGTACCAAATGAAGCAGCAATTAAAGCTGCCCCTGCTACGACAGTAATAGCTGCAGCTGTAACCTTTAATGCTGTTTTCCACCATGGTGACTTTTTGCATGAATTATCTCTAAAATTTTTAACGTCTTCTTTAGTTAGTTTTTTATCATTAGCCTTATCTACTAAATTATTCAAGCGTGTAAGCTGGCCATATGCACCACTTTTTGTTGCATCACTTTCTGGATGTTTAACACTATCTTTAATAATATGCTCAACAAGTTCATTACGATGACTTCTAGCTTCTTTTTGAAATGCTAATTTGCTTTTAGATGAAGTATCCATTGACTCTATACGATCATAACTTTGAGTCAAAGTATCTTTTACACTTACATTTTCATTTAAGAAATCAATAGTGCTAGTATTAATTTCAACTCCAGATTCATAAGCAACTATGATAGCTTTTTGCAGTTTTTCATTTCCTTCTAATGTTTCTATACTACCATTACATTGGCTTTCGTTTAATATTATACTAGCTATATTTTTTATATATTCATCGGGTCTATCAAGTACTATTTGGATATAATCTTTTTGATCAAATCCAAGTTGATGAAGTTTTAAAAATTTATTTTTATGTCTTTCAAATTTATTTTTGTGTCTTTCTAATTGATCTATCAAATCAGGCGTATCAAGTACCATTTGGATAAATAGTTTATGATCTAATCCAATTTCCTGTAATCTCTGGTAGTTAATATCAAATTTGATAGGATCATCTATAGACTTAATTAGGTTGGATTGTGTATACATTCCATGTCGTATTAAAATAATTTTAACACATACATCTATAGCTTTATTTTCAGAAGTTGTGGCATTTTTTGTATCAAGTACCTTAAATAATTCAGGATTGATTGTACGAGATGAAAAAACACATGTTGAATTCTTTACATATGCACCATGTTTATGACGGAAAAAACTAGCATGTAATGTATCAGAACTTATAAATAAAGTTCTTAACATAGCAAAGACATCTTTTTGTTCTTTAGTCGAACGAAAATAATCACTACTAATATAAGCACGAGTTCCTGGTATTTTATGAAGTCTTGTATGTAATTTTTGAGTAAACCCATAATCAATTAAATGAATATTCCCTTCATCATCAATACAAAAATTTTCTGGTTTAATATCTAAATGAGCATATTTAGTTTTTGATGTAGAATATGTTCCAGCGTGTAAATGATGAACTGTTTTGGCTATTTTAATGGCTAAGTCATATTGTTGATCTACAGATAGAGAATTCTGCTCTAAATATTTATCTAGAGATGTGCCTAAAAATTTATAAACTTGATAATATTTACTTTTATCTTTAAAAGGTTTAGCTGCTACACCAAGATCAAAGGATATAGCAGTTTCATTAAAGTGATCTGGTTGTAAAGTCTCTTTAATTGCCCACATTCTGCCATCTTCTGTTTGACCTAAAGTAACTTTACCGAAACTTCCTCGTCCTAATATTTTTCCATTTGATTTTACAAATATATTATCATCAGCACCTTTCAAGTAACGGTGTGTAAGTGTAACATCATCACCTGTTTGAGGGTCTCTCAGAGTAACTTTATGTTGACCATGCCTAGGATTTAATTGAGTGCCAGGTGGTTTTTTACCTAGATGATGTTTTGCAATGCGCCACTCCGCATCTCTTTGTTCTTCTGGTGTTCTTCCGTTTTGTGCTTCCCATATTACTTCTGGCATTATGTGCAACTCTATATTAATTATTAATATTTTTTAATAAATATACTATATCTTGATTAAGTATTATAAATAAATATACAGAAGAAATATTTATATGAATTATCGTTTTTTTTTTGCAAAAAAATATAAAAATAACATAAAGATATCTGCTAGTAATCAAATATGATGTTTGAAATAATAAATTTTAATATATTACAAATTATCAAAAATAAATAATCTTAAATCATAATTTATGATACAATCAGCTATCTGAAATGATAATGGATTGAATTTGTGGCTAAAAAGAAGAAAAAAGACTCAATTACAATGCCGCATGATTCATTTTTTAAGGCAAACTTAAGCAATAAGAAAAAAGCAGAAATATCCTTAAGAACCCATTTATCGAAATCATTGATTAAGCATGACCACAAATGAGGGTTGAATATAGTTATAACATTTAATTATCATGTGGTTCTTCAACATAATTAATTGCCCGATAATAAACAGAGCGACTAATATTAACAATATCACATATCTGACTCACCGAGAATTCACCAGATCGTTTTAATTTCTTTACTTTATCAATACCTTCTTGAGTTAAAGCTCTAGGTCTTCCACCTACCCTGCCCTCATCTTTAGCAGCAGCTATACCAGCAATCACACGTTCTTTTATTAATTCACGTTCCATTTCAGAGAAAGCAGCACACATATTAAATAGTAACATTCCCATGGGGGTGGTTGTATCAATATTATTTTCTAATGAAATAAACTGTACACCCTTCTCATGAAACTGACTGATCAATTCCAGTAACTTTGACATACGTCTACCAAGACGATCTAATCGAACAACACAAACGATATCACCTTTGCGTAATTTAGAGAGTAGTTTATTAAGTTCAGTACGATCATCTTTAGCGCCAGAAATTTTCTCAGCAAATATTTCATCACTACCAGCTTGCTGTAATTTATCAATTTGTGCATCTAAAGATTGTTGTTCATTAGAAACTCTAGCCAATAGCTTTTTGTGTGGTTATAAATTTGATTTAGACTCCTATAACCTTGCTGAATTCCAAACAAATAAATGGTTATGATTTCTTCATCTGTAAATGCAGGCTTATTGTTATTGCTGAAGCGTTGATAAAAAAATTGTAAAGTTGATTGTGAAAGCTTGGTTATTTCTAAATAAAGTGATATAATTTTTTCTTGCCAATCCATGGTGAGAACGTGTTTTTATTTAAGACTATTAATACATTAGCACATGAATTGGCTACTATTTTGATTATTTTTTAATCCTTGATTCGCATTTAAG
Organism: Thiotrichales bacterium 19X7-9; assembly: GCA_021713415.1. Lineage (GTDB taxonomy): Bacteria > Pseudomonadota > Gammaproteobacteria > Francisellales > Francisellaceae > M0027. The sequence continues at coordinate 9,774 of JAKJJQ010000035.1, forward strand.
TCTTTTAACATTGTTTTAGTAGTTAAGATAAATTGTTCATCATACATTTCTATGGTTTTTTAATTATCTTGTCAATGGGATTTAGTGCATGCGCAGCATTTATTTAAACTAGAAAACTTGTTAGTAATACGATAATAAATTTTTTGTTACCTATATGTTACCTTTGAAGATGAAATATTTAAAATTAGATATTAGTTTTTTATAAAATTAGTATTGTAAATCAATAACTTAAAATGGTGGGCCCAGTAGGACTTGAACCTACGACCAACGGATTATGAGTCCGCTGCTCTAACCAACTGAGCTATGGGCCCTTAAAGACTTTTCAAGTGTATCGAATCTAGTATAATTTTCAAGTATTAAATTCGCTTAATTTAACTAAAACTTTAATGGTTTTAAGGTTCGATAAACACTCACAGCAAAGTATAACAAAATATAGCCAATACAAATGCCATTTAAAATAAGCTGTTGTTTCGGGTAAGTAACTAATAATAGTATTGTTGCAATACCCCAAATAATTGTTGCTATAAACATTAATGTTACAAGGTATTTATTTTTACTTAAATGCGTCATCCTTGATGGATAAATATATTTAATTGGAATAAAACTAAATATGGTTAATATTACGATAATAAATACATTAGTGATTGGATGTAATTGCCAATAGAACAAATAGAAAATTACAATATTCCAATAGCTTGGAAAGCCTTTAAAGAAGTGATCATCAGTTTTCGCATCAACTTGGGTAAATTGATAACATGCCGCCATAATAATCATAACCATACAAGGGATTTTCCAATAGTGTGGAACAGAGCCATTGGTTTGTGCAATCATAATAAAATAAGCTGGTACAACAGCATAGTTAAGAAAATCAATGATATTATCTAATAGCGCACCATCGATTTTTGCAAGCGCTTTAATATCAACCATACGTGCTAAAGAGCCATCAACGGCATCAACAATAATACTAATAGCGATATATAAAAAAGCTAATTCATATTGATATTTTGAAATAGCAAATAAAGTCAGTACGCCTAGGACAGCACCTAGAGATGTAAAAACATGAATTAAATAAGCATATAGCTTTTGTAGGCGGTATTTCATTATTTACTTGTTTACTGCCATGAGTTAGAGACATTAGTTAACATTTGTTTAAACTGTGCGCTATTAACATAGCCAGGTGTGTAGCTATAAGCACCTGTATCCGTTTTATAAATTAAAACAGGCGTTACATTAAAACCATTACTTAATGCATATTGGTTATTTGCTTTGACTTGATCAAAGAATTTTTGATTAGTGGCTGTTTGTTTTAATGCTGTAGCACCACCTGATTCCATTTGCATGTTAAAGTTTAATTCATCTTCTTGTAGTGCTTTTGTTTGATCTTTACTAGCTAATATAGAAGCTGACTTAGCAGCACTGTCTTGTTTAATAAACCCAACTGGAATCCAGCGAATTTGCAGTGTGCCATCTTGAGTTAACTTGGCTTGATTTAAGTCTTTGTATAGTAAGTGGCAATAAGCACAGTTTGGATCAAAGATAATATACATTTTGTGCTTGGCTTTATCACTTCCTTCAGTAATATAGTTAGTTTTGGAAGCTGATTTAAAGGCAGCTTGCGCTGTTGGCGCAACGACATATTTTTGATTGTACTCTTCAGAGATATTTTTACCTTCAGGTGTAATAATGGTGCCTAGAATTAAATTACCATTTTTATCGGAAAAAAGAATTTGTTTTTGGCCACCTGTTTTTGGCTCGATAACATAGCCTTTGTAACCATCGATTGCATTAAAGCTTTGACTGACCTTTGCTTGGTTTTGCGTTAGTTTTTGAATCAATGCAATTGTTTTACTATCAGTAGTCGTTGCTTTTGTACTACTAGTCGCTGCATCAGCAGCAAAGCCAATATTGCCCATTGCTAACATAAAAGCAACTGATAAAAATGAAATTTTCTTAAAAGACATTATAGGTTCTCCTAATTATCAAACTAAGTCTTGCCAAGTGTAACACATATTTTAGTATAAAATGTAGTTTACTTAAGCTTGGCTTAGATTGAAACCATTATTTTTTAGATAATTATTATTTACCAGGCAGGAATTGCAGCATCATGCGGAAATGCTTTATCAGCTGCCTTGATAACTGCTTGAGAGTGCATGATTTTAATTAATGTTTTATAGATTGGGTTATTTTTATCAGCATTACGGATAGCAATAACATTTGCAAATGGTGAGCTTTTAGGTTCAACAAATAGTGCATCTTTAATCGTTAAATGTGCTAAAGAGACAAAATCATTATTAATCGCTGCTAGATCAACTTGATTTAATACTCTTGGAATTTGAGCGGCATCGAGTGTTTTAATATTTAGTTGATATGGGTTATCTATAATGTCATTTAATGTCGCTTGCCAATTAACATTTGCTTTTAATTTAATTAAACCTGCATCTGCCAATAGCATTAATGCGCGGCCTTGATTCGTTGGGTCATTTGGAATAACAACGCTTGCACCGATTGGTATGTCGTGGATGGATTTAAGTTTTGTTGAATATAATCCCATAGGGAAGATAAATGTTTTTGCAATCCAATGAATTTTATAGCCATGATTTTTAATTTCAGCGTTTAAAAATGGGATATGTTGGAATGCATTAGCATCAATATCACCTGAAGCAAGTGCGCGATTCGGTAAGTTATAATCATCAAATGCAATAGGTTTAAGGTTAATATGGTATTTATCTTTAGCAACAACCTCAGCTGCTTGCATAACTTGTGCCATAGGACCTGATGAATAGCCTATTTTAAGTACTGTTTCATGCTTAGGTATGAAGCTATAGGTAATCTGGCTGATACAGCCAACAGCTAAAATAAGGGTTAAAATCCATAGTTTTGTTAAAGATTTATTTCTAGCTAAGTAGTCTCCAAATGATTGTGTAAGTTGAACAATAACAATTAAAATAATGACAGTTTCAAGCATGACGGTTAAGTTGAAGCGTTGATAACCATATTGTATAGCCAAGGTGCCAAGGCCGCCGCCACCAACGGCACCGGCCATTGCTGAATAACTGATTAATGAGATAACCGTTAACGTAGCACCAGAAATCAATTGCGTTTTTGCTTCTGGTAGTAGCACTTTTGTAATGATTTGCCAACGTGTTGAACCCATTGATTCAGCAGCTTCAATTAATCCTTTATCGACTTTGAAAATTGCAGTTTCAGCTATGCGTGCATAAAACGGAATAGCTGCAATTGTCAGTGAGACAATCGATGCATTTGTACCAATTGATGTGCCGATAATAAAAACCGTAATAGGGATTAGTAAAATCATTAAAATGATATAAGGGACAGAGCGTGTTGCATTAACAATTACACCCAAAGTCATATTAAATAAACGCGCTTTTAAGGTTTTACTTTTTGCAGATAAAAAAAGTAAAATACCCAGTGCCAATCCAATAACGATTGATAATAATGATGAAATAAACACCATATATATGGTTTGCCAAGTAGATAAGATTACCTCAGAAAGCATCAGCTTTTGCATAGCCTAAAACCTCAATTTTTATTTGTTGTTGCTTGATGTATTCAAGTGCCTTATTGATATTGTTTTTCTCGCCAAGTAATTGGCAAATACTAATGCCAATGGTTTGATTTTGTACTGGTGCAATATTTGCCTGAATTAAATTAGCAATAACATCAAAGCGTTTTGTTAATGTTGCAATAATTGGCTCTGATGCACTGTGGCCAAGAAAAGTTAACTTTAAAACAGGTGTTAGTGTTTCATCATCTGTATGCGTTAATTTATGACGTAAATCATCAGGCAATGATAATTTCATAGTGTTTTCAGTCAGTACTTTAGCAATATCTGTTTGTGGGTTAATAAATACATCGATGACGTTACCAGTCTCTGCGATAATACCTTGATCGATAATTGCAACTTGATTACAGATATCTCTGACAACTTCCATTTCATGAGTAATTAGAACAATGGTAATATTTAATTCAGCATTAATTTTTTTTAATAACTTTAATATTTGGCGTGTAGTTTCAGGATCTAAAGCTGACGTTGCTTCATCACAAAGTAAAATATCAGGTTCAGATGCTAATGCGCGTGCGATGGCAACACGCTGCTTTTGACCACCAGATAATTGCTCAGGGTAGTAGTGCGTTTGGTTTTCTAAGCCAACTAGCTTAATAAGCTCTGTTACACGTTGGTGAATTTTATTTTTATGTTTATGAGCAATCTCAAGTGGGTAGGCAATATTTTTATAAACATCTCTTGAAGAGAATAGATTAAAATGTTGAAAAATCATACCAATTCGATGACGGAGTTGGCGTAAGTCGCTGTTGTTAAGATTGGTAATTTCCAAATTATTAATCTTAATGTTGCCAGAAGTAGGCTTTTCAAGTAAATTCAGCGTACGAATTAAAGTACTTTTGCCCGCGCCACTTTTACCAATAATACCAAAAATATCGCCTTTTTGAATCGATAGATTGATACCTTTTAATGCGGTCTCAGTTGAGTGCTTACTCGTATAAGTTTTTGTAAGATTCATGATTTCAATCATCTAAAGTCCCCTTTTATGGGCTATTATTATTTAAAATATTTAAAATCGACTAAAGATGTTATAGAGAATTAATGAAATACTCGCTTTAGCCGAATTTATATAGCGCCCGCAAGCTGATCGCTCAAATCAGCGCTAATATCTACGCTATCAGTGATTGTAGTTCACGTCAACGTTTAAAATAATAAAAATAGATCAAATATTGGAGTAAATTTATACAGGGGTATGAATTTGAACGCTTTGGGCTGTGTTATTTTCTAATGACTCTTCATTAAAATGACGAACTAATAGTGCATAAGAGACATCACGTTCACTCAATACTTCGTCTAAATGAATATAAGCAGTATAGCCACTACCTTTTGCCGTTTGCATGGTTTCGCCATATTGATCTTGCATATTATCTAGTGTGATCATACGACTACCTGACGGTAACATTAATTCAATACGATCTCCAATGCTAAAACGGTTGCGAACATTCACTTCAATTTTACCATTGTGACGATCATAGTCAGTTACCTCACCAACAAACTGTTGTGATTTACTTTTTGATGATGAATTTTCATATTTTTGATATTCATCATGGACATGGCGTCTAAAAAAGCCCTCTGTATAGCCACGATTTGCTAAGCCCTCTAATGTATCCATTAAAGCCATATCAAATGGGCGGTTATTTATCGCATCGTCAATTGCTTTACGATAAAGTTGTGCTGTTCTTGCTGCATAGAAGAAGCTTTTAGTACGTCCTTCAATTTTAAAACATTCAACACCCGCTTTAGTTAAAGATTCAATATGATGAATGGCACGTAAATCTTTTGAGTTCATGATATAAGTACCATGCTCATCTTCAAACATAGGCGATAGTTTGCCTGGATCTTTATCACTTTCTAAAAGTACAATTTTTCTTGAAGGTTCACCTATGCCAAGGGTTGGTTGACTAACTGCTTCAACATTACCCCATTCATCTTCTTTTGCTTCTGTGACATGATAGCTATTACGACAAGCATTATTACAAACACCTTGATTAGGATCTCTATGTTTAATATAGCCAGATAATAAGCAACGCCCAGAGTAAGCCATACATAATGAGCCATGTACAAAGACTTCTAATTCTACATCTGGGCAGTGTGTTTTAATCTCTTCAATTTCTTTTAGCGATAATTCGCGTGATAAAATAACACGTTTAATACCAAGTGTTTTATGCCAAAATTTTACTGCTTGGTAATTAACGGTATTCATTTGAACAGATAAATGGATTTCTTGATCAGGGTAAGCGTCTCTTACCATCATCATCATGCCTGGATCAGACATAATCAAAGCATCAGGTTTAAGTTCTAATACCGGTGCTAAGTCATTTAAATAGGTTTTAATTTTAGCATTATGTGGTGCGATATTATTGGCTAATAAAAAACGTTTACCTAAGCTATGTGCTTCATCAATACCTTCTTTTAGTTTTTCTAAGGTAGAAAACTCATTGTTTCTTGCGCGTAGACTATAGCGTGGTTGGCCTGCATAAACAGCATCAGCGCCATAGGCAAAAGCAAAGCGCATGGATTGTAATGAACCTGCAGGTGATAGTAATTCAGGAGATGTCATTGTATTTAGTGCCTCTTGATTTAAAATTTTAAAATTGGCTTATATTTGATCAATAAAGATCATTTGGTTGCTGATTGTATCTAAAAAGTATGCAATTTGCCAATAATTAATCATTTAAAGCCTCTTTTTATCTATGAACACTTCGATTAAAATCAGTAGTAAGTAATCAATTGATAGTTGTAGATGAATGATGTTTTTTAGCAAATTTAAAATGATATTATTAAATACGTTTTGTATCATCATGTTGGTAAGTAACTTTGCCTATGCAAATGCTTCGAAAGCTAATCAAACGGATGACTTAAGTAGTAATCAAGAAGTTAATGCAGTGATAAAAAAAATTGATGTCCTGCAAAAAGAACTAGATCAGATCAATGCTAAAATTAATCAATTATTTTCACAAGATAAACAACAAGTACAGCAACCTAAAAAAACGCTAACACCGCAAGAGATGCAGGCTCAATCAAGTTCAATTTTTATCCCTGGCGGTGCGCCACGACCAATTACAAATCAATCACACCTTAATCAGCCTAAGGCGCCAACGCCTAATAAAGACGCACCTAAAGATCAAAAAGATACAGCAGATGCAAAATCTAATAAAACAAATGATAATTCAAGCGGTAGTAGTTATTCAAACAACAATACCAATGATTATAATAACGCAAATAATTATTCAACACCGTTTCCATCGACAGCAAATAGGCAAGTTACCTTATCATTAAATGACTATACTTCTGATACGCCTACTTATACTTATGATAGTAGTACATCTTCTGTTACATTTACATTTGTAAATGATATAACACTGACTTTAAATTTTAATAATTTTTCTGTATTTAATTTAAAAATTTGTAATAGTAGCTTTGAAAACTGTCAAACAGTGACTGATAATCCATCAACAAATGAGTACCAACTATCAACAAGTCAGTTAAATGCAGTTAATTCAAACCTAGGTGCAACACAGGCATCGCTTTCAGGTGGTACTTTTTTTGTGCCAACTTTCTATATTCAATATACTGCAACCTCAGGCTCATCTACACTCTTAACGGGTAGTTTTTCATTCCCAACAAGTTCAAGTGATATCTCTTGTAGTAGCGCATCTAGTACAGTGTCTTGTCAATTACTAGATAGTACCCAAGTGAATTTTTCAAGTTCAAATAGTTAATGTAAGGTAAATTTATTTTGCTTTTTGACCAATTTTACTTTCACTACCTTTAAGTAAACGTTGGATATTACCGTGGTGTTTTAAAAGGATAATAATAGCAATGATTGAAAACACAACCATTGGCTTGAAGCCATAGAGGAAAAACACAATAAATGGTACTTCAATTGTAGCAATTAACGCTGCTAAAGAAGAGTAACGACTAATAAGTGCAATAATTAACCAGGTAATCACAAAACAAATACCGATAATCCATGAAAAAGCGAATGTAACACCTATAAAAGTTGCAACACCTTTGCCGCCTTTAAACTTAAAAAATACAGGCCAGATATGTCCAATAATGCTTAAAAGGCCAACTAGGCTTATTTCGAAGAAAGTTAGTTGCAAATACTTTGCAATAATAACTGGTATCAAACCCTTAAGCACATCACCTAGCAAGGTTAAAGCAGCTGGTAATTTACCACCTAGTCTTAAAACATTGGTTGCACCAGGGTTGCCTGAGCCAATGCTTCTAGGAGAAGGTAGACGAAATAGCATGCAAATTAAGATAGCCATATTGATTGAGCCTAATAGATAGGCAATAATAGCCATTAAATAGATCATATCGTTAGTTAATGCCCAAATTGATTAATCGTTTAGGCATTCTATAATTAACTGGCTTAATTGATCAAGCATATTTAAGTTAGGCTCATAATAATGTTGTAGTATAAGTATGCTTTTATAAAAAGGAGATAAAGTGTGTATTTGAGTTTTTTTGTATCGATGATTGTGATTATGAACCCAATTGGTAATGCTGCAATTTATATTGGCTTAATTTCAGATAGAGATAAAAAGGAACAGGCCTTAACAGCTAAAATTTGTGCAATTGCTGTTTTTATCATTTTACTTGTTTCATTTTGGGCTGGCTGGCCAGTATTAAAGTTTTTTGGAATTGGTGTGGGTTCATTAAAAGTCGCCGGTGGTCTAATTGTTTTAAGAATTGCTTTATCAATGCTTAAAGGAAGCTCTCATACCCATGATCATGATACTGAAGAAGGACAACAAAAATGTGTTAAAAAGGCATCTGTAGCTGTTGTACCAATGGCAATTCCAATTATTGCAGGACCTGGAGCAATCTCTGTTATGATTGCTAATGCGCATCAGTTTCAAAGTCTAGAATCAGGCGTTATCATAAGTGTACTAAGTTTATTATTAGCTGTGATTATTTGGTTTGTTTTAGTTATTGCGCCTTGGCTTGGACGTTTACTCGGTGAGCAAGGTATGCAAATCATCTCAAGAGTCATGGGGCTAATTCTAGCAGCAATTTCAATTGAGATGTTACATAGTGGAATATTATTACTATTTCCAGCGTTTTCATATTAACTGTATATTATAAATCATTGTCTGTAAGTGGACAGCTGGTATTTTCTTTAGTTGCATCATAGTCTAAAAAGTGATGCTTAGGCTGATTCAAATTATTATTAGATTTAAATAAGTTTTTATTATTAAATTTAAAGAAGTTTGAAAAGGAATCTAAATAGCTAGAAAATTGACCTTTTTGATTATTTGTTTGGTTTGTTGATTGAATACTTTGTTGTGTATTTTGTTGAGACTCTTCTTGTTTAACTAGTTGGGGATTTTTTTGATTGTCAGTATCAATAACCAAACAATTTGTATTAAATTGGCCTTTAATTACTTTTAAAGTTATAGGTTGATCAAGTGACACACGGCCATTATAGTCAATAGCAAGAATTTTATTTTGATCATTATCTAATTCAGCAATTGCATTGATATCATTATAACCATAAACACAAAATTGACGAATTTGACTTCGTACATTAGCAATTTCATCATAGATGCCGTCATAGATATATACCTTATTAGGATTATCTTTAATGGCATCATATAAGCGTGCAGTTGTCAGTGCGTTGTTGTTTGATAAATCAAAGTATTTAGAATCAACTTTTAGTTTAATTATACAATAAGGCATAATAGTTTCCCCTCCCCTTTATGGTTTTTAAAGCATGCAAAATTAGGCTTTAGTAGCATAACTTCGAATGATCTTAACTATATGGTAAATTAATCTATCCTAAAATAGCAAGTGATCAATGATGTCAAAAATAATCAAATAGTTAAAGGTTCAGTTATGATCTAAATGGTTAACTGATATATTAATAATCTAATACAGAGTAAAGGTTGATAAAACTACCTGTTACAATTAAGCGTTAAAATTAATATAGTACTCTATTGCCTGAGTAATATCATTTTGAACTTCACCAATGGGTTTAGAAGCATCAATTGTGACAGCGCTAGGATCATTTTCAACTAATTGGTGAAAAATAGCTCGAGACCGTTCAAAGAAATCATATTTTTCTTTTTCAATACGATCAGTTTCTCTTGACTGAATGCGACTAAAACCAATCTCAGGTGCTAAATCAAGAAAAATAGTTAACCCAGGCTTAAAATCGCCTAATAAGGCATGATGGATTTGTTGAACACGTTGAAGTCCAAGTGATCTGCCACCACCTTGATAGGCAAAGCTTGAATAAAAAAAACGATCACAAATAACCCACTGATTGTCATTTAAAGCAGGAATAATTAGCTCTTTTATATGTTGCATTCTCGATGCATACATTAAAAGTAGTTCTGCTTCATCTGTTAAACTTTCAGTTTTAAAATCAGTGATTAATAATTCTCTAATTTTTTCAGCGATAAAGGTACCGCCAGGTTCACGAGTCAGTTGAATTGTTTCATTTGGCTTATGATGCCCAAACCAAGACTCAATTGTCGTCATTGCACTTGATTTACCTGCACCTTCAAGGCCTTCAAGGACGATAAATTTATTTGTTTGACAGTCTGTAATTGGCATAAAACTTAACTATTTGATTCTTTGTTATTTGCATTAAGCTCATCACGTCTATCAATTAGTTGACCAGCCCAAATACCTGCACTGACAGCAAAAATAGCAGTGATTGCCCAAAAAATATAAAACATAAATTATTCCCCTTTCAAACTAATAGAAAACATGCTTATTTGCTTCAACTTCTTCAGTAGTAATCTTGCGATTATTTGGCCACATTTTTCGATAGACAAAACGTGTATACGTAAAAATAACTGGAATCATAATCACGGCAACAACTAAAATACCAATTAGAGATATTTTAGAACTGGTTGCATTCCAAATAACCAGCGATTGGTTAGGTTCCAATGATGAAGGCATAATAAATGGAAAAACACTTAATGCTAAAGTTAACACAGTGCCTAAAACGGTAAGCATACTCATGATAAACATCTCTTTGGCAGCATCTTTATTTAGATAATATAAAATACCTAACGCACCTAATAGAGCAAGTGCAGGTGCTAAAACCATCCATGGGTGTGTTGTATAGTTAAGATACCAGCCACCATCTGTGATGCTTACAACGCTACCATGAATTGGATGGTAAATGCCATCTGATAAGTATTTTAAATCAGCATTAGGACTCCAGTGATAGCCAGGTAGGAATATTAACCAAATGCTAATTATGATAAATAAAAGTATAAAAAGTACTGTGGATATTTTAACAATCATCTTAAAACGATTGTATAAATGCTCAGTCGTTCTAAGCGCAATATAGCAAGCACCATGCATGATTGATAAAACAACCGTAAAAATTGCCATTAAAATTGCAAAAGGAGAAAAAAGCTTAAGTAGTGATAATAAAGCAGGCTCCATAATGAATTGGTTAGCATGAGCGCCATAATAAAAACGTAAAGTCTCTGGATTAAAAGCAAAAGGGAAGCCTAAAAAGATATTACCAACGGCAATGCCTAAAGCAAAAATAGTAACAAAGCTACCTAAAGCAAGCATCCAGTCCCAGAAGTAGCGCACCTTTTTGGTTAAAAATTTAGAGCGGTACTCAAAGGCAACGGGTCTTAAAAATAAGGCCCAGAGTATTAATAGGACAGCTAAATATAATCCTGAGAATGAAGCGGCATAGACTCTTGGCCAGACAGCAAATAATAATCCACCAAAAGCCACAAGCCAAACTTGATTACCATCCCAAGTTGGCGCCATAACATTAATAATTGCTCGGCGTTCATTATCTGACTTACCAGTAAATGGCACTAGAATGCCACCACCTAAATCAAAGCCAGCAGTTGCAAGAAATGCATATAAGCTAATACCAACGAAAAGCCAACCAAGAAGTTGTAATATGCTAAGTAAGTCGATCATTGATTACGCCTCCTTTAAGCTTTTTGGTTTTGTTGTTGTTTTTCGAAATGATAACGTCCACTGTGTATGGCACTTGGGCCAAGACGTGCAAATTTAAACATTAAAAATATCTCAACAGCAAATAAAACACTATCAAAGAGTAAAAATAAAATCATCGTTGTAAATACATCTGCTGTATTAAGCGTTGATGCGCTAATGCTTGTTGGTAGCATATAATATACTGTCCAAGGCTGTCTGCCATGTTCTGTGACAAACCAGCCAGCAATTGCAGCAATCCATGGTGCTGGAATCATATAGAGCATAAAGCGAAGTACCCATCGATGCTGCCACAGTGAATTTCTTGCAAGTAGGAAAATACCGACAACAAACATCAATAACATTAAAAGTCCTAAGCCAACCATGATTCTAAAGCCCCAATAAATACTAAATGAATTAGGTACGCTATCACGAGTTGCTTTTTCCAAAATGCTGGGATTGTGAGCGATGGCTTGTTCTAGTGATTCACCTTGACCAACATAAGGTAGTAAAATCATGCCAAAGCCTAAATCACTTCGATATTGCTTAAAGGTATTTAAAGCTTCTGTATTAGATTGATCTTTTCGGAATTTCATTAAGGCATCATAAGCTTTTGCACCTTGGATAATTCGCTCTTGATAAGATGGTTGTTCAATGCCATCAGCATTTTTATAGCCATCATACATAATTGCCTTTAAGCCATAAATTGGTGTATCTAATGAGTGAGTAACTAAAGGCCCTAGTAAATAAGGAACTTGAATTTCAAATAGGTTTTCTTGCCTTTCTTGATTTGGCCAGGCAATTAAATTAAAGTTTGCAGGTACCTTTTGGGTGGTCCATTCACCTTCAATTGCGGCAAGTTTTGCAGGTTGTTCACGATAAACAGCCAGCCCATTTTGATCACCCATCACAAGTAACATAATCGTAACAACAAGCCCAAAGCCTAAACCAACGGCAATTGAACGTTTTGCAAATGCAATGTCTCGGCCATGTAAAAGGTAAAAAGCACTAATACCAACGACAAATACAGCAGCTGTTGCATAGCCGGCTAATATCGTATGAATAAAGCCAATTTGTGCAGTAGTACTTGTTAAAATTTCTAATAAATTTGTTGTCTCCATGCGCATAGTTAATGGATTAAATAAAGCGCCGATTGGATGTTGCATAAAGCCATTGGCAATTAAAATCATCAATGCAGATAATGTTGAGCCAATTGCCAAGCAAAATGTAGCTGTCAGGTGTTGTTTTTTTGTTAGCTTATCCCAGCCAAAAAAGAAAATACCGATAAACGTTGATTCCAGCATAAAAGCAACTAAGCCTTCAATTGCAAGTGGTGTTCCAAAAGCATCACCAACAAACTGAGAGTAATAAGCCCAATTTGTACCAAACTCAAATTCCATCGTTAAGCCGGTTAAAACACCTAAGGCAAAATTAATGCCTAATAGTTTTCCCCAGAATTTAACCATATCTTTATAAACTTGCTTGCCAGTTTTGACATACAAGCATTCCATGGTGAATAAAATCCAGGTCAATCCCAATGTTAATGGAACAAAGAGAAAGTGAAATGAAGCCGTTAGGCCAAATTGCCAGCGAGCAAAGTCAACAGATAATAATTGCGGCAGCATAATATATCTTCCTGTTGTTTGTCTTTAATATCTTTAATATGAAAGACTTTTGATATCATACTTACGTGCTCATTATACGCTTAAGTATTAAATTTTGTAGCGATATTTTACCCCTAAATAAAGTTTTTATAAAATTGTTCCATTTAACAATAGGTTAATTCATTAAATGATCTAAAAAGCTTAAGATACTTTGCTTGTCAAGAGTGAGAGATTTCTTCTATGATTACAGATAAGTTTAAAGTAAAATTATGTTTATTTACTTTACCAATTACCTATGGGATAGTTTATTTAATTATAAATTTAATGATTTAAATTCAAGGGAGTATTCAATGGAATATAGAAATATTTTAGTGGCGATAAATGTCTATGAGGATTACCATCATGTACTTAACTCAGCAGAGTTAGTAGCTAAAAAATTTGATGCAAATTTAACTTTATTAATGGTATTGGATAGTCCTTTTGAGCTAATTCCAATGTCAGCAGAATATCAAAAGGAGCTAGAAAAAGAAGCAATTGATACGCTTAAACAAGCAGCTAGTAGAATGGCATTACGTCAAGTTGATACAGTGACAGAAATTGGTAATCCGTCGTTAGTTATTACTGACTATGCAAAAGAGAAAGAGTGCGATTTAATTATTTTAGGTTCACATGGTAAGCATGGTATTAATTTATTATTAGGCTCAACCTCAAATAGTGTTTTACATAGAGCGCCTTGTGATGTATTAACCATTCGAGTGACAGAGCATCAACCATCGATTCCATCTGATTACCGTAGTATATTAATTGCAACTGATTTTGAAAAAGACAGCCTTGTTTTAGTTGACCGAGCACAATCATTTGCACGTTATTATCAGTCGTCATTAAATGCAATTACAGTTCAAGGAGATCCAACAGTTGCAGTGAGTACTTATGGTATTATTCCTGATGTACATCATGATCTAATGAAAGAAGCAGAGGCGCGCTTAAGTAATTGGGTGAGAGATAATCAAATTCATGGTAAGTATAAATGTGTTATGGGTGAGGCACCATTTGAAATTACCCATTATGCCCATGAAGAAAATATCGATTTAATAGTTGTTGGCAGCCATAAAAAAAGTGCAATTGGTCGCTTTTTCTTAGGTTCAACGGCAAATGCAATATTACATCAATCGAAAAAGGATGTACTTGTGGTGCGTTTAACTGAAGATCACGCTTAAGTAGAAGCGCTGGTTTCTCGCACTTTTAAGACTAAGTTGGATGAAGTGTTTTTAAAAAATAGCTTAAATAAGTGTACTTCCTAACAACAGCGCCAATGTATAAAAAACACCAATACCTGTAAAATCTGATGGCACACTACCTAATCCGCCTTTATTCATACTCGCTGCTAAATCAAGATGAATCCACTGTTTGACCTTGTTATGATCGACAAAACGGTTTAGAAAGCGTGCTGCTAGTATATGATCAGCACTCGGTGAGACACTACATTGTAATATATCAGCTACATCCGATTTAATGAGTTGGTCAAAGTCATCTGGGATTGGAAATGGCCAGGCACGTTCACCGGATATAGTCCCTGACTCAATTAATTGTGGTAACTGGTCGACTGCTTTGGTAAATAAAGCCATATAGCGGGTTGAAATTGCACGAACGGCAGCCCCAGTTAAGGTTGCATAATCAATTAAAAGATCAGGTTTTTCTTGTGATGCGAGATGGAGTGTATCAGCTAATGCCATACGACCTTCGGCGTCAGTGTCAGTGATTTCAATGGTTGTACCATTTAAGGCTGTGATGACTTCATTTAAAAGGTAAGCATCTTTATCAATTAAGTTTAAAGTGACAGCAAGAAAGCAGTCTACATTTATCTCTACATCAGCTTCAGTTAATGCCACCAAACTACCTAAAGCAACTGAGCTACCTTGCATATCCTCATGCATATTGTACATATATTGAGATTGCTTAAGGCTAACACCGCCCGTATCAAAACATATGCCTTTACCAACAAGGGAAACTGATTTTTTTGCATTTGGATGACGGTATTTTAAATGAACAATAAATGCCTCATCTGGGCAAGCCCTTGCAACAGCACAGAAGCTATTAGCACCCATTTTTTTCAATTCATGATAAGTATAAAATTTACTATCCCATTGGTATCTGTCCGTAAGTTTTTGAATAATAAGCTTATAATCTGATGGTTTAAGATAATTTGTTGGCGTTGCTGCGAGTACTCTTGCTAAACTATTACCTAGGTGGCCCGCTTTTGTTTCTTTTAAGTAATCTTTTTTATGTTCGCTGAAGATATCAATACGATTAATATATTTGTGAGATTGTTCTTTTTTGAAATTAGGCATTTGCGTGTTATAGGCTAATACGCATCGCAATGCATTTGCTTCAGAGATACTACATTGGCTGTTATTAATAATTGCAATATCGCCTTGAAGTGGTTTAAGACAACCCAAATTATTTTTAAGCCCATCCATAAATTCAAAGGGGTTGTTTTTCTCAACTACAATAAGAAAAGTGCCTTTATCATTGGGTAATTGCGTTACCCAGCTTTTATCTCCTTTCTGATGCTGGTCATTAAAGCGTGTGCTTAAATTCTTAGTCAATGTAAAAGCATCAATTGCAGTTTGGTTTAATTGATCGAGTATTGTGATAATAAGATAAGCATTTTGATATTCACTTAGATCAAATTCAGTATTTGAAATTTTGATATCAGGTAATTGAAAAATTGTTTTTAACATATCGATTAAAGCTATTTTTTGTTACTATGGGCATCAAGATTATCATAAATCAAATTCTGTATTCTATACATTTAATTAAAATTGGAGATAAGTATATGAAAGTTATCGTTGTTGGTGGTACGGGGAAAATTGGTAAAGCTGTTGCAAGCGCATTACAAAAAGAACATGAAGTCATTACAGCAGGTTATTCTTCCGGTGATGTTCAAGTGGATATTGGATCAAAAGCATCGATTGAATCCATGTATAAAAAAGTTGGCCAGTTTGATGCAGTCGTTGCAACTGTTGGAAAAGTGAAATTTGCTTCTTTAACTGAGATGACTAGTGAGGATTATGAAATAGGCTTAAATCATAAACTAATGGGTCAAGTCAATTTAGTATTAGAAGGTATCAAATACATTAATCAAGGTGGTTCATTTACGTTAACCAGTGGTATTTTAAATGTTGAGCCAATTGAAAGTGGTACATCCGCTGCAATGGTGAATAGTGCATTAGAAGGTTTTGCATTGGCAGCTAGTTATGAATTACCGAATAAAAACCGTATTAATGTTGTAAGCCCAACTGTGATTACTGAAGCTTTAGATATTTATGGTGACTTTTTTAAAGGCTATCAGCCGGTTGCAGTTGACCAAGCAGCTTTAGCTTATGTTAAAAGTGTTAATAGTCATCATACAGGGCGCATTTATCGAGTTGGGTTTTGATAAGTTAATTTGAACTTCCCCTCAAACTTAAGTAAAATTAACAATGATTATAAGCACTCAGTTATTTATATAGAGTGTCTAAGATAAACAAGCGATTAATGATGAAATATAAAATAATAAATTTTCTTGTACCTAAACTAATTCGTTTTTTTTCTTATTTGCCATTGGGCTTTATGCAAGCATTGGGTTGGTTGATTGGTTTTATCCTAAGTTTTTTTCCTAATCAGTTGGTGAAAATTGCAGAACGTAATATTGCATTATGTTACCCTAAGTTGTCTTTATTAGAGCAACGTAAACTTGTGCGTCAAACGGTGATTCAAGCTGTGATTGCTGGTGCTGAGATGCCTGCGATGTTTATGAAAGATCCGAAAAAACTAATGACCTACATTAAAGAATATGAAAATGATGATTTACTTAACCAAGCTTTTGCTCAAGATAAGGGCTTGTTATGCCTTGGGCCTCATGTTGGTTGTTGGGAATTAGGTGGCTTATTTTTAGCAGACCGTTTTCCAGTTTTTACCCTTTATACGCCGCCAAAGCAGCAAGTATTAAGTGAAATTATAACTAAAGCGCGTGCTCGTTCAGGTGCTGAGATGGAGCCTGCATCACAATCAGGTGTCAGACACTTATTTAAAGCATTGAAAGATAAAAAAGCGATTGCGATGTTAACTGATCAAGTGCCTGATCCAGATGACTTTGGTGGACTTTATGCGCCATTTTTTGGCATTGATGCTTGGACGATGAGTTTTCCATCAAAATTATATAGTAAACGTAAGCCACCAACATTTATTGTTTATGCCATCCGTCGAGGGGTAGGGCGTGGATTTAAATTAATTGTTGAGCCATTTGATGAACATATGAAGCCATTTTTATCTAATAGTCAATGTTCTGATGCATTTACTTATGCAATGAATAAAGCTTATGAAAAAATTGCTAAAAAATATCCAGCACAATACCAATGGACTTATCGCAGGTTTAAACATCCACCTAAAGGACATCCAGGTTTGTATCTTTAATTAAAATTGATTAAATTTTGTATTTCTGCTACTGTTTTGAAATTATTTTTAACACGATTAACTTAAATACGGCATGATTAAGGTAAATCAATATTATGACGGAATATCGATTAATAAAGGCATTAAAGCGCCAGCCTGTAGATAAAACACCGATATGGATAATGCGTCAAGCTGGACGCTACTTGCCTGAGTATCGCAAAGTGCGCTCAAGTGTTAAAGACTTTATGAGTTTGTGTAAGACACCAGATTTAGCTTGTGAAGTGACATTGCAGCCACTAAGAAGATTTGATTTGGATGCAGCAATTTTATTTTCAGATATTTTAACGATACCTGAGGCTATGGGCTTAGATCTTAAGTTTATAGAAGGCCAAGGTCCTGTATTTGCTAATCCAATTCAGTCGAAGGCTCAGATAGATAATTTAATGACAGTCAATTTGCTTGATTCATTAAAATATGTTTTTGATGCCGTAAAATTAATTAAACATGCGCTACCCAATGATAAGCCATTAATAGGCTTTAGTGGCAGTCCATGGACCTTAGCTTGTTATATGATTGAAGGCTCTGGTAGTAAGCAGTTTGCTATTATTAGACGCTTTATGTATGAAAATACTACTTATTTACATCAACTATTGGATAAACTGGCTATTGCAGTTGCTGAATATTTAATAGAGCAAATTCGCCATGGCTGTGATGTAGTAAAGATTTTTGATACTTGGGGCGGTATATTATCTGCAGAGACTTATGCGCAGTTTTCTCTTAACTATATGAAAAAAATTATTAAGCTTGTTAAAAAAGCTTATCCAAATGTACCTGTGATTGTTTTCACAAAAGGTTCGGGTCAATGGTTAGAGCAAATTGTAAGCTCTCAAGCAGACGGTATTGGTATTGACTGGCAGACACCAATGAAAAATGCTTATCAGGTTATTAATGAGCGTGCTGCAATTGAAGGTAATTTAGATCCAGCTGTTTTATATGCAGATGAATTAACCATTGAAGCTGAAGTCAAGCGGATACTATCAGAGTATGGGGGCGCACCAGGACATGTATTTAATTTAGGTCATGGTATTTACCCAGATATAGCGCCAGAGAAAGTTCAATTTTTAGTCGATTGTGTGCATCAGTTAAGTAGCCGATAAAATATCGTGTATACTAGTTATTTAGTATACGCCATCATAAGCAAAACTATTTTATTAATAGAGAATCAATAAAAATTAATAGGTAATATAAATATGACTAAGCGATTTGTATTTAAGCGCAATTTAGAAACAGGTGAGATGTGGGTTGAAACAGATTTGACAGGTAAAAGTTTATTAACCTTAGCTTCATTAAATAAAGGTACTGCATTTAGTGAGAGCGAACGTTGGGAATTTAATTTAAAAGGTAAATTACCTTATCAAGTAGAGTCAATTGAAGAACAAAAAGCAAGAGCCTACCAACAGTTTTGTGGCTTTACAACCAATTTGGATAAGCATATTTATCTAAAAAGCTTGCATGATCAAAATGAAACTTTATTCTATCGCTTAGTTCGAGATCACTTAGGCGAGATGTTGCCAATTATTTATACGCCAACAGTGGGTGAAGCTGTTCAACGTTATAGTCAGACTTATCGACGTCCACGAGGACTCTATATTGCTTATCCAGATCGACATAAGATTCGAGAGTTACTAAAAAATAGAACCAATGCTGATGTTGATATTATTGTTGCATCAGATGCTGAAGGTGTTTTAGGTATTGGTGATCAAGGCGTTGGTGGAATTGAAATCCCTGTTGCAAAATTGATGGTTTATACACTTTGTGCAGGATTAAATCCAGGGCGATATTTACCCATTTTCTTAGATGCTGGGACTAATAATCAAGCGTTATTAGAAGATCCATTATATTTGGGCTGGCGCCATAAACGCGTCTGTGGTGAAGCTTATGATGAAATGGTGGCGCTTTTTGTTGAAGCAGTAAAAGAAGAGATGCCCAATACATTTTTACATTGGGAAGACTTTGGTAGAGATAATGCTAGAAAAAACCTTGAACTCTATCAAGATGAAATTTGTAGTTTTAATGATGATATGCAAGGTACCGCAGCAGTTGCAATCTCAGCGCTATTAAGTGCTTCGAAAAAAGCAAATATTGATTTTACCGATCAGAGAATTGTTATTTTTGGTGCTGGTACGGCAGGGATTGGTATTGCAGATGAAATTGTAGAAGTGATGATGCGTTATGGGTTAACAAAAGAGCAAGCATATCAAAAATTTTGGTGTTTAGATCGCCAAGGCCTAATTACAGAGCAGACTGATAATGTCGACTTTCAAATGCCTTATTGCCGTAGCACAGATGAGGTAGCATCATTTAAACGCAGTGCAGATGGCAAAATTTTATTAGAAGAAGTTGTAGAGAAAGTAAAACCAACAACCTTAATTGGTTGCTCAGGTGTGCCAGGAGCATTCAGTGAAAAAACCATTCGCTTAATGGCTGAGTATAATAAAGCACCGATTATTATACCGCTGTCAAACCCAACTGATCGCTGTGAGGCATTGCCTCAAGATATTATACGTATTACAGAAGGACGAGCCTTAATTGCAACAGGAAGTCCATTTAAACCTGTCGGTTATAAAGGCGTGATCTATCGTATTGCTCAGTGTAATAATGCATTAGTCTTTCCTGGTATAGGCTTAGGTGTTGTTGCATTAAAGTGTAAGCGATTAACTCAAGAGATGCTTTGGGCTGCTTGTAAAGCGCTTGCAAATTACCCGATACAAGACTCTGCAATCTTGCCAAGTTTGAATGAGGCTTATACGGTTAGTCGTCAAGTTGCATTTGCCGTAGGTCATCAGGCTATCACAGATAAAGTAACTTCATTTGAGGCTGGAAGTGACATTTGGCATTTGATAAATAATGCCACTTGGGAGCCAAAATATTATTCTTACAAAAAAGTTAACAAAATTGGTTGACAAAGCCCACAGAATCGGTAGAATTCACCCTTGTCGCCTGAGAGTGGTCAGCGGCAAAGATGATTAAAAAATAGATTGATATGTAGACACTTACGTTCTTGTCAATGAATTACAGAGATACAAACTGAAGAGTTTGATCCTGGCTCAGATTGAACGCTGGTGGCATGCTTAACACATGCAAGTCGCACGGCAG
>JAKJJQ010000036.1:0-30413 GCA_021713415.1 Thiotrichales bacterium 19X7-9
TACCTTAGCCATTATGTTAATTGGCAAAGAATTATTGAGCGAACTCACTTATTGTCTGATAAATCAGTACAATGGCTGGAAATTCTTATAAAGCCAGATAAGTTTCAACATATTTCGCCAAAATAGCCTATTTTTATCTATATTGCTCCAATTGATTTTATAACCATATTTTTTGGCTAACATTGAAAAAAAAGCTCGATTAACTCGACCGTTACCTTCTCTAAATGGGTGAACAACATTAACATCATTAAAATATTTAGCAATTTTTTCACACATTTCATAATGGTCAAAGTGATCAAAACTTTCATTTAAAAGATGATAAAATATTTTATCGATTTCATGTTTAATATTAGTTGGTTTTGCAAAAAGTGAGTTATCTTTAGCAATATCGATTAGTCTTTCTTGTCCAGCCCAATCATAAATATCTTCAAATAAAAATTTATGTATAGCCTTTAAGTGATTATAATTAAAGTTCCCTTTAGGTAGAGACATTTGTATTTTTACATCATATATTTCTTTTTCTATTTTGTTAAGATCATCCTGATTATATAGGTCAAATTTGTTTTTTAAAACATTTGAATTAGGATATAAATAAGGGTCGGTACTCATAAATTAAGCATGTTCTTCTAGCTTATAAGCATTTGCTAATTTTTTTGCTTTTTCATGCGTTTTTTGTAAAGCATCCTCTAATGATATTATACCTTGATCAATTGAACGAAGTCGGTTTATTTCTTCTTGAGTTGGATTTACATTTTCCAAAAACATACTGCCAAGTGCTTCTAAGGATGACTCAGATAAATTTGATATATCTAAACTTTCTTTTTTACAGTAGTCGTATAAATTCATGATATTATCTCCCAACTATATAAATAGTATAGCATTTTTTGTGTGATTTTGCACTGGATATACTTAAAAGACAATATTGTATAATTTCAGCAAACAAAGCGTTGCTAACAGTTTATTTCAAATACACTTAGCAGGCTTTGGAAGGCCTGCAATTTTAGCAGCTTGTCGTGCAGGGCTTTCAGGGAATAAGCTTTGCAAATAAAGACTTGTACCTTTTTTATCACCAAATTTAAGCTTTAATGCTTTAACTAGTGCTCGAATGGCAGGTGAAGTTTGATATTCTTGATAAAAATCTCGTAAAAAATAGATGACTTCCCAATGTGCTTCGGTTAATTTGATTTTTTCATTTTCAGCAGTTTGTGCTGCAAATGATTTATCCCATAAATCTAATTGAAGTAAAAATCCATCTTTATCAGTAGGGTAGTTCATAGATATTACAACCCCAGCTCATTCCAGATCTGATCAATTTTATGCTTAACATCATTAGACATAGTAATTGGTTTGCCCCACTCACGATTAGTTTCACCTGGTAGTTTGTTTGTTGCGTCAAAACCAACTTTTGAACCAAGGCCTGAGATAGGAGATGCAAAGTCAAGATAATCAATCGGTGTATGATCGATCATCGTTGTATCACGAATTGGATCCATTCGAGTTGTCATTGCCCAAATAACATCTTCCCATGAACGGATATTGATATCATCATCAACAACAATAACAAATTTAGTATACATAAATTGGCGTAAAAATGACCAGATTCCCATCATGATGCGTTTAGCATGGCCAGGATATTGTTTTTTGATGCTAATAACAGCCAGTCGATAAGAACAGCCTTCAGGTGGTAAATAAAAGTCTGTAATTTCAGGAAACTGCTTTTGTAAGATAGGCACAAATACTTCATTTAACGCAACACCTAGAATTGCTGGTTCGTCAGGTGGCCTACCAGTATAGGTGCTATGATAAATTGGATTAGAACGCATGGTGATTGCTTCTACAGTAAAAACAGGGAATTGTTCTACTTCATTATAGTAACCTGTATGATCGCCATAAGGCCCTTCAGGTGCAGTTTCACCTGGGTAGATAAAGCCTTCAAGCACAATTTCTGCATTGGCTGGAACTTCTAAATCATGTGTGGTGCATTTTGTAAGCTCGGTTTTATTACCACGTAGAAGGCCTGCAAAGGCATATTCTGATAAGGTATCTGGAATAGGTGTTACTGCTGCAAGAATCGTTGCAGGATCTGTGCCTAAAGTTACGGCAATCGGAAAAGGTTTGTTAGGGTTTTTTTGACAAAATTCTTTAAAATCTAGTGCGCCACCACGATGTGATAACCAGCGCATAATCAGTTTATTTTTATCTAATACTTGTTGACGATAAATACCTAAGTTTTGGCGCTCTTTGTTTGGGCCTTTAGTAGTTACTAGGCCCCAAGTAATTAAAGGGGCTGCATCTTCTGGCCAACATAACTGAATAGGTAAGTCCCAGAGGTTAATCTCATTACCTTTTAAAATAATTTCTTGGCATACGGGTTTTTTTATATGTTTTGGTGAAAGATTAAGTACTTGCTTAAAGACAGGCCATTTCTCTATTGCATCTTTAAATCCTTTGGGTGGCTCAGGTTCTTTCAAATAAGCAAGTAGTTTACCAATATCTCTTAATGCATTAATTGATTGAGCACCCATCGCCATTGCAACACGCTCTGGAGTGCCAAAGAGATTGGTTAATACTGGAATTTTTGATTGATGATCTGGATTATTAAATAGAAGTGCTGGGCCTTTATTTTTTAATATGCGGTCAGAAATTTCAGTCATTTCAAGTGTTGGGCTGACGGGATAGGTAATTTTTTTTAATTCATTTTTATCTTCTAAACACTCAAGGAAATCTCTTAAATCATGGTATTGAGTCATTGAAATCAGCCACCACGCTTCATAGCAGTGAAAAAGTCCTGATTGGTTTTTGTATTTCTCATGCGCTCAGTTAAAAATTCAATTGCTTGAATTTCATCCATGTTATGAAGAATCTTACGCAGAATCCACATATGTTGTAATTCTTCTTTTGGTGTTAATAGCTCTTCACGACGCGTGCCAGATTTAGCAAAGTTAATAGCAGGGTATACACGTTTTTCAGCAATACGGCGATCTAGGTGAAGCTCCATATTACCTGTACCTTTAAACTCTTCAAAAATGACTTCATCCATCTTAGAGCCAGTGTCTATTAAGGCAGTTGCAATAATCGTTAAGCTGCCACCTTCAGCTGTATTACGAGCAGCACCAAAAAAACGTTTAGGGCGTTGTAGGGCATTGGCCTCAACACCACCTGATAAAACTTTACCAGAAGAAGGGGAAACTGTATTATAAGCACGTGCTAGACGTGTAATAGAGTCAAGTAGGATAACAACATCTTGTTTATGTTCAACCATCCGCTTGGCTTTTTCTATGACAAGTTCAGCTAATTGGACATGGCGTGCGGCAGGTTCATCAAATGTACTGGCAACAACCTCGCCTTGAACAGAGCGTTGCATTTCAGTTACTTCTTCAGGGCGTTCATCAATTAAAAGTACAATCAGATAGCTTTCTGGATAACGTCTAGCAACAGATGAAGCAATATTCTGCATCATCATCGTTTTTCCAGCTTTTGGTGGAGATACAATCAAGCCACGTTGCCCTTTACCAAATGGTGAAGATAGATCAATCACTCTTGCTGTGATATCTTCGGTTGTACCATTGCCCATTTCCATGCGTAAACGCTCTTCAGGAAATAATGGTGTTAAGTTTTCAAATAGAATTTTTGTTCTAGCAACTTCAGGCGAGTCAAAGTTGACTGAATCAATGTGTTTGATTGCAAAATATCTTTCATTATCTTTTGGTGGGCGTATTTTGCCGACAATACTATCGCCTGTTCTTAAATTTAACTTACGAATAAATGTAGGTGAGACATAAATATCATCTGGAGAAGCAAAGTAAGAGCTATCTGCAGAACGTAAAAAGCCATAACCATCTTGAAGTACTTCTAGGACGCCTTCACCATAAATATCTTCACCACTATCAGCATGACCTTTTAATATGGTGAAAATTAGCTCTTGCTTACGCACACGTCCGGTTGTTTCAAGTCCAAGTGATTGAGAAAGCTCCATCAATTCCGGTATAGACTTTTGTTTTAACTCAGTTAGATTCATTAGTGATGATCTCTTTTAGTAGGTTGTTGGGTTAAACATATCTCATTGAAAAATATTCTAGATGTAATTTTGAACTAATGATTTTTTAGTATCATAGCAGATAATAGAAAGAAAAAAAAATAATTATAGGTTACTTTCGATAAAAGCAATTAGTTGTTGTTTGCTCATTGCACCAACTTTGGTTGCTTCAACGCCGCCATCTTTAAAAATCATTAAAGTTGGAATGCCGCGAACACCATATTTAGTTGGAGATTCTGGATTGTCATCAACATTAATTTTAACAAATCTAATTTTGTCGCTGTGAGAGCCAGCAAGTTCTTCAAATAAAGGGCCAATCATTTTACAAGGTCCACACCAAGGTGCCCAGTAATCTACAATTACAGGTAAATCTGATTGAATGACTTCACTTTCAAAATTTTGGTCAGTTACATTAACAACACTCATTTATGCTCTCCTAAAATTATTCAATTAAGTATATTATCCTAAAAATTAAGAAATCTAACGCTTTTAAATTTTAAATACGTAGCTTTTTGCGTATTATGTTAGCTAATTTCTACATGAAGTCAAAGGATTATTTGGGAGTTAATTTATGCATGAGAAAATATTGGCAACAATTGATTTAGGTTCAAATAGTTTTCATATGCTAATCTCAAGTGTTATTGGAACAAGAGAAAATTATCAGATTAAAACACTCTATCGAAATAAGTATAAAGTCCAGTTGCGTTCAGGTTTAGATAATGAAGGTCATTTATCAACTGAAGTGCAAGATAAAGCATTAGAGTGTTTAGGGCAGTTTGCTGACTCAATTAAAAAATATGCGGTAACTGATATAAAAGCTTTAGGAACTTATACCTTAAGAAAAGCACAAGCAAATAATCAAGAATTTTTAATGAAGGCATCAAATGTACTTGGGGCTGAAATTGAAGTGATTTCAGGTTTGGAAGAAGCAAGGTTAATTTATGTTGGTGCATCAAAGATGGCAAACTTAGATAAAGAGCAGGCTTTAATAATTGATATTGGTGGCGGTAGTACAGAACTTGTTATTGGTAAAGGGCGAGATATTATTGAGCTTGAAAGTCTTGAAATGGGTTGTGTTAGTGTCCAAGATCAATTTTTTTCAGATAACAAATTATCATTGAGTAATTTTGTTTCTGCAATTACATATACTAAAGAGGTTCTAAAACCAATTATTAAAACTTATAAGCACATTGGTTGGCAGCGAACACTAGGTGCATCAGGTACGATTCGCTCAATTGCCTCTGTAATGAAAGCGCTACATTGGAATCAAGGAGAAATTTCTAAATCTGGCTTAGATGGCATTTGTGCAAAACTGATCGAGTTAAAGGTGGTTGATGCAATTTCATTACCAGGTTTGCGAGTAGATAGAGAAAATATTTTACCCGGTGGTTTTTGTGTTTTATACGCTATTTTTGATCTGCTTAATATTGATTTGATGTATCAATCAAATGGAGCCTTAAGGGAAGGAATGCTTTTTGAAATGGTTGATGAAATGTTTCTCTAATCTTATGATAATAGTTTGAATACTCAAGCATAGAGATATAGAATAAAGGCGTTTAAAAACGCATGACACATAAGTATATTTCCAGTATGAAAATTGAAAGCTTAAAATCCTTAAAGAAAAAAACACTCTTAGTTGAATCTAAAAAACTAATGTCGATATCTGTATGGCGACGACGTGTTATTTTCTGGGGAGGTGGTATTTCAGTTGGCTTAGTTTGTGTTTTATTTGCTTATTTATGTGATCATGTTAATAGTTGGTTTTTACGTTTTTCAGGCAATTATCCTTATTGGCCATTAGTCATTACACCCGTTGGGTTTATGCTAATTGTCTATGTAATGCGCTATATGTTTGATGGTTCGGAAGGTAGTGGTATTCCACAAGTAATGACAGCACTTCAAGTTAAAAATGCAAAACGTAGGAGTCGATTGGTTTCAATTCGTATAGCATTAGGTAAATTTGGGTTAACCATTGTTGGGTTTATGTGTGGTGCGTCAATTGGTCGAGAAGGGCCAACCATACAATTAAGTGCATCAGTGATGAACTTTTTTGGTAAATTAGATAAATTTAAACGAGATGATGTTGAGCGAGGATTATTGCTAGCTGGAGGGGCGGCAGGAATTGCTGCAGCATTTAACGCACCATTAGCTGGAGTAATTTTTGCAATTGAAGAGTTAGCAGGCTCTTATGAAAAAGGTGTTAGCGGTACGATTATTACAACGGTTGTATTATCTGGTATCGTTGCAATGGGTTTTTTGGGAGACTATACCTATTTTGGTTCATCTTCTGCCAGTTTAAATATATTTCAAGATGGTTGGTTTATTATATTAGTCTGCGCTGTTTTAGGTGGCTTATTAGGTGGTCTATTTAGTTGGCTTTTAATTTATATTTCAGGGCAAATGCTTAGCGTTGTCAGACGTCATCCTTTATGGATAGCAGGGATTTTAGGGTTAGCCGTTGCATTAATTGGTTTGATTTCACATGGTGAGACTTATGGTAGTGGTTATGAAGCAGCTAAAGCAGTGATTACAGGTGATAGTCACTCGACTAGTATTTTGTATGGGTTTTATAAAATGCTGGCAACATTATTAACCTACTTAAGTGGAATTCCAGGTGGTATATTTGCACCGTCATTATCAGCAGGGGCAGGTTTTGGCAGTATGATATCTCATTTTTTTACGCCTGAGTACCAAGGTGCAATTGTATTATTAGTCATGGTTGCTTACTTCTCAGGGGTTGTGCAAAGTCCAATTACTGCATTTATTATCGTTTCAGAGATGACTGATACGGCAACAAGTAATATGCTACTGCCTATTATGATTAGCTCTATTATTGCGACAACTGTATCTAGAGCAATTTGTAGAGAGCCACTCTATCATGCATTAGCAAAACGCTATTTAGATAAAGTTAAAGAAAGTAAACAAAAAGATAAAATAAAATGATAGGCTTTGTAACACCAATAGTAGACATCTGCAGTTAAACCCTATAGACTTTCACATTTGTATATTTAGACAGTATTAATTAGTTTTTGATTAAAATTGAACTTGAGGAAAACATCTATGCAAGTAACGGTAGAAAAAAAAGATGGTATTCAATGTGATTTAACCATTGAAGTGCCAGCAAAAGAAATTGACCAAGAAGTTAATAAACGATTGAAGGAAATTTCTAAAAATGCGCGTATTGATGGCTTTAGACCAGGTAAAGTGCCAGTAAGATTTATTAAGCAACGTTATGGTGATCAAATACGTTCTGAAGTCATTGGTGATGTATTGCCAAAACGATCTTATGAGGCGATTGAATCAGAAAAACTAAAAGCGGCTGGAATTACAGAAGTTAAAGTCACTCAAGATAAAGAAGGTGAAGACTTAAAATTTGTTGCTCAAGTTGAATTGTATCCTGAATTTGAAGTTAAGGGTATTGAGGAAATTAAAGTAGAAAAGCCAGTTGTTAAGTTAGGCGAAGCTGAAGTAGATCAAATGATTGAAACATTAAGAAAGCAGACAGCCGAATATAATGCAGTTGACCGCCCAGCAGCAATTGATGATCAAGTTAAAGTTGATTATGTTGGTACAATTGATGAAGAAGAGTTTGAAGGTGGTTCGCAAGAAGATGCTGAAATTATTCTTGGCTCTAAGCAGATGATACCTGGATTTGAAGATGGTATTGTTGGTATGACTAATGGTGAGGAAAAAACAATTAAAGTTACTTTCCCTGAGGAATATCATAATAAGGACTTAGGTGGAAAAGAAGCTGAGTTTAAGATTACTTTAAAAGCAATACAAGAGCCAACACTACCAGAATTAGATGAAGCGTTTTTCAAGCGCTTTAACGTTGAAGGTGATTTTGAAACGTTTAAGCGTGAAATTGAAAATAATATGAAGCGTGAACTAAAAGCTGCGATCAAGAAGAAAATTAAAGAGCAAGTATTTAATGGTCTAAAAGAGCAGAATGAGATTGATGTTCCTAAAAGCTTAGTTCAAAATGAAATTAATAAAGCTAAACAAGAACTAATCCAACGCTTTGGTGGTGAAAAAAGTGGTATTAAAGCTGAAAATATTCCAAATGAAATGTTTGAAAAGCCATCTTTTGATCGCGTTAAACTTGGCCTGATTGTGGGTAAATTATTTGAACAGCATGAATTTGAACCTGAACAAGAGCGTATTGACCAAATGATTGATGAAGTGGTTTCAGTCTATGAAGATGCAGATAATGTTAAAAAACATATTCTTGAAAATAAGCAAGAAATGGATAATATTAAGCATGCTGTATTAGAAGATCAATTGGTTGATACATTATTAGAAAGTGCTCAAGTATCTGAGAAAGATGCTGACTTTTTTGAGTTGGTTCGCTCTGTTATGGGACAGCAGCAACGCTAGTTAGTAATTAGTGTTGACTGTTGTAATAAATACAAGCACTATTTCTAGTAATATTTAACAGGCCATGTTTTTAATATGGCTTGTACCAAAAATTAATTGACGTGGTTTTAGTTTAAGAAATTGCATACAAAGAGGGGACGATTATGCATAATACGTTAGTTCCTATGGTAATTGAACAAACATCTCGTGGTGAGCGTTCATTTGATATTTATTCAAGGCTACTAAAGGAGCGTATAGTTTTTATGGTTGGTGAGGTCAATGATCACACTGCCAATTTAGTTATTGCCCAATTATTGTTTTTAGAAAGCGAAAATCCTGATAAAGATATACATTTATATATAAACTCACCTGGGGGTGTGGTCACTGCTGGTATGGCAATTTATGATACGATGCAGTTGATTAAACCAGATGTAAGTACAATGTGTATTGGTCAAGCTGCTAGTATGGGGGCTGTATTATTAGCTTCAGGTAATAAAGGGAAACGCTTTTGTTTGCCACATTCGCAGGTTATGATTCATCAGCCATTAGGTGGATTTCAGGGTCAAGCAACTGATATTGAAATTCATGCTAAAAATACGATGCGAGTAAAAGAGACTTTAAACCGTGTTTTGGCAAAACATACGGGTAAAAAATATGATCAACTAGTTCAAGATACAGATCGAGACTATTTCTTATCGGCAGAAGAGGCAATGCAGTATGGTCTAGTTGATGCAGTCATGGAATCTAAAAGTAGCTCAAACAAATCAAAATAAATTATATTAAAATTAAAATTGCTGCAAAAGCACTTGAAGTTTTGGAAAAAGCCTCCATTTTGATTTATTGTTAAAGTATAAATTCAAATTAGGATAATAAGATTATGCCTAGAAAGAAAAAATCAGGTGATGGTACTAGCGGCAAAACACTTTACTGCTCTTTTTGTGGTAAGAGCCAGCATGAAGTAAAAAAATTAATTGCAGGACCTTCAGTTTATATCTGTGATGAATGTGTAGATTTGTGTCGTGATATTATTATTGATCAAAGACAATCTACTACTGAAGAAGAAGAGGAAAGAGCTTTACCAAAACCTCATGAGATTAAAAAACATCTTGATCAGTACGTCATTGGTCAAGATTTTGCAAAGAAAGTTTTATCTGTTGCAGTATATAATCACTATAAACGTATTTTTTCAAAAAAAGATACAAGTGATGAGAGTGAAGATAGTAGTGATATAGAACTTAGCAAAAGTAATATTCTTTTAATTGGACCGACTGGTAATGGTAAAACACTATTAGCACAAACACTAGCAAAGATGTTGGATGTTCCGTTTGCTATTGCAGATGCAACAACTTTAACTGAAGCAGGTTATGTCGGTGAAGATGTTGAAAATGTAATTCAGAAATTACTTCAAAATGCGGATTACAAAGCAGATAAAGCCCAACGAGGTATTATCTATATTGATGAAATTGATAAAATTGCAAGAAAAAGTGAAAATCCTTCAATTACAAGAGATGTTTCAGGCGAAGGTGTTCAGCAAGCATTATTAAAATTAATAGAAGGTACAGTTGCTTCTGTGCCGCCTAAAGGTGGACGTAAGCACCCGCAGCAAGAATTTGAACAAATTGATACAGCTAATATTTTATTTATTTGTGGTGGTTCATTTGCAGGTATTGAGAATGTTATTCGTCAAAGAACTGAGAAATCAGGTATTGGTTTTGGGGCTGAAGTTGTTAGTGAAACTGATCGTCAGGCACATAATCAGTTAATGAAAAAAACAGAACCTGAAGATCTAGTAAAATTTGGCCTTATCCCTGAATTTATAGGGCGTTTGCCAGTAATTGCTGTTTTAGAAGAGTTAGATGAAGAAGGTTTGGCTAGAATTCTAACTGAGCCAAAAAATGCACTTTTAAAACAGTATAAACACCTGTTTAGTTTAGAAGAAGTTGAAATTGAATTTAAAGATTCAGCAGTTAAAGCAGCAGCAAAAAAAGCGTTAGATAGAAAAACTGGTGCACGTGGTTTAAGATCAATCCTGGAAAATGCGCTATTAGATGCTATGTTTGAAGTACCATCATTAGAAAATGTTAAAAAGGTAATTATTGATGATCGTGTAATTAGAGGAGAAAGCGCTGCTTTGGTTGTTTTAGAAAACGAAGAAGAAGTTAGACTTTCATCATCTGCATGAGTGAAAAATATATTTTAACATATAAAAATTTAGGGATTTGTAATGAGTCAAGAGGTAGAGAGAGTAACAGAACAACAAGTTAGTGCTTATCCTGTATTGGCGTTAAGAGATGTGGTTGTTTATCCAAATATGGTTGTACCTTTGTTCATTGGGCGTGAAAAATCAGTTCGCGCAATTGAAAAAGCGATGGCAACGAATCAGAAGATTGTGCTTGTGGCGCAAAAGGAAGCCAATGATAAAGATCCACTACCTGATTATTTGTTTGAATTAGGTACGATGGCTTCGATATTGCAATTATTAAAGCTACCGGATGGTACATTAAAAGTTTTAGTTGAAGGTGAGAAAAGAGCGCGTATTAGTCGCTATGCGACTGACTTTGCTTATTTATCTGCAGAAATTGAATTAATTGAAGATAATGAACCACCTGAAGATGTAACAGAACCAATTACACGTACTTTAGTGACTGAATTTGATCAATACGTCAAATTAAATAAAAAAATCCCACCTGAAGTCATTAACTCTGTATCTAGTACACGTCAATTAGGACGTTTGGTGGATACGATTGCTGCACATATGAGTCTTAAAATAGAAGATCGCCAAGCGCTATTAGAAGCTTTGGATGTTTGTAAGCGTGCAGAGAAGTTAATGGTGTTAATGGAAACTGAAATGGATATTCTCCAAGTTGAGCGCACAATTATGAAGCGTGTGAAACAACAGATGGAGAGAAATCAAAGAGAATACTATCTCAATGAGCAAATGAAGGCAATTCAAAAAGAGCTAGGAGAGATGGAAGATGGTCAAAATGAATTAGATGATATTGAGAATCGCATCAAAGAAGCGAAAATGTCTCAAGAAGCAGAAAAAAAAGGCATGCAAGAGCTTAAAAAGCTTAGAATGATGTCACCGGCTTCATCTGAGGCTACAGTATCGCGTAATTATATAGATACGCTAATTAATGTTCCTTGGTCAAAACGTTCTCGTGTTAAAAAGGATCTAACAAAAGCTGAAGAAGTCTTAAATGTTGATCATTATGGTTTGGAAAAAGTAAAAGAACGTATTTTAGAGTACTTAGCTGTTCAACAAAGAAAACGTAAGCTTAAAGGGCCAATTTTATGTTTGGTTGGACCACCAGGTGTTGGTAAAACATCTTTGGGGCAATCTATTGCAAGAGCGACTGGGCGTCATTATGTTAGAATGGCGTTAGGTGGTGTGCGTGATGAGGCTGAAATTAGAGGTCATCGTAGGACTTATATTGGTTCATTGCCAGGTCAAATTATTCAAAAAATGACTAAAGCTGGTACAAGAAATCCATTATTTTTACTTGATGAGATTGATAAAATGAGTATGGATTTTAGAGGAGACCCAGCGTCAGCTATGCTTGAGGTTTTAGATCCTGAACAAAATCATGCGTTTAATGATCATTATCTTGAAGTCGATTATGATTTGTCAGATGTAATGTTTGTTGCAACTGCTAACTCATTAAATATTCCAGAACCACTACTAGATCGTATGGAAGTGATTCGTTTATCTGGTTATACAGAAGATGAAAAACTGAATATTGCTAATCGTTACCTTGTACCAAAGCAGATTGAGGCAACGGGCCTTAAAAAAGGTGAAATAGATATTTCAGATAAAATCATTACAGATATTATTCGTTATTATACAAGAGAAGCAGGTGTTCGTGAGCTTGAACGTTATATTGCAACTTTGTGCCGTAAATCAGTTAAATCATTACTATTGGATAAAAAACTAAAACATATAAAAATTACATCTGAAATATTAGAAGATTACTTGGGTGTTAAAAAGTACCGTTATGGTATTGCTGATGAGAAGCCATTGATTGGGCAAGTAACTGGGCTTGCTTGGACTCGAGTTGGTGGCGAGTTATTAAAAATTGAAGCTGTCGCAACACCTGGTAAAGGTAAAGTTGTTAGTACCGGTAAGCTTGGAGATGTAATGCAAGAGTCAATCCAGGCAGCTGTTACTGTTGTTAGAAGTTTAGCTGATAAGCTTAATTTAAAAGATGACTTCTATGAAAAATATGATTTGCATGTCCATTTGCCTGAAGGTGCGACACCAAAAGATGGACCAAGTGCGGGTATTGCAATGTGTACTTCATTAGTTTCAGTATTAGCGGATGAACCAGTTAGGGCTGATATTGCTATGACTGGTGAAATAACGCTTAGAGGTGAAGTTTTACCGATTGGTGGCTTGAAAGAAAAACTATTAGCTGCTTTACGTGGTGGAATTAAAACGGTATTAATTCCAGAAGAAAATAAACGTGAATTAGTTGAGATGCCAGATAATATTAAAGATGGTTTGGAAATTATTCCAGTTCAGTGGGTTAATGAGGTATTAACACATGCTTTAGTTAATGGCAAAAAACTATTAAATAAATCTAAAAAATCAAGCCCATCAGCTAAAAAAACACAAAAAACTAAGAATAGTGAGAAAAAGAGCTAGATTAGAGTTGACTGACTGAAAAGGCCTTGCTATAACTAGCAATAATCCTGCAAAATAGCTGGTCTTCAGTAGGTTTTTAGGGATAATAAGTTTGTTAACAAGTAAGAGGATAGACCTGTGAATAAAAGTGAATTAGTCACCGCAATCTCAAAGGAAGCTGATGTAACAAAAGAAGTTGCTCAAAGAGTGTTAGATGCAACCGTTACATCGATTACAAGCTCACTTAAAAAAGGTGATCAAGTTAGTCTTGTTGGTTTTGGATCATTTCAGGTTCGTAAGCGTGCTGCTCGTCAAGGGCGTAACCCTAAAACTGGCCAGCCTATGACGATTGCTGCTTCAAAATCACCAGTATTTAAAGCTGGTAAAGGATTAAAGGATGCGGTTAATTGACATAAACCGTTTTCTTT
Organism: Thiotrichales bacterium 19X7-9; assembly: GCA_021713415.1. Classification (GTDB taxonomy): domain Bacteria; phylum Pseudomonadota; class Gammaproteobacteria; order Francisellales; family Francisellaceae; genus M0027. The sequence continues at coordinate 13,445 of JAKJJQ010000036.1, forward strand.
GATTTTTATAAGAGCTTAAAGCTTACAAAAGGCATGCCGTTTTCGGGATGCCTTTTTTATTATGACTATGCTAAAATGTCGAAAAATTAAAAGAACTTAGAAAGAATTAAGGAAGCTTTTGTTATGCTGCAATCAATCCATGATAAGCTTAAAGGATGGGCTAGTGCCGTTATTATTGGCGTAATAAGTGTGGTATTTGTTTTATGGGGCATTAGTTATTATTTTGAAGGCAATAACCAACGCGGTCAGACAGTTGCAAAAGTGGGTAAAACAAATATTACTGATTTTGAAGTTCAGCAACAACTAAATCAAATGAGACAAGGCTTATCTCAAGAAGGTATTACTGATTTAAATAATCCTAAGTACCAGAAAATTGCACTATCACAATTAATCAATCAACAATTGCAAAAGCAAGGTGCACTACAAATGGGTGTCAAAGTCTCTCAAGCATTGATTGATCAACAAATTACACAGATGCCATACTTTCAAGAAAATGGCCAATTTTCTAAAGAAAAATATGACCAATTCTTACGTGTCAGTGGCTATACATTACCAATGCTTAGAAGTATGTTAGAAGATAATATTTTATCATCTCAGGTTACAGTAGGTTTAATAGGCAGTGACTTTGTGCTTCCAAGTGAAGAAACCGCAACTTTTAATTTATTATTTCAAAAACGTAAAGTAAGCTATACTGAAGTGCCTTATGCTGAGGTATCAACAAAAACTTCTATTACTGATGATGAAATTTCTAAGTATTATAAAGCTCATCAAAGTGAATTTATTCAGCCAGCTGAAGTTAAAGTTAGTTATATTGAGTTAACGTTAGCTGATATACAAAGGCGAATTACAGTAACAGATGGTCAAATTCAAGCTTTTTATGATGCAAATAAATCTCAATTTACGACAAAGCAAAAAGATGGAAAAACGACAGTAAAGCCACTCTCTGAAGTTAAGACAGAAATTAAAAACCAATTATCTAAAGAACAGGCACAAGTTTTATATTCTTCTATTGGTAATAAAATGGCTAATTTAGCTTATGAATCTCCTGATAGTTTAGAAAGTGCAGCGAAAGAAGCGAAGGTAGCGGTTAAAGTAAGTAACTTTTTTACACATGCTACAGGTAGTGGTATTGCCAAGAATAAATTAGTTAGAGAAGCAGCCTTTAGTCACGATGTATTAAAAAATAAATATAATAGTGATGTAATTAATATATCACCAACAGAAGCTGTTATTATTCGTTTAAATCAATATAAACCACAGCAAGAAAAGCCATTAAAACAAGTTAGCACTCAAATACGTACTATTTTAGCTCAGAAACAAAAACAAAAATGGTTAAAATCAAAAGCTTCAGTTGTTGTTAATGAACTAAATAATGCTAAGTCAGTTAACGAACTTGTTGGTGTTCCTTTAAATTGGAAACAATTGTTAGTGACAAGAACAAGCACACAGCTACCTGAAAATATCATTAAATCTATTATGTCTACACCTATAAATGATCAACTTCAATCAAAATATCAGTTACTTGAGGCGAATAAAGCTTTATATATTTATCGTATTGAAAGTATTATCAAACCTAGTAAAGCTGATACTAATTATTACAGAATGCAAATGCAAAGCGAGTCAATGGCAAAAAATATGCAGTTTTCTTTACAGTATCAAGCCTATTTAGACTATTTAAAAAATGTAATTCCTGTAAAGCTTGAATCAGCAAACTAGTTATTTATTTAGAATAAATTTATGAATGTTATTACTTTAATGGGGCCAACTGCCAGTGGTAAAACACAATTGGCAATGCATTTAAATGATCATTTTGATTCAGAGATTATCAGCGTTGATTCAGCAATGATATATAAGGGTATGGATATTGGTACAGCAAAACCAACACCAGATGAACTTACAGCCTATCCACATCATTTAATTGATCTTATTGACCCAAATCAAACTTTTTCTGTCTCAGATTTTTTAAGTACGATAAAACCAATAATTGATCAATGCCATCAAAATAAGAAAATACCCATATTAGTTGGCGGTACGATGATGTATTTTAATGCATTTATGCATGGATTAACTGAATTACCTAAAGCAGATGAATTGATAAGAGGGAAGCTTATAGAAGAAGCTGAAAACAAGGGTTTGGCCTATCTATATCAAAAACTATCTGAGGTTGATCAAAAGTCAGCAAAAAATATTAAAGCTACTGATGCACAACGTATTATTAGAGCATTAGAAATCTACTACATTACTTCAAAGCCTATGAGTCAATTATGGCAAGATGCAAAAAGTTATGCATTAGCGTCTCAATACAATGTCACTCAAATTGGTCTTTTTCCTCATAATCGTAGTCATTTGCATCAGTTAATTGCTAAACGCTTTGATCAAATGATTGAATCTGGTTTTATAAATGAGGTAAAAAAGTTGTTTGAAAGAGAAGATCTTAATGATGCTTTGCCATCGATTCGTTGTGTTGGTTATCGTCAAATATGGCAACACTTGCAAGGGAAATTAAGTTATACAGAAGCAGTCGAAAAATCTATCATAGCAACACGCCAATTAGCAAAGCGCCAAATAACCTGGATGAGACACTGGCAAAGCCCAATTCAAGTATTTGATCCATTTGTTGATGGATTAAAATCTAAAGTAATGAATTATTTAGGTGAAAAAATAGTTATTTAATAGTAGCATTATGAACTTATCCCTGGTAGAATCTAGTTTACCCAATGGGTATAAATTATAACAATAAATAAATAGAGGACTGAAAATATGTCAAGAATATCATCTTTGCAAGACCCTTTTTTAAATGCGCTTCGCAGAGAAAAAATACCTGTATCTATCTATTTGGTTAATGGGATTAAACTACAAGGTCAAATTGAAGCATTTGATCAGTTTTCAATTGTATTGCGTAATAATGTCAATCAAATGGTTTATAAGCATGCAATCTCAACTGTAGTTCCATCTCGTCCGGTGCGTTTGTTATTTTCAAATCACTCACAAACACAGCACCATAGTCACCAAAACCAACAATCAAACCATCAAGAGACAATCGAAGATGAGTTAGTTGGAGATGACTTTATGGATGAATCTTTTGAGCAAGATGACATTTCGACAATTGAAAACAAACAACCACTTGAGTCATAATATTTAAGCGCGTTGTTTGGAACTCTTTGAACAAATAAAAAAAGGTGAGCGCAGCCTATTGGTTGATGCTCAATTTTTTGGTCGTTTTGATCAACAAGACTCAGATATAGATGAGTTAAATTCGTTAGTGACTGCTGCTGGTTGGCAGGTCATTACAGTTATTCATACAAAAAGATCAAAGCCAGATCCTAAATATTTTGTAGGTTCAGGTAAAGTTGACGAAATTGCTTCCATCGTTAAATCAAACGATATTCATTTAATTATTTTTAATCATAACATTACAGCTGCCCAAGAACGTAATTTGACAGAAATGTTACCAAAGTGTCGTATTCTTGATCGTACACGCGTTGTTTTAGATATTTTTGCTATGCGTGCTAAAACCTATGAAGGGCGTTTACAAGTTGAGCTAGCTCAATTAAATTATCAAGCAACACGATTAGTTAAGGCATGGACACACTTAGAGCGTCAAAAAGGTGGTATCGGCTTAAGAGGTGGACCAGGAGAGAAGCAAATTGAGCTTGATCGACGTATGATTCGTCATAGAATTCGTACCTTAGAAGAAAAAATTGATAAGGTTAGAGCCCAGCGTGCATTATCGCGTTCAGTAAGAAAAAAATCGCATATCCCAACGATATCATTGGTCGGTTATACCAATGCGGGTAAATCAACGTTATTTAATGTACTAACGGGTGCTGATGCATTTGTTAAAGATCAATTATTTGCAACATTAGATACAACGTTAAGAAAATCAACTTTACCGCATTATGGTGAAGTCATTTTTTCTGATACGGTAGGCTTTATTCGTAATCTACCACATGATTTAGTTGATGCTTTTAGAGCTACTTTAGAAGAAACGGCTCAAGCAGATTTATTATTACATGTCGTTGATTGTTCTAATGAGCAGTACAGAGATTATATCAATCAAGTTTATCAAGTATTAAAAGAAATTAATGCAGATCATATTCCTGTATTGGAAGTTTATAATAAAATTGATCTATCAGATGAAACTAAAACATTAGTGCATGTTGATTATGATCAAGAAAAATTACAACCAAGGAGAGTTTGGTGTTCTGCACAAAGTGGTGCTGGAATTGATTTATTAAAAGAATCAATTTCATTATGCTTAAGTAAAGACGAAGTATCAGGTAAAATTATTATCCAAGCAAAACATGCGCGTTTTCGAGCGCAACTATATCAAATTAGTGCGGTTTTATCAGAATCTAGCGATGAAAATGGTAATATTGTGTTAAATATACGTTGTGGGTTTTACAAATTAAAGTCAATATGTGATGATAATGCACTTGAATTAGGTGATATATTTTACCAACATTAAAGTAAAGGAAAGTTTGTTATTAAAGCTTAGCAAAGGGTGATATATGATTAAAAAGCTGTGGTGGCAAAGACAAAACAGGACGGTTCAGTTAAATCAGAATCAAGATGGACCTCCAGATTTTGAAGAAGTCATTAAGAATTTATTCTCTAGGAAGAAGCCAAATCCACAAAAAGATAATAAAAATTCTAACAAAGGTCCTACACGCATAAAACCTCCAGGTAGTGCAAAAGGTGTGGGTTCGATGATTTTGTTAGTTATTCTATTAATTGCCGTGATTTGGGGAATATCAGGTATTTTTATTGTTAAAGAAGGCGAGCAAGCTGCAGTTCTACGCTTTGGTCGCTATGTTCAAACGGTTGGACCAGGTTTTCATTGGTATCCTCGTTTTATTGAGACAGTTTATGAACAAAGTGTTGATCAAGTAAAAACAGTTTCACTATCCAGAGAAATGCTTACTTCAGAAGAAAATATTGCGTCAGTCGCATTTACAGTTAACTATCGAATTTCTGATTTGAAAGATTATTTATTTAATGTGGTTAATCCCCAACAAATGTTAAATCAATCATTAGATGCGGCCGTGCGTCAGGTGATTGGTCAGAGTACTTTAGATAGTATTATTAGTGTTGATCGTCTGCAAATTACGAAAGAAGTTCAAACTGAATTAGAGCGCTTACTTAAAGATTATAAAACAGGGATTGCGATTGTTTCTGTTAATATGCAGAAGGCAACAGCACCTGATCCTGTTAAAGCTGCATTTGATGATGTAATTAAAGCACGTGAAGACCGTAATCGCTCAATTAACAAAGCGCAAAGTTATGCTAATAAAGTGATACCACAAGCTAATGGTCAATCAGCACGTATTTTAGATACGGCTAAAGCTTATAAAGAAAAACTCATTTTACAATCTCAGGCGGATGTCGCACAGTATAATGCGATTTTACCAGAGTATGTTAAAGCACCTCAGATTATTGAAAAACAAATCTATTTAACAACCATGCAAAATGTATTAAGTAATAATCGTTTATATATTGTTGATGGTTCAGGTAATAATAATTTGTTTATGCCAGATATTACGGGGATTAAGTCTTCAGGTAACTATACACGTCCTCCTATGACTCATGCTACATCCAACCAAACAACAGCTAAAACAGCTTCAACATCATCACTACCAATGAATCAGCAAATGTGGGTGAGATGGACAGAAGCAAATAAATCTTCTTCAGGTAATGGAGGCAATTACTAATGAATAAAGCATTTGGATTTTTATGTTTATTAATTATTGTCTTGATTTTGCTATATGCATCAATTTTTACAGTAACTGAGTCTCATCGAGCAATTATTTTAAAACTAGGTCAAATTGAAAAATTAGATAATGGTCAAACAAAAACATTTACGCCAGGATTACACTTTAAGTTACCATTTATTGAAGATGTAAAAGAGTATGATATGCGTTATCGTACTTTACAAGTTGACTCATCACGTATTGTTTCTAAAGAACAGAAGGATATTATGGTAGATGCTTATGTAATCTGGCAGATTACTGACTTAGATAAATTCTACCGCTCAACTTATGGCAGTGTATCAACAGCAGAAAATTTATTAATTCAGTATACATCATCAGCAATGAGAGATGAATTTGGTACAAGAACTATTCAAGAGTTGGTAAATAATCGTGGCTCGAACTTAATGGCTGATTTAGATAAAGTTGTTTCTGATAAAGCTAAGAATTTAGGTATAGCGATTAAAGATGTTAGAATTAAGCAAATTGATTTACCTGAAACAGTAACAGAGTCAATTTATCAAAGAATGAGTTCTGAGCGTGAAAAAGCAGCAGCAGGTATTAGAGCAGAGGGTAATGCAAAAGCAGAAGAAGTTAGAGCGAATGCTGATGCTTCTGTTACCGTAATCTTAGCTAAGGCTCAATCGCAAGCTAAACAAATTAAAGCGCAAGGTGAAGCTGAAGCATTGTCGATTTATGCTAAGAGTTATTCAAAAAATCAATCCCTTTTTGAATTCTTAAAAAGCATGCAGACTTATGATAGTATTTTTGCTAATAAAGATAATACGCTTATTCTTAAACCTGAAGGTGAGTTATTCAAATATTTTAACCCTTCAGAAAATGCTTCTAAGTAAATAACTGCTTTCTTAATATTCTTAAATTTTATAATCAAACTTATTACTGTTGTAATACTATTCCTCCTTTTAACGTCAAAATTACTATATTAATCAGCTATTTAAATTATCATATTTGGTTACAATATTGTTATATTAATATCTATGAAATTAGCTATGATGAAATAATAAACTAAAAATTTTATTTGTGGTGTAATTAGGGAGGATACACACATGGGTGGATGGTTTAGTAGTTTATTCTATGCAAGTTCATATCAAACGGTAAATTATGTTAGGCAATCTGGTTATCAAGGGTTAATTGATGCAACAACTAGACAAAGTATAAAAAGATTAATATTAAGTGGTGGTGGGGTTAGAGGTGGTGTTTATGTTGGTGCATTTAGAGCATTAGAAGATGCTGGCATATACAAAGAAGTAAAATCTATAACTGGGTCTTCTATTGGTGGCATGACCGCAGCATTGATGGCAACTGGTATGAACCCTCATAGACTTCAAACAGTTTCAATGGGGCAAAATTTTGAGCGATTATTAGGTAATAAAACCAGTTGGTATGGTATTGAAAGAGATGGCGTGCCAATGCATAACTTTTTACAAGTCAATATTCGTACCAATGTCAAACTATTTTTTCAAGAGAAATCTTTTGATCATTTAGCAAAATCTCAGCCAGATAAATTCATGTTACTAAAGAATATATCAGAAAAGATTGATCAAGATGATGACTTAACATTTAGGGATCTAGCAACATTACGAGAGTTTGATAAAAGTAGGTTTAAAGACTTAACATTAACTGCTGTTGAAAGATTAACAGGAAAGGTTCAGTATTTTAATGCTCTATTAACGCCAGATGTAAGTATTGCAGATGCTGCAAGAGCATCAGGGTCATTACCAGTTGTTTTAAGACCAATGATTATTAATGGCATAGAGTATATTGATGGCGGTTATTATGAAAATATTCCAACAGAAGCAGAAACAAAAATATTATCAGATGTTGAATCATTGGATGAGGAAAGTTCATTAATTGACGAAGAAATAGAACAACACCACAGAGAACAAAGACTAGTTTTTGCATTTAGTGAGCAAGAAAGTGACCCAGTACATAAAGCATTACATTCAGAAGCTAAACATTTATATACGCCAGGATGGCTTGCACGTTTTATATTAAACAATGTAGCGCCTTGGTTAGCTAATATACAAACGCCAAAATTATGTACAATTGAAGCAGAGCAAGGTTATAAAAACATTCAAAAATACTATCAATTACAAACAGTTCAAATGAAAACAGGTCTTGAAGCAAGGGATTTTGAAGGGCTTTTAAAACGAAAAGAGCATTTATACTATGAAGGTTATTTTTCAACAAATGATTATTTGATTAACCATGATTTCATTGAAACTAATTCAATTTATGAATTTAGAAAATTTGCTTATCATTTCTTTAAAAATTATGAACGAAAAGCAACATGGTTATCTTATTTTGGTGTACATCCATATGAAAATACCAAGGCTAAAATATTATTTTCATTTTGTGCTGATTTAGGGAAATTAGAGATGCCACAACTAAAGCAACTAGCTTATAATTTTGTTTATTTTAGTTTACTAGATAGAAGAACAAATTCATTAAAAGCTACCACTCGTTCAGCATCAACATTAATTGAAACACTTAATACGGTTTATACAAACAGGGAAATAAAAAAAGTTTTTCAATCAGTCTTAGATATTAAAGAAGATGTTACTGATTTGAAGTTCAAGTTTACGGTTGAGCATTTAAATAATTTTTTAAGCCAACAGCAAGCGCATGATGATCCAAAGTCATTATTTTATAGTCGATTTATTAATGTTGCGCAAGATGTCGAGTATGAAGCATTATATAGTCGTTTTGAATAGTGTTTTTTATTTATGTTACTATGGTTATGCTAATAGTAAATGAATGAAGAAATAAATAAAAATGATAATTTTAGAAACTCAACGTTTAATCTTAAGAACTTGGCAAATTGATGATATATCACCAATGACTCAGGTTAATGAAGATCCAAAAGTTATGAAGTATTTTCCATCTACTGGTAATAGAGATACAACTGCTTGGCTAATCGGTCGACTAGAGCAGCATCATAATGATCATGGTTTTAGTTTATATCCTGTTATTTTAAAACAGACAAATGAAATGATTGGCTTTGTTGGCTTATTAACAGTAGGGTTTCAAGCTCATTTTACACCAGCAGTAGAAATAGGCTGGCGGTTAGGTTCTCAGTATTGGGGTAATGGTTATGCGCCAGAAGCAGCTTATGCTATGTTGGAGTTTGGTTTTAATAAAATAGGCTTAGAAAAAATTGTTTCTTTTACTGTGAAAGATAATTTAAATTCACGTAGGGTAATGGAAAAAATTGGCATGACCTATGATGATAAAAATGATTTTAACCATCCTAAAATTGATACAAAAAATCCACTATCAAAACATGTACTTTATGAAATTCCTAAAGAAGACTATTTAAAAAAGCATAGTGAAAAATCTTTTTTATTGGATAATTAGTAATTAAATATTTGTTTTTTTAAGAAGGAGTTTTTAATTATAAATTAATAAGATATATATAATTTTATTTATGAAAATATAGATGTTTATAAATAATATATCTTGTCTGTTAGCTATTTTTTGTATATGGTAGGAATTGTACGTATAAATTATGTTTATATTTTTATAGATATTCTAATGTATTTAAGTTATTAATTTTTATAATTTTTTATGAAGTAAAATTATCAAAAGGGTGTTGCATGACGATAAGTTCTGACAAAGTGAAAGCTCCAGCATTGTTCTCAGCAATTGCAATCGGGGTAGGCTGTATTATTGGTAGTGGTTGGTTATTTGCATCTTATAATGCTGCAAGAGAAGTTGGTTCAATGGCATTTTTATCATGGATTATAGGTGCTTTTGTTGCATTAACATTGGCCTTATTATTAGCTGAAATGGCAACAATGTATAAGGAGCGGGCATTTTTTGCAAGGATATTAACTATTTCTCATAAAAACAGTGACTATGGTTTTGTGGTAGCCATTTCAAACTTAATGGGACTGATTTTAGTTATTCCATCAGAAGCAGCAGCAACTGTACAATATCTAAGTGGTGTATATCCGTCTTTAATGGTTGGGGGAGACTTATCTATTAGTGGCTCTATTGCAGTTGTACTCATGATTATTGTTTATGGATTAGTTAATTTTTGGGGTTTAAAGTTACTATCTAAAGTTAATAATTTTATCACTTTCATTAAATTGATCGTGCCTTTTGCAGTTGGTTTAATTTTAATTATTTATACTGGTTACAATGGAGAATTTCATTTATCTAACTTTTCACTGTCAGGTTTTCATCATTCTTATAGTCAAATGATTGGTGCTGCATTTACAACGGTTGTAACAGCAGGTATATTTTATTCATTCTATGGCTTTGGTATGATCGCTATTTTTGGCTCGGAGTTAAAAAATCCTAAACGAAATATTCCATTAGCATTAATAGGCTGTGTATTAGTTTGTTTAATCATTTATCTGATTCTTCAGTTTGCATTTATTGGTGCAATGCCTCAAGATTTGGTTGCCAATGGCTGGCAGAATTTACAAATATTTTCATCACCACTAGCTCAGCTATTAGGTTTAGTTGGTATTAATATTGGTATTATTTGGATTTTATATGCTGATGCTGCGATTAGTCCATCTGGGACAGGTGCCTTGTATATGGGGTCTAGTGCTAGAATGATTACCGGTATGTCACAGGATAAGCAACTACCATCATTTTTTAATCATATTATAGAAAAATATAATCTATCCAGACGATCTTTAATTGCGGTTTTCATTATTGGTGTAGTTATGGTCTTCTTTTCTAAAAATTGGCAGAATATTATGATTATGGTGACTGTATTTCAATTAATTTCTTGTATTGCAATTCCAGTAGCACTTGTAAAACTAAGGAAATCGGAACCAGATAGAAAGCGTGCATTTAAAGTACCATTTGGTGTTAGCCTAAGCTATTTAATATTTTTAGTTGTTTCTTATTTAATGATACAGGCAACAGTTAAAGCAATTGTACTTGCATTGGCTGTGCATTTGATATTATTTGCTGTGTATGCAGTTAGTTACTATAAGGGTAGCGTATCTAAAATTATTAATGCAATAGGCTCATCTTGGTCAATCTTTCTATATTTAGCCGTTAGTATACCATTTAGTTATATGGTTGAAGCTGGTGAGTTCTCAAGTAATGCATATGCATTATTAGCATTTATTATTGTGTATAGCGTTTCATATTTTACGATGGTAAATCAAAGAAATTTACAGAAAGTAACTACTGTGATGGCTTATCAATAAAATTAGAGTTTTTCTTATAATTCAAATACAGCTTTTTGCGTTTGGCTAAGATTAATGTTCGAGTTAATAATGTACTATAAATTGGACTACCACCCATAAAAATTGCTGTAATTGTTGCGCTAAAACAAGTCAAAATAAGTGGTAAAATTAATGCATAGTTCATTGTCATTTCAACAACAAGTACAATACCTGTTAAAGGCGCGCTCACTGTTGCAGTAAATAATGCACTCATACCAGCTACAGCAAAGACTTGGGGGTGAACAATAAGTTCAGGGAAAAAATAATGCGCAATCAATCCAAAAAACATGCCAAAAATAGTGCCTAGTGCAAGCATAGGTGCAAAAATACCTCCAGGGACACCGGTACCATAGCTGATTAAAGTCGTTGCAAAACGTAATACAAATAAAACAATTAATATGGTTAATGTAAAGTTTCCGTGTAAAGCTTTTGGCATGACATTATAACCACCTCCAATTACTTCGGGAAAAAACACTAAAAATAATCCAGTTGCAACACCAATTAAAATAATCCATTTCCAGAAATTAAAGCCATTACGTTTAGCAAAAAAGTTTAATGAATAAACTAAGTATTTATTAAAAATAGTACCAAATGCACCAAAAATAACGCCAAAAATAATAAATAACCAAAGACTAGATAAAGGTAATGATTGATAGGCTGTCATATCAATATCCATCATTTGACGAATATTATAACCGCCCATCTGAAGGATAATTTGTAAGAAAATATCAGCTACTACACAGGTAATAATAACGGTTTGTAATGATTGAAAACTGTATTTAAACTGATGACGCATTTCTTCTATAACAAATAATATACCAGCTAATGGTGTATTAAATGCAGCAGCAAGACCAGCACCAGCGCCAGCTGCAATTAGAATATGAGCATATTCTTTATCAAGTTTAAATAAACGTCTAACTAAATGACCAATCGCACCACCAATTTGAATGGTAGGACCCTCTCGACCTAATACTAAGCCACTCGATAACGATAAAATACCACCAAAAAATTTAGCTGGTAATACACGCCACCAACGCATTTGTCGCTTATTTTCTAAAACACCTTCAATTTCTTGGACACCACTGCCAGAAGCTTCTGGTACAATGTGTCGGACAATAAGAAGTGATAAACTTAATAAGCTTGTTGTTAAGATTACAGCAACTAGAGATTTTAAAAACCAGTAATCCTTTAATGCAGCAAAAGCAACTTGTTGTCCTTGAGAAATCCAATGAATACATAACTGGAATAAGGCACCAATAATGCCAATGATAATACCAGTAATGCCACCATAGATAGTCGATTGTAAGATTTTTTTAGGGTAATGTTCTTTGTTCATCCATGAAACCGCTTTAGATTATTTAATTACATTAGGTACACCAATAAATTTGCCTTTACATTCATTTGTTGCCCAGACAACATTAGTGACACCATTATCTGATAAATTTTGTTGGTACTCCCACATAGGAGAACTCCAGGTTTTATTGCCTTTAGCATCAACTGTCCAAACTTCAGCATTAACGGTATTAAATCCTAAACCATGTTTGTGTGTAGTTGAATAAGAAAGATATTTGATATAAACACCATTTTCAGCTTTAACACCTTGTTTGATTTGTGAAATTGTAGTTTGCAGTGTATTTGGTGTATGCGTTAAACAAAAATTCATTGATACAGGATTCTTAACATCAACTCTTGGTTGAATGGCATAAAATGTAGGTGTCCATACTGTTTCAACTTCTTTGGTAGAGTTAGCTGAAGCATATAGCGTATTTGATGCGCATAAAATAATAAATGTTGATGATAGTAGAGTTATTTTTTTCATATTTGTGAAACCTATTTAATGAGTTACTGATATCATACGCTTAAGGGTAAAATTAGGTCAATAGTGTGAAGCGCTTGAATTAGTTCTATTGCTGTTGTTTTGTTGCAGCAATGACAATTTCTCTGACACAGACATTTTGAGGTTGTTGGTAAGCATAGACAACAGCATTAGCCACATCATCAGCAGATAATACACCACCCATCTCTTCTTTCCATTGATTATAACCTTCTTTAATTTCATCAGAGGTTGTATGACTTAATAGCTCAGTTTCAGCAGCACCCGGTGCAATGGTAATTACACGGACATTATCTTTTGCAACTTCTTCTCTGACATTCTCACTAATTGCATGAACGGCAAACTTTGTACCGCAATAAGCTGCATGAGATGGAAATGTTTTTCGACCAGCAATTGAACTAATATTAATAATCGTGCCTTCATTGCGTGCTTTCATATCAGATAAGACAATTTGCATACCATTAAGTAAGGCATTAACATTAACATCAAGCATTTGTTGAAACTCATTGTTATTTTGTGTGTCGATACCACCAAGTAACATAACACCTGCATTATTAATTAAGCAATCAGTTTTGCCATAGGTTGCTTCAGCGTCTCTTATTGCACTTTCAAATGCTTCTCTATTGGTAATATCAACTTGTGCACAGATTGAGTTTTCAAGTTTAAGCGCCTCTAATTTTTCAACACGCCTGGCAATTAGCAATAAAGGGTGGCCTAATTTGTGTAATTGCTTTGCAATACTTGCACCAAATCCAGAAGAGGCGCCTGTAATAACAACTAATTTTTTCATGATTAAATCCCATCAACGATTTCATTAAAAGTTTGGCTTGGACGCATAATGATTTCAGTTTTAGATGGGTTAGGGTGGTAGTAACCACCAATATCAACTGAGTGTCCTTGAACTGCATTTAGTTCTGTAATAATTTGATCTTCCATACTAGATAGCTTTTCATAAACAGGGCTAAATACAGTTTTTAATTTAATAGATTGACCTTGATTAGCCAGTGCTTCAGCCCAGTAAAGTGCAAGATAGAAATGAGAGCCACGGTTATCTATTGTGCCGAGCTTACGCTGAGGTGATTTATTATTATTTAATATTTTTGCATTTGCTTGGTTTAAAGCTTCTGCTAAAACCTTAGCATCTTGATTATTCGTTTTTGATGCTAAATCTTCTAATGAAACAGCAATGGCTAGAAACTCACCTAAAGAATCCCAACGTAGATAATCTTCATTTAATAATTGTTGAACATGTTTAGGTGCAGAACCACCAGCGCCGGTTTCAAATAAGCCACCACCAGCTAAAAGTGGTACAATAGATAGCATTTTTGCTGATGTACCTAATTCTAAAATTGGGAATAAATCAGTTAAATAGTCACGTAGTACATTACCAGTAACTGAAATTGTATCTTGGCCATTTTTAACGCGCTCAAGTGTATAATGCATTGCATTTACAGGTGCAAGAATTTTAATTTCTAAACCGGTTGTATCATGATCATTAAGGTAAGTATTTACTTTTTTAATTAAGTTTGCATCATGTGCTCTATTTTCATCTAACCAAAATACAGCTGGATTACCAGTTGCTTTAGCACGAGTAATTGCTAATTTAACCCAATCTTTAATTGCAATATCTTTTGTTTGACACATACGGAAAATATCACCTTCATCAACATGATGTGACATCAACGTTTGACCTTGATCATCAACTACTTTGATTATGCCTGCTTCAACGACTTCAAATGTTTTATCGTGTGAGCCATATTCTTCAGCTTTTTGTGCCATAAGCCCAACATTTGAAACATTGCCCATCGTCGCTACATCAAATGCACCATGTGTTCTACAAAAATCAATGACTTTTTGGTAAATCAATGCATATGAACGATCTGGAATAATTGCTTTCATATCGTGTAGTTGACCATCAGGTCCCCACATTTGGCCAGATGAGCGAATAGCAGCAGGCATTGATGCATCAATAATTACATCGCTTGGCACGTGTAAATTAGTAATGCCTTTATCTGAGTTAACCATGGCAAATGCTGGATGATGTTCATAAGTTTTTTGAATGTCAGCTTCAATTGCTTCGCATTGACCATTAGATAAGGTTTTAATTTTAGTATAAATATCACCTAAGCCATTATTTGGATTAATACCTAATTGATTAAAGGTATCAGCGTATTTATCAAATATTTCTTTAAAGCATGTTTTAACACAGTGTCCAAACATAATAGGGTCAGAGACTTTCATCATCGTTGCTTTTAAGTGTAATGATAATAAGACTTCTTTTTCTTTTGCATCTTTAACTTGGGCTTCAAAAAAGTTAACTAATGCTTTTTTACTCATTACAGAAGAATCAATTACTTCACTATCAGTTAGTGCAATATTGTCTTTTAAAGTAATTGTATTATTTGATTGTGTTTCAAGTACAATGCTAACATTACAAGCACGCTCAACAGTAATAGATTGCTCACTACCATAAAAATCACCTTCAGTCATATGGGCTACATGAGATTTTGAATCAGGAGACCACTGACCCATTGAATGGGGGTGTGCTTTGGCATATTGTTTAACTGCATCAGCTACTCTACGATCAGAATTACCTTCTCGTAACACAGGATTTACTGCACTACCTAATACTTTGCTATAACGTGCTTTAATCTCTTTTTCTTGATCTGTTTTTGCATCGATTGGATAATCAGGGACAGCATAGCCTTGGCTTTGTAGTTCTTTAATTGCTTGAGTTAATTGTGGGATTGAGGCACTAATATTAGGTAATTTAATAATATTTGCTTCTGGTGTTTTTGCTAATTGCCCAAGTTCAGCTAAGTCATCTGACTGTCTTTGGTTTTCTGCTAAATACTCTGGGAAATGTGCTAAGATTCTAGCAGCAAGTGAAATATCTCTTGTTTCAATATTAATATCAGCTTCTTTAGTAAAAGCTTTAACAATAGGAAGTAGAGAGTAAGTTGCCAGTGCTGGTGCTTCATCAGTATGTGTATAGATAATTTTTGAGCCATTCATAGTGAATCAATTCCTTCTAAATGTTTATTCAAAATTGCACAAATAAGTGCATTAATATTTGTGTTGATATCATATCAAAGTCAAGCGCTATTACGCAAACGATCTAGCATGATATTAAGAATTGTAGATTTAAAAAATCTAAATGGTTGATTAGAATTTTTTATGCTAAAGTATAATCAGATGATTTATATAGATTTTAATAAAAAGGTGAGTGATGCGTTCATTAGAAGAGTGGTTAGCGCTTTATGCACAAAGTCATCAAAATAAAATTAATAAACGGATTCATTATATTTGTGTACCGTTAATTATGTTTTCAATTTTAGGCATTCTTTGGGCAATTACACCGTTTTTATCTGCCGTAGTTGTTCTTTTAGGTGTAATTTATTATCTACGTTTGTCGATTTCTCTAGGTGTTATTATGTGTATTGCCTCAATAGTTATGCTATTGATTATATCTTTGATGACTAATCGGCTTGGTATTTGTGTTATTATCTTTGTCGTTAGTTGGATTTTGCAATTTATTGGTCATAAACTTGAAGGTAAGAAGCCTTCATTTTTTCAAGACTTGCAATTTTTATTGATTGGTCCATTATGGATTGCCAATGAATTATTTTTAAAGAAGAATAAATAATCAATTGTATGCTCGGGTAAAAAAATAAATCAATATTTCTCTTTTGTAAATAATAACTTATTTTATCTTTAACTTTTGGTTAATAAAATTTATTTCCTTTTTCCTAATGTTTAATTATTGATCTGATGATTATAATAAACTTCATTTTGTCAAGAGGTTGCTTATATATGAATTTAAAATCTGTATTTACATTTTTAATATTGAGTTTGTTATTTTCAAATAGTTATGCATCTGCATGGCATAATATCAATATACATAATAGTACAAATCATCAAATTACAATATCTAAAATAGATGATGGGTGTGTACATGAGGTTAAAAATTTGTCTTTAACGATTCCTGAACATCAAAGCAGAAGTTTTGATATTAAAACCTCAGTTCGAAAATAGAAAGTAATTTAATTAATTGAATTTTAAGATGTTATGATGAATTAAATTTCACAAAATAACATCACTCATCATGGAAGACTTACTCATCACAACATTTTGTCGCCTAGACGACTTCTGCATTATCCTTGAAAAAAATTTAA
>JAKJJQ010000037.1:0-29339 GCA_021713415.1 Thiotrichales bacterium 19X7-9
TGGGACAGTTGGTGAAGGAGGTAACTGGAAAGTGGTGGAGCGGTATGTTAAGAATCAAGGGTTAAAACTGGATGAAGCGCAATTGCGACTCTTTTAATACCCCGCTGCTTGCCGCGGGGATATTTATTAATATAAGGCAGAAATGATTATTAGGGCAGAAATAGATTTATGGGCAGACACGTGGGTCTGCCCGTACAAATGAATGATGATTTAAATTTAATTCCCATAATTTAATTGAATGCCGTGTAGGGGCACACCTATGTGTGTGCCCAATATTGTGTTGTGTATGTCCAATAATATTATGTCCAAATGGATGTATATATTGATTTTGAATATTGGCGATTTTATTTGAGATAAATTAAAAAAGGGCGCAAATGGATTATGGGATGGAAATTAATACAATTAATATCGGGCAAGAATGGATTATTAGGGCAGAAATAGATTTACGGGCAGACACGTGGGTCTGTCCGTACAAATGAATAATGATTTAAATTTAATTCCCATAATTTAATTGAATGCCGTGTAGGGGCACACCTATGTGTGTGCCCAATATTGTGTTGATGTGCCAATATTGCATTGATGTGTCCAATCATGCAAGTTCCGTTTTTCCCAGAGTTATAGTATAAAGGTCATTTATGAGATTATATTCAGCAATAATCACGCCAATATATGTATTTTTTGTAATAAATAAAATAAATGATTAATTATTGATCGTATTGTGTTTTAGCCTAAAATGGACCAAAATAAGGTGTTATAATTGATATTAGGCAACATGTTCAATATTTGATAATTAGTTATATTTTCTTTGATTATTTATGTTATAATACTTCGCAATTTAGTAATAAGTGGTATAGAACAGCAAAAACGCTATTCAAAAAGACTTTTTGCTTGAATTTTTGTATCATTTTGTAATATTAAATTTTTTTCTCAAAATTAACTTAACTTATATCAAGTAGTTATCTTTAAAAGTAGCTGATACAAAAGTGGGCGTGATCAGCGTGTGATTATATTTTATAATGGTTCGAAAGGTTTAATGTATTAACCTACGGGTTGTATGAATATTGTTATCTTGGGTTGTAACAATTTTTTTGCGAGTAAGGTTTTGTAAAATAGGGGCGCGAGTATGGCTTGGAATCTTCAAGGTAATGTAGACTTATTAGCAAGTTTAAAAGGGGCTGATCATAATTGGTTAAACCCCCCTTTTATGTATAAACACAATGATACTAATGATATCAAGTTTTATGAAGCTGAAGCAATTAGGGCTAGTGAAACAAAGCAAGAGAATTGGCAAACCATTGCTGCTGATGGTGATAAGCGAGCATTTCAAAAAGCTTTATATGAGAAATTAAGAGAACTAAAAGACTCAGAAAGTGGTGAGCATGCAAATGATGGCAATAAATTAATAGAAGTACCTTGGGTTGTTGCTTTTATCAAAGCCTATGAAGAAAAGCTTACAGCTGAAGCTAAAACTGCTTTAGCTGCTGGCGAACAAAATAATATTGCCGATGTTAAAGATAAATTATTTGTAAATAAGCAAACAGGCCATGTATATTTTGGTGATGATGGAACTCAACCCGCTGGTGATGATTGGGTTAAAGTAAATGATCCTGATGAAGTAAATGCAGATAACTTATATGCAAAAGTAAAAGCAATTGATCCTAAAGGTGTTGATGCAATCAAGCATATTTATGCTTCTATACATAATAACACTGGTGGTGACTGGCGTGCCAATTTTGCTAATGCTTATAGAAATGATTTAACAGTGGCTGCTCGACAAAAGCTCTTGGCTCATGCTGATAAAGCAACTTTGAAAGATTTAGAAATTCATTTTAATACAAGTGGTACTGAAAATACTCAAGCATATGTTGGACCAACGGGTGAAAAACCTGAAGGGTTTGGTGGTAAAGTAGATTTAGGTGGTGATGCATTAGATGGTAAAACATTATATGCAAAATTTGGCGCTGTACAAAAACAAACACTAGCAACGCTATTACATGATGGTACTAAAGACTGGCAGAAAGATTTTGTTAAAGCGCATGCTTTAGCTAAATTTGAAAGTGTTGCTGAAGAAGATATTACTAAATTGAGACTTTATGTTAAACCTGATGGGAAATTTAAAGTATTTAATAGTGATGACGCTGTTAATCAAGCAGTTGTTGGTGGATATACAATGCTTCAATTTGGTAGTGTTGAGCAGTTTAATAGAGATCCATTGGTTATTGGTGGCTCTACTGAAGCTGCAAAAAATATTTATGAATGTTTAAAAGAAAAAGGTGACTGGGGCGGTGATTCTTGGCAAAGCAAATTTATTTCTGCCTATGATGATGCATTAGCTAAACAAAATGAAATTATGATAAGAGGCCAAAAGTTTGGTTGTTGGGATAGTTCGAATGAATCTATTACCCATAATGCTGTGAAATCACATGTATCTAAGGGAGATTCTGCAGCATCTAAAGATGTGTTAGGTAACTCAATAACAGTATCAGATCAAAAAGAAGATGCTGATCATAAAAAGTATTATCAAGTTACAAGTGATAGTCATTGGAAAAAAGGGCCATATAGTGATCATAACTATAAATATCGTGTTTATGAAGACGGTATTAAGATGGAAGATTATAAACCTTCGACTCCAGCAGTTAAAAGTGCAGTTGATTCATTGCTAAGGCTTGGAGGGAATGGTACCCCGGCTAATGGTGTCGATCTAGCAAATAGAGATGGAGTAGCAATTATTGCTTCAACTAAAGAAGTATATAAACAACAAATTAAAGCTTTAATGGATGCAGGGGTAGATCCTGATAATATTTATTGCGCAGCTAAAGGTGCAAAGCGTGATACACATATAGGTAATTTTAAAGCTGCAATGGATGCTCTTGAGGTTGAAAGTCACCCTTATAAACCAAAGGTGGCGCCAGCTATATTCTTTGGCAGAGATCCATTAGCACCAGACCCAGGACGTGTTCATGGGTTATAGTGGATTAAAATAAAAAAATAATTAATTAAATAAAAATAGGTGGGAGCAACAACAATGGCCTGGTTTAAACGCACAAGAACAGCAGCAAGAAAAATGACTGACTTTGATGGCATCAAACGTCAGCAATTCTTTTTATATCGTTTGGTTAAAACTTTATTTAAAATTGATAAAGTAGAAGACCCATGCGAGTTTGAAGACTTAGCTGCTCGTGGAATTACTGATAAGAAATTACGTGATAATTTAGCAACATTTACCTTTTTATACCGCTTTTTTGGTGTTATTGGTGTTGTAGTATTGCTATATACAATTTCATTGTTTTATAGAGGTTATCAGTTTGGTACAATTGTTGGCGCTGCCGCATCAATCATGTTTTTAGCGCATGCGTTTAAATATCACTTTTGGGCATTTCAAATTAAAAGTAAAAAATTAGGTTGTACTGTAGGTGAATGGTTTAGCGCTTTATTGGGTAATAATAAGGGAGCTAAACTATGAGCTCAATAGTTTGGGGAGATTCAGTTGCGTCTCAGGATGCATCACGAAATATTTTAGAAACCGTATTCGGTGGAAGAGTTGATACGCTATTAACGGATGTTAAAACAACCTTGTTTAGTGTTACTTTCCACTGGTTTAATACAGGGTTATTAGCCATTACCTTTGTGCTTTATGCATTTATTATCATTATTGGTACGATTAATACGGCAAGAGATGGCCAATTTTTAGGTAAACAATGGAGTGGTCACTGGATTTCATTGAGAGCAATTTTTGGAACAATTTGTGCGGTTCCATTTAGTACAGGTTATTGTGTAGCTCAATATTTAATTTTTGCCATGGTGACAGCGGGTATCTCATTTGCTGATTATGTTTGGGAAAAAGTTGTTGGCGATGTGATTACTAATAACGTTCCAGCAGTTGTTAGTACTGAGGTATCAAATAATATTAATACTTACTTTGCCACTTTTATGATGAGTAACTTGACTCGTGATATATTAGGTCCAACTGATAAACAAGGTCAACTTACAAGTAATACGATGTTTGTAAAAAAAGAAGGCACTAGTGGTACTCAGCCATGTACACAAGCAGCGTCTCCTGTTGATGTGCAAATTAAAGTGCCTGAGCCTTATATTTTAGCTGGAGATGGTAAACACGAACCATATAAAGGTTCTGGTAATGTTGCTGGAACAGACTATAAAACGAAACAAATTTCAGTTTATCCAATCTCATGTAATGTTAATTTCTCAACACCAGTAAACAACAGCTTTGTACAATCTTATGCTCAGCCTTTAGCTGCTTCTTATCAGTTAAAAGATGGTACTGTTAATAAGAGTGTAACACCGTTTAGTGATTATTCTTCTATTTTAGGTCAAGGGCTATCTTCTTGGTCAAAAGTTGAAGGTGATAATTATGTTCAGTTTCAGCTTAATACAGCAGATTGGGTTGGTACCATGCAAGTCAATCAGATGGCAAATCAGCCTAAACAGAGTAATGTTAATAGTATTGCTGGCACATATGGATTAAATGACTATGGTTATTTAACGGAGTCTCTACCTTTAAATAGCGCAACACCTGATCCTAATTATGACCCATTAGCGCCACCGAACTATTCTGCTACAGCGATGGACGCAAACTCAACACAAATTATTAACTGGTTAGAAAAAAATTCAGCGGCAGTTACTAATGATTGTGACTTTAGTGAAGAAGGCAACTTGTGTTATCAAGCCAAGCAGTTTGGCTGGTGGGATGCTGATAAATTGTATCTAGATTTTGATAATGCATTAGCTCAGAATCTACAAAACTTATATGCAAACTTTATCGCGTTTTCTGATGCAGCGAATCAGGTTTCAAACCAGACATCAATACCGGTTGATTATAAGTATATCGATGTAAGTTATACTGAAAATCAAAATAGTATTTCTGATTTATTAAATGGTGCAGAAGTATCATTTAATCCATTAACAGCAGATCAGTATCAGTATCAAGCTCGAGCGGACTTAGAACCTTTTAAAGATCAATTATCTAAGTCAGGCACATTTACAACATCAATGACTGATGTAAGAACCTTATTTAATCAAATTATTGATGATTCTAGCTTATCTTCAAGTAATAAAACTTTATTTAAAGGTCAGGTCAATAGCTTATTAGCAGATGGTATGCAGTTTCAGTATGCACAGTATGTGTATATTATCTACTCTTTAACAAACTCAGTATACTCACCTTATCAAAGCCCGAGTGTTTCTGCATCGGCTAAGCAAACAGAAGCAAATACACTGTTTAACATGGTTGTGAAGCCTGTTATTAATTTGTTTAATTTCTTTGCAACGAATAATGTTCAATTTGGTGGTAGTACAGATCCAGTTAATACAGCAACTGTAACTGATCCAGCACAAGAGCTTTTAACCAAAATATTTAATTTGTTAGGTACCAATACCAGCGCTGGTGAAGCAGGTGGCTTACTTCAGCAAATTTATAATATTGGTAATGTCCCTGACTATGAAGGCGGTGGTGATAATCCTGGATCTGATTTTGCTGCACAAAACTTTAGTATGATCCAGAATGTTCAATCAGTTGGTATGGCATTAATTGAAGGTACAATCAATAGTATGATTGGTATTTTCTCTCATGCAAAAGATGAATTGCAACAGATTCAAAACTCAGCTAAGCAGCAGTTTGGTCAGGCTGAAGATAATGCCAAAGGTTATGCGGTAGCCAATGCATTTTCATTAGGTTTATTTAGTAGTACATTCTCGGCACAAACGAACCTTGAATTTGCTAAAGCAATGTTTGATGTAACCATGCAATTAGCAACCTTCTCATTAAGTTTAATGTGGTTGCCTTTAGTCTTATTTGTTTTATCGAGTATCTTTAGTATTGGAATATCATTCTCATTAATTATACCATTAACGCCATATATTCTATTCTGGGCAGGTAAAACTGCTTGGTTGTTATTAGTTATTGAAGCAATGGCAGCAGCGCCATTTGTTTCTCTAGGTTTGGTTTATCCAGAAGGCCATGAAGTCTTTGGTAAGTCAGAGCCAGGAATTCAAATTTGTATGAACTTGGTATTAAGACCTGTATTTATGATTTTAGGTATGATCTTTGGTATTGGTCTAACCTATGTAGTAATTCAGTATTCAGCAGAAGGCTTCCATGCCATTACTGATTCGTTGTTAAACTTAATGCCAGTATCAGATGGTACAGATGCAGCTGGTTATGCTCGTGGTGTGTTCTCTTGTATGATCATCTTCTTATATGCAACATTCCTTTCAATGGCATTTATGAAGTGTTTCTCATTGATCTATGTAATTCCTGATAAGGTTTTACAATGGATTGGTAATACACGTGGTGAGCGTGCAGGTGAAGCTGAAATTCAAGAATTTAAAGGTGCTGGTGCGCAATATTCACAAGGTGCTGCTCAGGCAGGTGGTCAATCAATGACACAAGGTATTGAAGCTGAGAAATCTTATACATCATCTTATGTACAAGGTCAAAAAGATGTATCTCAGTCAACAGCGCAGCGTAATATGGCAATTTCAAATGATTCTGCAAATACAGCCAAACAGGCTGGTGAAGCAGCAATGATGGTTTAGTGTAGGTTTTAAATATAAGCGGGTAAGGAGATAGGTTGTGGGTATATCAAATGATGAAATAAAAAAACTAAATGCTTTAAAAGAAAAAGTTGATAAAAAAGAGCCTTTGAATGAGGAAGAGCGAAATCAATTTTATTCAATTGTTAAGGATAAATTATTTGAAGGAGATGGCACAAAAACTCAAATTCTTGATAATTTTTTAGATAACCCTAGTCAAGAAAATATGTCAAAATTTAAGGAAGCGGCAGGTAAAGCACTTGAAGCTCAAGGAAGGCATGATCAAGGTGTTAATAAAATGCTTATTACAAGTTTAGGTGCGGTAGGTTTAGCTATTGCATTAGTAAAACATTTCGGATTTGATAAGCCGCAGCAAAAAGCTGGTGAAAATATGCTAAATATGATTAGTGCACAGGATAAACCAAGTAATGTAATGGAAAGACCTCAGTCAACTGAGCCTTCATTCCATTTTCTAGAGCATGGGCAGCGTAGTGAAATGGAGCTTGGAAACGATGGGCCTCAACCGCATGAACCATGATAATATTGGGTAAAAATTAATTATTAACCCTAAATGCCCGCTCCATTGAATCAATCGTCATGGTAACAAAAGCTTCTCTTTCCGCTTGAGAGTCAAATTTATAACTATGCATAAATGGCGCAAAAATCGCCGAATTAATTGTTAAAAGAATATATTTTGGTGGGTATTTTTTAATGACTTGCCCATCTTGTTGAAACTTATGGATAATATTTTCTAAATTCTGCCAAATACTATTATGACTGTAGCTTCTAATGCCAATGAGTTCATCATTATCTTCTAATCGCTGCCAGTCGATTAACCTTAGTATTTCTGGATTATTAAAATACACTTCAAAACGTAAACGAATAAAGCGATCTAAATAATCTTTAAAGTGATCTACTTCAGTGCATTCAGTTAAAGATTGAACTAATTCTTGAGTAAATAACGCTTCTTTTACAGCCTTCCAAAGCGCTGTTTTATTCTCATAGTAGTGATAAATCAAAGAAACTTGAACCTTAGCATCTTTGGCAATATCTCGAATGGATGTGCCATTAAACCCATTTTTGACAAATAGTTTTTTTGCTGAGGTGATGATTTTTGTTTGTGTTTGATTTTCATTTGTTTTCATAAAGATAAACAATACCTTAAGTTTAAAGTTATTGCTAAGGATATATCAAAAGTAAAAAAAAATGAAGAAAATTTATTGAACGATCGTTCAATCAGTGTTACTATAATTGAACAGTCGTTCAATTTAATTGAAAAATGATATTAAATAACAATAAAAATGAGGTAAATACAATGCAGCAAACGAATCAAAAATCATTTGGAATCGTTAAAATGACGATATTATCGATTATGCTCGCTTGTGCGTACTTTTTTGGTGCATTGATGTATACACCATCATTACCAGCGATTACTACTTATTTTGATGTGGGTTCATCATTGTCACGTATGACAATTTCAAGCTTTTTACTTGTGTTAGCATTTTCACAATTAGCTTATGGGCCAGCATCGGATAAATATGGTAGAAAGCCTGTGGTTTTATTTGGTGCAATTGTTTTTCTTATAGGCTCTTTATTATGTGCTTTTGCACCTAATATCTATGTGCTAATTATAGGTCGTGGTATTCAGGGCCTAGGTGCAGGTGCTTTGATTGTACTTGCTAGAACCGTAATTCAAGATTCAGTATCAAAAGAGCAATTTTTACAAATCATTGCTTGGATGAGTATTTTCTTTTCAATGGCACCAGCTGTATCACCATTAATTGGTGGAGCATTACAAAACGGCTTTGGCTGGCATGGTAATTTTATTTTTATGGCTATTTTTGCAGTTATTCTAGTTGTTACCGTTATTTTTAAATTACCCGAGACAATTGATCAGAAAAATAAGCATGCCTTACATGCTAAACATTTGATTAACAATTACATAACGATTGGTAAAAATAAATTATTTTTAGTCTATATGCTTTGTATTGTTGTCTCATTAGGAGGTAGTGTTATTTTTGATGCGATTGGATCATTTGTTTTAATTAATCAATATGGCTTTAGTGCATTTGAGTTTGGTATTATCTCAACTTCATTATTGGGTATTATTATCTTAAGTAGATTAATTTGTTCAGCAGTATTAATGCGCTTTATGAAATCTGATGCGATTATTGTTCTAGGGTTAGCCATAATGTTTGTTTCATCACTCATTTTATTGGGGTTGGTCTTATCTATTAGTGTTAGCTTTAGTGTTTTAGTTACAATTATGGCAGTATTTTATCTTGGTACGGGTTTTGTTCTACCAACAAGTGGTGCAAGTGCCTTGAATTTATTTGATAAGAATAAGGGTGCAGCTGGTGCGTTATATGGCGCGCTTCAAATGGGCGGTGTATTTTTATTAAGCTTTATTGCAGCTTTGGTATTACCAACATTACTGCATATGGTAGTTATTCTATTTGTATCATCATTGCTAAGTTTTGTTGTGGGGTATTTATACCTAATGCCAAAACAAACTCAGATGATGACAGATACAGTAATATCAGAAATTTAAAAGTAAATTAAATACCTAATTTACATATTTAAATTATAAAAAGTATTTTTAAATTTTAATAGGCTGCTCTATTTGTAAAAATGTATTTTATCAACTATGCTTTTAATTGAAATATAATGAGATAATAGCATGAATGGTTGGTTAAATAGATCTGAAGCCTATGTTAAGAATATTGCATCACTAATTTATGATGAATTTATAGGACAGTCGGCTCAAATAAACACAGCATTAGAAATTACTGATGATCAAGTACATATGCTATGTATGAAAAGACTTAGAAATGGTCAGTATCAATTATTAAACATAGATACAGCCAATTTAACTGAGCCAGTATTTCAAGCTGATAAGATTCAAAATAATGCGTATTTATCTTCAGTTATTTTACAGTTATTTTCTGAAAATAGTATAAAGCCAGGCGTTATGTCATTATCTTTACCTGTTAATCGTATTATTAGCCAGAGTGTTCAGGTAGACAAACACTTAGAAGAGGGTTTACTAGAAGAAAAAGTATTACAGAGCATTGAAACTTATTTTTCATATCAACCCAGTCAGATTTATTATGACTATCAAATTGTTCACTCATTATCGGATCAAAAAAAAGATGCTTTGTTATTTGTGGCAGCTCATCGAGATATAGTTGCTCAATATATTGATTTATCAAAACTGATTAATATGCAACTTGCAACACTTGATGTATATCACTATGCACTTTATCGCTTAATTCATCAGACATTATGGTCAATTAAATCATCTGAAAAACAGCCAGTTATATTAATAGATTTTAAAAAATCATCCGTTGCTGTGACATTATTAATTTATAATCAAATACCAACATTTTGTGAAATGATTCCAATAGTATATGAGGATGATAATTTAATTAATGCACAGTTGCCTTGGTTAAAAAGAACGTTAAATATGGCACAATCTGCAGTTGAGGGATCTATAAATAACCTATCAATTTATCTCTGTGGTGATGTTCCCACATTAGCTGACATAAGCCTATCTTTATCATCAATATTGGATCGTGAAGTCAAATTATTTAATCCTTTTGAGTATTTAATGATTCAAATGGAAGGTTCAACTGTTATTGAGAATCCATATCAATACCTTATACCTTTATCTCTGTTATTAGCTAAGGAGGTATGAAGATGGAGTTTCATATTAATTTGATGCCATGGCGTCAGCAGCGTTATCAGAAGTTAAAAAAACAATTTCTAATTGCAATTATACTTTCTGTATTTACAGCTATCGTTGTGATTATCGTAATCGCTCAGTTTTATCATTGGAAAATTGATCAGCAAATACAACGTAATAACTACATAAAAGAAAAGCTAATTTATTATAGTGCAATGGCTAAAGCTCAAGAGAATGCATCAAAAGAACAACTAGCCTTATTAGATCAGATGGAAATGGTTAACCAGTTACAGAATCATCGTTTTGAAACTATTTATGTATTTGATTTGTTGCCAAAAATTATACCAGAGGGTGTTTATTTAACACAAATGAGTAAAGAAAATGATTTATTAAGTTTATATGGTATGACTGAGTCAAATACTCAAATTGCTGAATTTATGCGCAATATTATTGCCACAGGCTGGATGCAAAACCCAATACTTTATGAGATCACCTCAGAGGGTCAAAGTGATGTAAGTGATAGTCATTATCGCAGATTTAGCATGACAATTGATATTGCTAAACTAGAAAATAATAAGACTAATCAATCTATTAAAGGGGAGTAAATTTGTTAGATAGGCTGACTCAATTTAGCATAAGATTAGATAAAATTATTACCTTGCCACGCTATGCTCGCTTGGTTATCTATTTTATTGTTTTTATTCTATGTGTCGGTATTGGTTATTGGTTTTTTATTAGTAATTTAATTGATAAGCTAAATTTAAAAGCACAACAGGAAGTCGTTTATAAAGAAAAAATAACACATAAATTAGTTATATTGGCAAAAGCACAAAAATACACAGCACAAATTGATCAATTACAAAATCAATTTGAAATCATGCTAAAACAATTACCTAATGATAATGAAATTCCATCTTTAATTGAAGAAATGACTGATAATGCATTTAGTGCGGGTTTGGAGTTTCATTTAATAAAACCACTTGAGATAAAAGAAAGAGCATTTTATAGAGAACTACCCATCGAAGTTGTTGTTGAAGGTACTTATAATCAAATCGGTCGATTTGTCGGTAGTATTGCTTCAATGCCTAGACTTATTACAATTAAAGATTTTACACTTAAACGTAGCATCAATAGTAGACGTCTTATTTTATCTCTTAATACAATCACTTATCAGTATGTTTCTAATAATAAATCGATAAAAAAGGAGACTGATGATGATTAGATATACATCTTTTAGTCTCTTTGTGTTTGCATTATCTATTCTGTTGGTTGCATGTAATCAATCTCATCAAGATATTGATCATTTTATTAATAAAGAAAAGGAGCAAGCTAAAGTTGTTAAGATTGCATCTTTACCTCAATTTATTAATTATCAGCCCATTGTATTTACTCAGGCGCCAAAAGATCCATTTGCTATACCAAATGTAATTGATGAGGCTTTAACTAATGATCAAAAAAATCAAAAATTTTTAACACCACTAGAGAAATATTCATTAGATGATTTACGTTTAGTTGGTGTCATTAACCAAGGTGAAAAGCGTTGGGCTTTAATTGAGATAAAAACATCAAAAATGGTCTATCCTGTATCGGTTGGTGATTATGTAGGCAACCGCTATGGAAAAATAGAAGCAATTGATACGAAAAAAGTTAGCATTGTTGAAAAGATAAAGTCAGCTTCTGGTAATTGGAAAGAACAAATATCAGAGCTTAAATTATAAAGTGATGCTTGGAGATAAGTAAGTGGTAGTAAGAAGCATAATAAAAACATTACAAAGCATTACGTATATAGCTTTGATTGCTTTGTGCTTATTGGTACTTCCAAGGGCTTGGGCGGTTACTGATAAAAATGATAAAAAAATTGATATGATTTCTTACCAGCAATTATCACCTGATACATTTGTTTTTAAAGTAAATTTACCTAAATCACATGGTGAGGTTAAACTGCACTATGATAAAGATCAAATTATTGTCTCAATACTTGATACAGAATTAGCAGATAAGTGGCGTTATTTGATGAAAATAGCCAATGATAATTTAATTAGTAGTATCCAAGGAAAACAAAAAGTTAGTATGAGTGAATTTATATTAACTGCCAAACAAGCGGTTAATATTAAGCGAGAGCTTCAAGATAATGTATTAAAAATTATCTTTACACCAATGGATATTAAAGGTGGAGATAAAGCAAACTTACTCTTTCGTCATAATGAAAAAATTACCTTAGATTTACAAGATATTTCAGTACGTGCGGCATTACAAGTATTAGCTGATTTTGCAAAATTTAATTTAGTTACAAGTGATAATGTTACTGGCAATATTAGTCTACAGTTAAAGAATGTTCCTTGGCAGGAGGTATTAGATATTATTTTAGTTGCTAAAAATTTAGGTAAGCGAAAAATAGGTAATACACTATATATTGCCCCAGCAACAGTAATTGCAACTCAAGAAGAAGAAGCCTTAGCTGCTTTAAATGCAACAGAAGCTGCTGAACCTTTAAGAAATGAATTTATTCGACTTAATTATGCTGATGTTAAAGAGTTATATCGTGTATTAACAACGCAGAAACAAGATGTATTAAGTGCACGTGGTAGTTTAAGTGTTGACCCAAGAACGAATACATTAATTGTTGAAGATATTCAATCTTATATTGATAAAATAAACTTATTAGTCAATGAATTAGATATTCCAACCCAGCAAGTTTTAATTGAAGCACGTATTGTTGAAATTAGTCGATCTGTCATTGATGAGTTAGGGATTAATTACTCAGGTAGTGCTAATGTTAATATTGATGGTAAAGGCGGGACAGTAACTGGTAATGTTAATCCTAATTTTGTAACACCAACACTTCCTCCAATTGCAGGTTCTAGTACTTTAGGGCTTAGTTTTGCAAGATTACCAGGTTCAATTTCCTTGAATATGGAATTACTAGCACTAGAAAGTGAAGGTGAAGCTAAACAAGTGTCAAACCCTCATTTAGTTGTTTCAGATAATGAAGAGGCCTATATCAGTCAAGGACAAGAGATTCCCTATCTTGAATCGACTTCTTCAGGTGCTGCATCCTTAACATTTAAAGATGCAGTCTTAGAACTAAGAGTAACACCACAAATAGCGCCAAATGATTATTTGGTAATGACCATTTTAGTTAAAAAAGATCAAAAAACAAATGAACAAGTCGCTGGTGGTGCACCAATATTAAGTAAACGTGAAATTAAAACCAGATTATTAATGAAAAACCAAGAAACCATCGTTTTAGGTGGCATTTATGAAAAAGAAATTGCTCACAGACATTCGAAAGTACCTTTATTAGGGGATTTGCCTTTAATAGGCTGGCTATTTAGCAGCCGTTCAGATCGTACAATTAATCGTGAATTACTTATCTTTTTAACACCGCGTATCATCGAATAATCATCATAATGAGACGAAAAGCTTGCGTATTGGCTTGATTTTGTGTATTTTGTCACAGTCATTAAAAAATACTGATGGGGCTATTTGTTCAACTTTAAAACTAATAAAAAAGAGTGATATGAAAAGATTACAAAACATCTTTCTTGTAGGTCCAATGGGTGCTGGTAAAAGTACAATTGGTCGTCAGTTAGCTAATGAATTAAAATTGGATTTTTTTGATTCAGACCGTGAAATAGAAACACGCTGTGGCGTAGATATAGATTGGATATTTGATATTGAAGGAGAAGCAGGTTTTCGCCAGCGTGAACGAATGGTATTAGAAGATTTATGTGAGCAACAAGGTATTGTTGTTGCAACAGGTGGTGGTGCAGTATTATTGCCTGAAAATCGAAGTTTATTATCATCGCGTGGAACAGTTGTTTATTTACAAGCTAGTATTAAGCAGCAGTTAGAACGAACAGCTAGAGATAAGCGTCGTCCCCTGTTAAAAGGCTGTGATGATAAGGAAAGCCGTCTAAAAGAGTTGATGGATGCGCGAGAAGCACTTTATAGCGAAGTTGCTGATTATGTTGTAGAAACAAGCAGTACGACCGTTAGGAGTGTTGTTTATAAAATTACAAAGGCACTGATGGAAGAAACTTTGTGATTGAGTCAATCATCGTTAAAACAAAAGATAACCAATACCCAATTGTAATTAATGACACGATTTCTGATTTTAATGACTTTATTGATTTGTTTAGACCCCATGCAAATGAACCTGTAGCAGTGATTACAAATGAAGTCATTCAACCATTATATCTTAATCAATGGTTGAATCGTCTTAAACAGTTGGGATTTGTAAGTACGCATGCTATTGTTATTAAAGATGGTGAATCCTCTAAAGGAATAGATACATTACATGAGCTTTATACCGAGCTATTAGATAAAAAATTTACGCGTAAATCTTTGTTAATTGCTCTAGGCGGTGGTGTGGTTGGTGATTTGGTTGGCTTTGTTGCTGCAACGTACTTACGTGGTATTTCATTTATGCAAGTACCAACAACTTTACTTGCCCAAGTAGATTCATCTGTTGGTGGAAAAACGGCAATTAATCATCCCTTGGGTAAAAATATGATTGGTGCTTTTTATCAACCAACAGCAGTATTTGCAGAATTAATTACTTTAGATACATTACCTGCTCGAGAGTATCATGCAGGTATTGCAGAAGTAATTAAATACGGCTGTATTTATGATAAAGATTTTTATCATTGGCTTATAGATAATAAAAAAGCACTGATTAACCGTGATAAAAAGGCTTTGTCCTATGCAATTAAATTAAGTTGCAAGATTAAAGCCGAAGTTGTTGAAAATGATGAGAAAGAAACGAGTGGTTTACGTGCCCTATTAAACTTTGGTCATACCTTTGGCCATGGCATTGAGCAAATACTAGGTTATGGTCAATGGCTTCATGGAGAAGCAGTTAGTTGTGGTATGGTAATTGCAATACGTCTTTCTAAATTATTAGGTTATGTTAGTCAAACAGATGAAGACTCACTAGTTAACTTCTTAAGCTTTTTTAATTTGCCTATTAAGCTACCTTCTCAGGTGAGTAAAGATGCGCTATTTGATGCAATGTCGAGAGATAAAAAAAATAAAAATAATCAAATTCGTTATGTTATTTTAAAATCAATTGGTCAAGCAGAAGTAGTTGATCAAGTAGACAGAAATATAGTTGAAAAAGCGCTAGTAGTATAAGTGTTTGTGTCTTCTTTTTATCAGTTTAAGTTATACTGTTTTTTGTTTTTGTATCTTTAAAATTTGCAAAAGTAATTCGCTTATAATCTAACCAAATAAACGCTATTAATATTCTGATTGTTCTTATTTGGTGTTCAAGTTATAGTAAATAAAGCTATCTATTTGTTTTTAAAAAGGAGAAATATAGATAATGTTAAAAAGGAGATTACGAACTCGTCATTTAAATATGATTGCTTTGGGTGGCTCAATTGGCACTGGTATCTTTTTAGCCAGTGGTTATGCATTACATGTTGCAGGGCCGGGTGGGGCAATTTTAGCTTATGCATTAATTGCAGTGATGGTCTATTTTTTAGTGACATCATTAGGGGAGATGGCAACACATAGACCAACTTCGGGCTCTTTTTGTGAGTATTCATCTTTATATGTTGATCCATCCTTTGGAATGGCAATGAGTTATAACTATTGGTTTAATTGGGCAATTACCATTGCAGCAGAGATTTCAGCAGCAGTAATTATTATGAAGTTCTGGTTTCCTGAAAGCTCTACCCTTTTACTATCTGCTATATTTTTCTTTTTGGTTTTCTTTGTTAATTTATTTTCTGTGCGTGTCTATGGTGAAACAGAGTACTGGATGTCATTTATTAAGGTTGCGGTAATTGTGCTATTTATTGTGCTGTGTTGTTTTCTTGTTTTTAAGCATCATGATTTAGGTGTTGGTAATTTTACAATTGCAGATGGTCCATTTCATAACGGTTTCGCTGGCTTTGTGGCAGTTTTTTTAGTTGCTGGTTTTTCATTTCAAGGTTCAGAGTTAATTGGTATTAGTGCAGGTGAGACAAAAAATCCTCAAAAAAGTATTCCAAAGGCTGTAAGAACTGTATTTTGGCGATTATTTTTATTTTATGTATTATCAACACTTTTTATTAGCCTTTTAATTCCCTTCAATGATCCAGCACTGGCACAGCAAGACAGTATTGAATCTAGTCCATTTACTCTTGTATTTCAACAGTATTTTGGTCTTGGTTTTGCAACAAACTTTTTAAATTTAGTGATTTTGGTCGCTTTGATTTCAGCTGCAAATGCAAGTATGTATGCATCAACACGAACATTATGGCATATGGGAAATTCAGGTCAAGTGCCAAAACTATTTTCTAAAACAACATTTTATGGCCTTCCTATTTATGCGCTTTTAGCGACAGCATTAGTAGGATCTAGTATATTTTTAGCTTCATTCATTGGAAATGGTAGGTTTTTTGCAGTTATTATCAATGTTTCTTCATTATGTGGCTTTATTGCTTGGTTTGGGATTGCATTAAGTCATTATTGCTTTAGGAAAAAAATTATAAAAGGTGATACGTCACAGTTGGTTTATAAGGCAAAATGGTTTCCTTATGCACCGTTAATATCAATGGTATTTATAGGGCTAATCATTATAGGCCAAAGTTATGATGTCTCTGAAACATTAACAATAGGTGGTTTTTTAAAACAATATGGTGCATTAGTTGGGTTTATTATAATTATATTAGCTCATAAATTATATACTTACTTTAATAAGAATAATAAGGTACTTATAGATAAGTTACCTTCTGTTTAAAGCAATATCATCAATTTAAGCAATAAAAATGATTGCAATAAAAATAATAATTGGGTATTATGTTATTGCCTATTGTTGATGGTCGATTAAAAATAATAAGAAAAGTGGTAGGGGATTGAAGTTGCGCCAAGTTTTAAACTTTCTAAAGTCACATATTAATATTGTTATCGCACTATGTGTTTTTATGATGGTTTTTATTAATCAATGGGTTGTAAAATATCAGAACTTTATCTGGTTGCATTTAATATTAGCACTTGCATTTGCCTTAGGTGTTTATGCTTTTAGTTTTCTTTTGCACTGGTTGTTTGATTTAGATAATAATAAGCGTAAATTCTCTATTGAGTTTATTTCAACAAAGGTGGTTGGCTGGATGCCTTATTTGATCTTAATTTGTGCAATTGTTGTATATTTTCAGAAAGATTTGCCATTAACACCCTATCCAAGAATTGATGCTTACTTGCATCAAATTGATCAATTTTTTGGCTTTAATGAGTTAGAAGTTGTAATGTACTTTGACCATCATCTTGCTTACTTACTTCCATATATTCAATGGGTTTATAATCAATTAAATAATGAAGTGATGCTTACAATTATATTTTTACCAATGTTTCATTTTAAAAGCTTTGAGCGAATGTTTAGAGTATTTTTTATTTTAGTTGGTATAACGATTATATTTTATTACTTTTTCCCAAGTTATGGGCCAGCATACTATTTTACAGATTATCGATTTAGTCATGAGTTAGAACATCAGCTAATTTTAGAGCATGCATTGTTAGTAGACCCCACGCAACCACCAGTTTATGGTGTTATTGCAGCACCTTCTTGGCATGTGATTTCAGGACTTTTATTAATAGCTGCTTGGTGGCCAGTTAAACGCTTTGGTATACGTTATATTGTGCTTATTTTCAATATATTATTAATTTTAAGTATATTCCCGTTGGGACAACATTATTTAGCAGATGCATTAATGTCATTTATACTAGTGCCATTGGTTTATTATTTAGATCGAAAATTAATTCGGGGAAAATTAGTTAAAAGTAAAGGTACTTTAAATTCTAATTTGACAGATATGAAACCTGCTCAAATTTAAGAATTTGTAAGGATATATTTAGACTGCTACAATAAAGCGCATAAATAGGAGAGAGGAATTTAAGTTTATGCGTAGGATTAAAGCTTTACCTGGCTTATTAGCCAATCAAATTGCAGCAGGTGAAGTCGTTGAGCGGCCAGCTTCAGTTGTAAAAGAGCTAATTGAAAATAGTATTGATGCCCAGGCAACCGACATTACAGTAGAGCTTGAAGCCGGAGGTAAATCATTTATTTGCATTAAAGATAATGGTAGTGGCATTCTAAAAGATGACTTGGCTTTGGCTTTGTCAGCGCATGCAACAAGCAAAATCTATGAACTCTCTGAATTAGAATCCGTTGAAACAATGGGCTTTCGAGGGGAGGCATTAGCTAGTATTGCTTCTGTATCAGAAGTTTCTCTTATTTCAAAGCATTGTGAAGTTGATATGGCATGGGAAGTCATACAAAAAGGCAAAGAAAAAGATAGTTTTGATCTAAAACCTGCAGCACTACCAGTAGGTACTACAATTATAATAAAAAATTTATTCTTTAACACACCGGCAAGACGTAAGTTTTTAAAAACGGATAAGACTGAGTTTGCTCATATTGATGAATTAATTAAACGTTTTGCGCTTTGCTATTTTAATATTGCATTTACTTTAATTCATAATGGTAAAGTGATTAAGCAGTTACCAATAGCTGACTCCATAGATAAACAACTAGAACGAGTCAGTCAGCTAGGGCGTAAAGATTTTTTAACACGTGCAATTCAAGTTGATCAGACTTCTTCAGAAGGCATGCGACTTTGGGGGTGGATTGGTGAACCTGAAATCGCCAAAGCTACTCAAGATATGCAGTATTTTTATATTAATGGGCGTATGATTAAAGATAAAGTCGTAACTCACGCAATCAAAAAAGCCTATCAAGATGTACTATATCATGGCCGTTATCCAGTTTATGTATTGTATTTTTCAATACAATCGGATCAATTAGATGTTAATGTTCATCCAACTAAAAATGAAGTGAGATTCCATAATTCTCAAAAAGTACATAGTTTTATTTACTCAGTGATTGATCAAGCCCTAGATAAAACCATGCCATCAATTACTGAACGAGTTGAAGAAGAAGCTTGTGATCAAACTGATAACAAAACAACAATTTACCAGAATAACAAAAAGTTACCTCAAGATGAAAAGGTAGTTTCAGCTAATGAGCAAGTTATGGCTTATCATAAGCTAGGTAAACGTAGTGAACTTTTTGATGACTCACTTGATTTGATCTTTCCAAAGCAGTCAGAGTTAATCACAGAAGATGTTAATACTTTAAATAATAATGGCGTTGCTACTGAAAGCTTGTTAAAAGAGCAAATATCATTAGATCAGCAATTAAGTAGTACGACTACAGAATCTAAACCACAAGCTTTACTAGAAGAAGAAACATATCCATTGGGTTTTGCTTTAGCACAACTACATGGTATTTATATATTGGCTGAAAATAAAAAAGGCTTAGTGTTAGTTGATATGCATGCAGCGCATGAACGAATTTTATATGAAAGTGCAAAATCTAGCTGGCAAAAAGATCAGATGAGTAAAATTGAAACCTTATTGATTCCAATTACAATAACATTATCACAAGAAGCTTTAATTACTTTTGAAGAATTTAATGATGTTTTTAGTGAATTAGGCTTTGAAATGTCACTTCTTGGGCAATCAGAGATAGTGATTCGTAGTATTCCAGCTTTTATAAAAACAAATGATTTGGAAAACTTGATTGTGCAATTATTAACTGATTTTAAAATGTTAGGTTTTTCTAAAGGGTTAGAAGCCTATTTTAATCAATTGTTAGCGACCATATCATGTCATAGTGCTGTTAGAGCAAACGATCAATTAACCATTGAAGGGATGAATGAGATTTTAAGACAAATGGAAAAAACAGTACGAAGTAATCAATGTAATCATGGCAGACCAACATGGGTTCAATTAGATTTTAAAGATTTAGATAAATTTTTTATGCGTGGCAGGTGATTTTTAGTGGTGTTAACCTATATACTTTAGGCAGGCTTTGATTAAGTAGGAATGAGAATAAATGAAAAGTTGGGGAATTCGTACACGAATTGTATTATTAACGATAGTGCCAACACTAACAATTAGTGTGCTATTAGGTATTTATTTTATTAGTATGCGAATTTCTGACTTAAATAGTAACTTAATGACTAGAGGTAGAACATTAACAACTGAATTGGTTGCTTCTAGTGAATATGGACTAATTACGCATAACCATGAAATCTTAAAAAAATTAGCGGATAGTATGATGTCGCATACCGATGTTGAGGTTGCTGCTATTTATGATTCAGATGGGCATGTGGTCGGTTATACTGGTAAAGCGCCAAAAATAGATAATGATTTTTTTTCAAAGTTACAAAATATTCATCATGCAAGTATTTTAACATTTCAAGAGCAAGGCAATACCTTATTTGTCTCTCCTGTATTATTACATTCAGTTTTATTATCTGATTTTAATAAAATAAGTGGAGTTAAACTGCCAAAAGGATTTAAAAGAGATACCAATAGTCGTCTTGGCTGGGTTGTAGTTGGTTTAAGTAGAACACAAACAACGCTTAATGAATATCAAGCTGTCGTTGCAACTTTAGCAATTAGTTTTATTGGGCTTGCAATTAGTGTTTTATTTGGTATCCGACTGGGGCGTGATGTTAGTGAACCTCTAATTAGTATTATTAGTGCAGTAAGCTTACTTCGTGATGGTAAATTACAAACTCGAGTTAAAACCGGTGCTAGTGGTGAGTTACAGATTCTTGAAGGTGGTATTAACCAAATGGCCCGAGCATTAGAGACATCACATGAGGAGATGCAGAAAAATATTGAGCAGGCGACGGTTGATTTAAGAGAAACACTAGAGACCATTGAAATTAAAAATGCTGAATTAGATATTGCTAGAAAGCAAGCATTAGAAGCCAGTAAAATCAAAAGTAATTTCTTAGCCAATATGTCCCATGAAATTCGTACACCTATGAATGGGATTATTGGTTTTACTGAATTTTTACTAAAAACAGATTTAACACAACAACAATATGATTACGTTGATACGATTCAAAAATCATCCCGCCATTTATTACGAATTATTAATGATATTTTGGACTTCTCTAAAATTGAATCAGGTAAATTAGAGCTTGAAGTTTCAACATTTAATATTTATGAAAGTATTGAAGAAATTATTATTTTAATGCGTCCAGTCACATTAGAAAAATCTTTAAATTTATTAATTGATATTCATCCAGATGTGCCAGAGTATGTTATGGGTGATAATTTACGATTTAAGCAAATTCTTATGAACTTAGTTAGTAATGCCATTAAATTTACGGAAAAAGGCGATGTGATTGTTACAGCTAAATATAAAACTGAAGATTATGCGCATTATTATCTTTACTTTGAAATAAAAGACTCAGGTGTTGGTATATCAGATCGTCAGCAAGATAGATTATTTAGAGCATTTACTCAAGCTGATAGCTCAACATCAAGGCGTTATGGTGGTACGGGGTTAGGTTTAGTTATTTGTAAAAGTTTAATTGAAAAAATGGATGGTGAAATTGGCTTTAAAAGTGGCTTAGGTGAGGGCTCAACTTTTTGGTTTACAATTAAGCTTAAGAAGATATCTCAAGCTGAATTAATTAGAGAAAAAGATGACCTAAAAGGTAAACAGATTGTTGTTCGTTATGATGACGAAACATCAAAATCAGCATTAAATCATGTACTACAATATTGGCAAGCGAATACTCAGTTTATATTAAAAGATGAAGCTTTAATTGACTTGGTTGCTGATAAACAAAATGAAATTGATGTAATAATATTAGATTATACCAATCTTCCAGATGCACCTATATTGAGAAAATCATTATTAGATGATATTGAGAATTTTACCAAATCACCCATTATTTTGTTATTGAATATGGATGATAATATTGCTAAGCATTATGCTGAATCTGCTAAAATTCGGTACTATTTGGTTAAGCCATATAAACGAAGCCAGCTTTATGATGTCATTACTAAGCGTTATGAGCCAATTTCATCACATACTCAGCCATTACTAAGCGCACCAACAGGTGAACAGTCATACCAAGATAAAACTATATTAGCTGTTGATGATAATAAAATTAATCTTAGGTTAATTACAATTTTACTTGAAAATATTGGTTTAACTGTTATACCAGCTTCTGGAGGAAAAGAGGCGATAGAACATGCAAAAGAAACGTCATTTGATATGATTTTAATGGATATTCAAATGCCAGAGATTGATGGTATCGAAGCTTCTCAAAGAATTCAAAGGACTAAGCTTAATAAAACTACACCAATCATAGCGTTAACTGCAGATATTCTAGGTGGCCAACGTAAAAAACTATTGGATCAAGGTTTTACTGATTATCAATCAAAACCAATTACAGAACAAAAGGTTAATTATCTAGTTGAAACATGGCTTGGGAAAAATATTAAAAAAGTTGATAAAATTACAAATGAGGATATAAAAATATCGTCAGACAAGTATATTGATATGGCATTAGGCATACAGTTAGCGGGCGGATCAAAGAAAGTAGCTTATGAAATGTTTGAAATGCTTTTAATAGATCTAGATGAAGCAAAAGAAAAAATTAAACTGTATGCTAAAAACGGTGACTATCAATCGCTAGTGCAAGTAGTTCATAAACTGCATGGTGGTTGTTGTTATTGTGGCGTTCCGATATTGAAAAAGAAAATCAGGGAGTTAGAGGCTTATTTAAATGAATATATAGGCAATCAAACAGTATCGGATAAAACAACGTTAGATAAAATAATCACTGCTTGCTTAGATGCGATTGATCGTACGCTTGAGGCAGCGAAAAATGAGAAGGCAAACAATTCAGATAATCAAGGGCAAGATTCATAATGCTTATAATTATTGCCTAAGTATTTTATGCCTTTTTGCGTCTGTTGTAATTCTTACATCATTTATTAAAGTTGCTTATTCACAAACAGTATCAACAAATCAAAAAAACTATCAAGCCATTCATTTTTTCCAACTAATGCTTGCTGAAATTGCGCTTAATCGCCAATATTGGCCTGAGGCAGTGACACTCTATCTAAAGCTTGCTGAAGAAACTGAAGATGATGTTATAAAGGCAAATGCGATAGAGCTTGCATTTGCTTTAGGGTTAAAAAGTAAAGCTAAGCCATTAATCATTCAATGGAATGAAATAAAGCCAGAAAGTACTTTAGCTCAGATCTATTTATCTAAATTATATTTATTTGAAAGAAGATACTTAGAAGCTGAAAAAATACTTTATCAGATTCAAGCAGATGAACAACTTCAATATGAAGTGATTTTTCTAAAAGGATTATTGGCATTTGACCTTAGATTAAATCAAAAGGCAATGGGCTATTTTAAGCAACTTTTAATGCATTCTGAATATAAAAATAACGCAGCAATTTTTATTGCCAAATTATATTTAATGGATGCTAAAGTAGATGAGGCAATTATTTATTATGAAACTGTCAAAGAAGGTGCGCTTTATTATAATGCGCAATTAGCTTTGGTAATGTTATATGTACATAAGAAAAACCCACAGCAGGCGCTAATTATAGTCACCAAAGTCTTACCTTATGTTGACAGTCAACACTATCGTAAACGTTTTTTATATATTAAGGGTACATTGGAATTAGTGCTATCTAAACATCAGCTAGCAGCTGCAACATTTGAAAAAGGGACAATTGAATTTCCAAATGATGTTAATTTTTATTATTTAAGAGGATTAAGTCATATCAATCAAGGCAATCATAAAAAAGCACAGCTAGATATGCAAACAGCACTAGATTTAAAGCCAGATCATCCTGAAGCGCTTAGTGCATTAGGATATATCCTAACAGAGAATACAAATTTTGATGAGTCGTATGAACTACTAAAAAAAGCACACAAACTTGCACCGAAAACACCTCAAGTTCTGGACAGTCTTGGATGGTTGATGTATAAACAAGGAAATCATAAAGAAGCTTTAGTCTATCTTGAAGAAGCTTATGACCTTTTACCTTTTGGTACGGTAGCATCTCATTATGCGGGCGTATTAGAAGCAATGGGTCAAACTGAGAAAGCTCAGGCAGTGGTTAAAAAAATTCAAGATGATAAAGAAAATGGTTATGAAATACAGCAACTAATTCAACACTACAGAGGAAAATGGAATGATTAAGCTATCGAAAAGAGTGCAGGCAATAAAACCATCAGCTACGTTAGCATTTACCGCACGTATTTTAGCCTTGTTAAATGAAGGTGTTGATGTAATTCCATTAACTGCTGGAGAACCTAACTACCCATCACCAGAAGTTGCAAAAAATGCAGGTATTGAGGCGATTGAAAATGATTTTACTCGTTATACGCAAGTCGATGGTATTCCACAGATGAAAGAAGCGATTATCGATTGGTATCAGCGATTCTATGGTTTATCTTTTCAACCCAACGAAGTGATTACTTCAACTGGTGCAAAACATTGTTTGTTTAACCTACTACAGTGTGTTACTGAAGTAGAAGATGAAGTAATTTATCCTGCACCATATTGGGTAAGTTATCCTG
The DNA here is from genome assembly GCA_021713415.1 of Thiotrichales bacterium 19X7-9. Lineage (GTDB taxonomy): Bacteria > Pseudomonadota > Gammaproteobacteria > Francisellales > Francisellaceae > M0027. The sequence goes on from JAKJJQ010000037.1 coordinate 24,645, forward strand.
ATATGGCAAGGGTTGTTGGCGCAAGACCTATAGCAATCAAAGCAACCATCGAAAATGATCTAAAAATCACGTCAAAACAGCTACGTAATGCAATGACATCAAAAAGTCGATTATTTATTTTAAATAATCCGGTTAATCCAACTGGTGTGGTTTACTCAGAGTCTGAATTAAGGGCGCTTGCAGAAGTTTTACGTGATTATCCAGAAGTATTAATTGTTAGTGACGATATTTACGATCAATTATATTGGGGTAATGAAGCGCGAGTAAAAAATATTTTAGAAATAGCACCAGATTTAGCCGACAGAATTATTTTAATTAATAGTGTTTCTAAAAGTTATGCTATGTGTGGTTGGCGAATTGGTTTTGCAGCAGGACCAGAAATAATTATTCAAGCAATGAAAAAATTCCAATCACAATCATTGTCAAACCCAGCTTCTATTTCGCAAAAAGCAGCAATTGAAGCTTTGAAATTACCTCGTGAAGCACTTCAAAGTCAGGTAGAGTCTTATCATCAACGCTATCAGATGATGTATGATACATTCAGCCAATTTGATGGTTTAATTATTCCTAAAGCCGAAGGTGCATTTTATCTTTTTCCATCAATTATGCCTTTGATTGAAAAGGGTATTTTTAAAAGTGATGAAGATTTTTGTGAGCAATTATTAAATAAAGCTCGTATTGGTGTTATGCCTGGCAGTGTCTTTGGTATGGATGGCTATTTTAGGATGTCATTAGCAACAGCAATGGATAAACTTGAAATTGCTTGTGAACGTTTTAAAGCGTTCTATAGTGAAACGGTAGCCTCAAAACTAGATCGTGTGGCCTTATAATGGTATCATAAAGCATATTTTAAGCTTATAAAATTAAATTTACTTTTAAGTATAATAAATGAATAAAGAATTAGAGATAACTTATTGTGGCTATGTGGCAATCATTGGACGCCCCAACGTTGGTAAATCAACCATTTTAAATCGCATTTTACAACAAAAAATTAGTATAACTTGTCGTAAACCTCAAACAACACGCCATCAAATCTTAGGTGTTAAAACTGATGAAAATAGACAAGTTATTTATGTCGACACACCAGGGTTACATCAAAAACAGCAAAAAGCATTAAATCGCTTTATGAATAAAGCTGCATTTCAAAGTATTCGGGATGTTGATGTGGTGGTATTTGTTGTTGAGGCCTTAAAATGGACTGAACTAGAAACATGGATTTTAGATCATTTGGAAAAAATCCAGATACCTGTTGTATTAGTGATTAATAAAGTTGATATGGTAAAAAATAAAGAGGAGCTGCTTCCTTTTGTTGATCAAGTAACAAAGAAATATCCTTTTGATAATGTCATACCATTATCAGCAAAAAGTGGTAAATCAGTTAACTTATTAGAACAGCAAATTGAAAAATATATTCCTGAAGGTGAGTTTCATTTTGAAAAGGATCAGGTCACAGATCGACCGCTTAGATTTTTAATCTCTGAAATTATAAGAGAAAAACTAATGCGTAGCTTAGGCCAAGAAGTACCGTATCAGTTAACAGTAGAAATTGAACATTTTAAAGAGGATGAAAATCGTCAATTAATTGATATCAGTGCATCAATTATTGTTGAGCGTAAAAGCCAGAAAGTAATGATTATTGGTAAACAGGGGCAAAAATTAAAAAAAATTGGTTCACAGGCTCGTATAGATATAGAAAATCTGCTGAATAGTCGTGTTTATCTACAATTGTGGGTCAAAGTGAAAGAAGGCTGGTCTGAAAGTGATTCTAGCTTAAAAAATTTTGGCTACAAATTGTATTAATTATTTTAAAATACTGGAAAGAAATAATTGGTACTCATACAATAAGGAATATATTTATACAAGGGTTTGTTTATGTCTGATGAGAATACTCAAAATTTAGCTGATAACAATCAAGCTAAAAAATCAAATCATAGCATGATGAAATTTTTTATCTTATTAGGCATTATTATTATTGTTGTAATTGGTTGTTGGGGATATTTTTATTATCGTAGTATTTATCCTTCTACTGATGATGCCTATGTAAATGCGCATGCCATTCATATTGCCGCAGAAGTTTCTGGGAAAGTTGATCAAGTCTATGTTAAAAACAATCAGTATGTTAAAAAAGGTACGCTGTTATTTAAGATAGATCCACAAGCATTTCAGTATGAGTTAGAAAATGCTCAAGCAAAATTAAAAGTAGCTCAAGCACAAGTAATATCAGATGAAAAACTCATTCATGTTGATAAAGCAAATGTTGAAAAAGCACAAGCGCAAGCCTGGGTTGCTAAAATGAAGGCAGATAGAATTGTTGCATTGGTTAAATCAGGAGATGCATCTAAAGAAGAAGGTGATGAGGTTGTTGGAAGTTTAAAAGAAGCAAATGCTGAAGTGAGAGCATCTCAAGCACAGTTAGCCCAAGCTAGATCTGCTTTAGATGTTGCTAAAACACAAGTTTTATCAGCTAAAGCCCAAGTTGATACAGCTAAATTAAATTTATCTTATACTAAGATTATGGCGCCAGCAGATGGTTATGTAACTGATTTCGATAACATTCGTCATGGAAGTATGATTAATGAAGGACAAAATTTATTTGTTTTAGTTGCAGATACAACTTGGTGGGTTGATGCCAATTATAAAGAAACGGATATGGAGCATATCAAGCCAGGACAGAAGGTAACGGTTGAAATTGATATGTATCCAGGTGTTAAATTACATGGTATAGTTCAAAGTATTAGTTATGGCTCAGGCACGGTATTTTCACTTTTACCACCTGAAAATGCAACAGGAAACTGGGTTAAAGTAACCCAGCGCTTTCCAGTTAAAGTTATACTTGATGAACCTATTAAAGGACATCTTGCATTACGTGTTGGGGCTAGTGCGAATGTTGTTGTAGATACAAGAAGTTGAAACTGATAGGCTTAGTTTAAAATGGATTAAAAGCTAATTATTTTTTATGAAAAGATCAATGCTTAGTAGGCTGCTTGATAAATCAGTCTTACCCAGTGTTATACTATTATTAATGGCTATTTTGGCTATGATAATTGCGAATTCACCATTAAGTGTAATTTACAATAAACTTATCTCATCGACTATTGTTTTAACAGTGAATGATTATGGTATAAAAAAACCAATTTTACTTTGGATTAATGATGGCTTTATGGCTATTTTTTTTCTATTAGTTGGTGTTGAGTTAAAAAAAGAATTTTTAGTGGGTGTATTTCAAGAGAAAAAACAAATTATTTTACCGTTAATGGGTGCTTTAGGTGGCATTATTTTTCCAGTATTTATTTATTTGTTATTTAATTATCATGATAAAAGTACGATAGAAGGCTGGGCAATACCAGCAGCAACAGATATTGCATTTGCCGTTGGTTTGTTGGCTATTTTTGGTAATAAATTAAGTAAAGAAGTTAGGATATTATTAACGTCAATTGCGATTTTTGATGATTTAGCTGCAGTGATTATTATTGCAGTTTTTTATACCCCTAGCATTTCAATACATGCATTGTTATTTGTTGGTCTATGTATTATTTTACTATTTGTTTTAAACAGACTGAATGTTTTAAATTTAACTGTTTATTGGATTATCGGTATGATTATGTGGTTTGCAATGATTAAATCAGGTGTGCATGCTACTTTAACAGGGTTTATATTGGCATTTTTTATTCCTTATCAATCAAAGCAATCTAAAACAGTGACGCCATTAATCAATTTAGAACATAAATTAAATATGCCGGTTGCATATTTTATTCTACCAATTTTTGCTTTTGCAAACTCAGGTGTTAATTTTTCAGGTATTGGGTTTCATGGAATATTTCATCATGTACCGCTTGGTATTGCATTAGGCTTGTTTATCGGTAAGCAAATTGGTGTATTTTTATTTTGTTTTCTTACCATTAAATTTAAACTAGCTAGTATGCCATCTAATATGAACTGGTCTAATTTATATGGCTTGTCCATATTAACAGGTATTGGTTTTACGATGAGTTTATTTATTGGCTCATTGGCATTTGAGCAATCTGGTAATAATATGCTTTTTGATGAACGTATTGGTATTCTGCTTGGTTCATTATTATCTGCCGTATTTGGCTATGTGGTTCTAAGGTTTTCTATAAAAAAAAGAAAAATAGAAAGTATAAAGAAAACATAAAATCTTAAATTTCCCTATTGCTGATTATTTTTTGTGTGATATTATGCTTAAAACTTAATAATAAATTAAATAATTACACAATAAAAGTAATTGTTAGGGGTGTTGCAACCACAGAATCTAACTAAAAGTCACATAAGGCTTTTAGTTAAGATTCAAAGACAAAAACAACGATTTATAGGGTAGCAAAATGAATAAGATAGCATATTTAGTTATTTACTTAATTATAGCAGCGTTGGTTGTTGCAGGGGTGGCATTAATTTACTTTCAAAAAAGTCATCATATAAAGATTGTAACTGCAAGTAACTCATATACTCAGCTAGTATCTTTAGATTATGCTCAGAAAGCATAATTTACTTCACACTACACGACAGTAACGGTGTAACCCATTGATTTTTCATTGTTATCGTTCATTCTTATAATCGCCAAAAAACAAAAAAGAGCGATATGATGAAACACATCAATGAATTACAACAGTCACTGAAGCACTATTTTAACTTATCTTTTTGGAATACTGAATGCCTAACTTACTTTATTATTGCTCT
>JAKJJQ010000038.1:0-28823 GCA_021713415.1 Thiotrichales bacterium 19X7-9
TGGGACAGTTGGTGAAGGAGGTAACTGGAAAGTGGTGGAGCGGTATGTTAAGAATCAAGGGTTAAAACTGGATGAAGCGCAATTGCGACTCTTTTAATACCCCGCTGCTTGCCGCGGGGATATTTATTTTTAGCGTTTATTTTTAATTATGCAATTACTTTTATAGCAAAATCAGGACAAGATAAATATTAATAAATTAATAAAAACGCTAACGAAAATAATGCAAGTTGATTTAAATTTAGGTATCCTTCGTGTATTCTATTTTTATAATTTAATCGTAACTATATAAATGACTATGAATGTAAAAGATATCCGCCAAAAATTTATTGATTACTTTGTTAGTGAAGGTCATAAACATGTGCCTTCGAGTTCTCTTGTACCACATAATGATCAGACCTTGTTATTTACAAATGCAGGGATGGTTCAGTTTAAAGACGTATTTTTAGGAAAAGATAAACGAGACTATACTAAAGCTGTAACTTCACAACGCTGCGTTAGAGCTGGTGGTAAGCATAATGATTTAGAAAATGTTGGTTATACAGCAAGACATCATACCTTTTTTGAAATGTTAGGTAATTTTAGCTTTGGTGATTATTTTAAAAAAGAAGCCATTGAGTTTTCATGGAAATTTCTAACTGAGGTTGTCAAAATTCCAAAAGAGCGTCTTTGGGTAACTGTTTTTACTGAGGATGATGAAGCGGCTGATATTTGGTTAAATCATATTGGTGTAGATAAAAAGCGGTTTTCTCGCATTGGCGAGAAAGATAACTTTTGGTCGATGGGTGATACAGGTCCTTGTGGCCCTTGTACTGAGATTTTTTATGATCATGGTGAAGATGTTCCTGGCGGTCCTCCAGGCTCAGAAGGTGAAGAGTTAGACCGTTATATCGAGATATGGAACTTGGTATTTATGCAGTATAATCGCTTGCCTGATGGAGTACTTGAAGCTTTACCAAATCCATCAGTTGATACTGGAATGGGAATTGAGCGTTTAGCAGCCATTTTACAAGGAGTGCATAATAATTATGAGATTGATTTGTTTCAATATATTATTACAGCCATTGCCAAGATATTAAAAGTTAAAGATTTAACATTGCCATCGCTTAAAGTGATTGCAGATCATATCAGAGCGTGTAGCTTTCTAATAACTGATGGTGTATATCCTTCTAATGAAGGTCGTGGTTATGTATTAAGAAGAATTATCAGACGTGCAATTCGTCATGGTTATAAGCTTGGTGCTAAAGAGGCATTTTTTTATAAAATTGTACAAGCATTAGTTGATCAAATGGGAGAAGCTTACCCTGAATTAAAAATGGCTCAAAAACAAATAGAGGCTACCTTAAAGAAAGAAGAAGAACAATTTGCTAAAACACTTAATTCAGGTATGCGCCTCTTAGATGAGGCTTTAGCTAAAATTCAAAGTGATAAGTTATCTGGTGAAGTTGCATTTAAGCTATATGATACTTATGGATTTCCAGTTGATTTGACTGAAGATATTTTACGAGAAAAGTCAATGACAGTGGATATTGATGCGTTTGAACAATTAATGCAAGGGCAACGTGATCGAGCTAAAAAAGCATCATCATTTAAACAAGACTATAGTCAATCAATTCAAACACATACTCAAACAGACTTCTTAGGTTATGCTCATGCAGTTAGTGATGCAGTTGTAGTTGAGTTACTAGATGATGAAAAAAAACCAGTAAACTTATTAGCTGAAGGTAGTAAAGGTTGTATTATTTTATCTCAAAGTCCATTTTATGCTGAAAGCGGTGGTCAAGTTGGAGATACAGGTATCATAGAGGCATTAGGCGCTAAATTTGAAGTTGTTGATACACAGAAAATTAATGATGCGATTTTACATCAAGGTATTGTCAAATCTGGTGCATTTAAAACTGACCAAGAAGTCACAGCAATTATTGATTTATCACTTAGAGAGCAAACAGCATTAAATCACTCTGCAACGCATTTATTACACGCGGCTTTAAGAAAAGTATTAGGTTCACATGTTCAGCAGAAAGGATCATTAGTTGCACCAGATCGTTTACGCTTTGATTTTACATCAAATGAGCCTATGACATTAGAGCAAATAGAGTTAGTTGAAGATCTGGTTAATGAGCAAATTAGAAAAAACCATCTTGTTGAAACGATTGTAACAACTCATGAGCATGCTAATGAAATAGGTGCCATGGCATTATTCGGTGAAAAATATGGTGATCAAGTGCGTGTATTACGTATGGGCGATTTTTCAATGGAGCTATGTGGTGGAACACATGTTTCAAGAACCGGTGATATTGGCTATTTTACGATTATTTCTGAGGGTGGTATTGCAGCAGGTATACGACGTATTGAAGCTGCGACTGGAAAAAATGCCGAACAGAAAATAAAACAAGAAAAATTATTATTACGTCAAATTACTTCTGAGTTAAAGGCAAAGCCACAAACGGTAATTGATAAGTTAAGTAAAATGAAAACACAGCTTAAGCAATTTGAAAAAGAAGTATCAGAATTGAAAGTTGCATTAACTAAAGGTTCAGGAGTAGATTTATCGACTCAAGCAACTACCATTGGAGATATTGCAGTATTAAGTGCTGAAGTTAAAGGTGGTGATATGACAGTGCTAAGATCGCAAATGGATCAACTGAAATCTAAATTAAAACGGGCTGTGATTGTTTTAGCATCAACAAAAGATGATAAAGTGCAACTGTGTGCAGGTGTTACAAATAATTTAACAGATCAGTTCTCAGCAGGAGAACTAATTAATTATGTAGCATTACAGGTTGGTGGTAAAGGAGGTGGACGGCGTGATATGGCTCAAGCAGGTGGCAAAAACCCTGAAAAACTAGCTCAGGCACTTCAAAGTGTGAAACTTTGGGTTGAAAAGTATTATATTAATGCCTGATCAACTTTAAAAGAAGTGCTAAAGTTAAACTAGGGATTAAATATTAAGTATAAATATGATTAATTTTGGATGATGAAATATGCTTAGACGAGTTTCACAAGTTGCAATCTCTGTTACGCTTGGATGTATGATGGCACCACAGGCTTGGGCAGTGAATTTGCTACAAGTCTATCAACAGGCATTGAAAAATAACTATTCAATTAGAAGTGATTATAATAGTTATCAATCAACGGCAATGGCAGAGAAAGTTAGCCTTGGTTCGTTATTTCCTAACTTTTCTGTTATAGGTACAGCAAGTACAAACAATATTGATAATTTAAATGGTAGTGGTAACTATCAGAGTGTTGGTTATCAACTAAATTTTACTCAAGTTTTGTTTGATTACGGCTTATATAAGACTTATAAGGCATCAGAGAAAACTACTTTACAGTCTTTAGCTAGTTACCGATACAGTAGGCAGCAGTTGATGTTAAATGTAGCAAATGCTTATTTTGACATCTTATTAGCTAAAGATCAGTTAGAATATGCAGATGCTAATGTTAAAGCACTAAAAAGTGCTTTAGATCAAGCAATGGTTAAGTTTAAAGTTGGTGTTTCTACTGATACAGATGTTAAGACAGCTGAAGCTTCTTATTATAATGGCTTAGCAGAGCAAGTTTCTGCTCAAAATAATTTAGATACCAGTTACTATTCTTTGTATCAATTAACAGGTAAACTAGAGAAAGACTTAGTACCATTAAAAACGAATATCATATATCAAGAACCAACGCCAAATAATATTAACGATTGGGTAAAGATTGCTAAAGTAAATAATCAAAATTACTTATCACAAAAATATCAACAGTATGCCGCTTATGATACTATGCAAGCAAGCTATGGTGCATTTTTACCATCGATTTCTTTAGTTGCTCAATATAACAATACTTTTAATTCTGGTGATGAAGATGCCTATCGAAGTGCAGCAGGACTAACGAATCATCCAATAACAGGTTATGTTGGTTTATCACTTACTTGGAATATATTTAATGGTGGAAGTGATTATGCAACCAAAGTTCAAAACGCTAGATTATATACAGCTGAAGAATTTAATTCTTTAGATGTGTTAAGAACATTAATTCAGGATACGCGTTCAGATTATTTAAATATTCAAGCATATATCAGTCAGGTTGAAGCATTACAGCAGTCTGTAAAAGCATCTGAATTGGCGTATAAGCAGTTTGTTGAGCAATATAATGTTGGTACAGCAACGATTACTGATGTATTAGATCAATTGCAATCTTTATTTGAAGCTAAAAGTAACTTGGCTGAAGCCAAGTATAATTACTTTAATGGTTTATTACAGTTAAAGTTAGATGCAGGCACACTATCTGTTAAAGACATTCAATCAATTAATCAACAGTTGCAGAATACTTAGTTTAAATTCTAGGTATGCGGTAATCAAACTAAAAACTTACTTAGAGAGATTTTTTTATGAAACATGATTTGTTTTTTGATGATTTATCAGAAACCTATATAAAATTAATTCCAGTTGACAGCCATCATTTAAATGAACTTCAATCACAAATTAATGAAATGCAATGGCAATACCTTTTAGAAGTTGGTTTTAATGCACAAGCAAAATCTTTTTTACACCTGCCAGATGCAGATGGCAAGGTTGATTGTGTTTTATGGGGTGTTGAGGGATTAAGCCAATTAGAATTATTAGGTTATTTAAAACGTTTATTACCTGAGGGAAATTATAAATTAGATGATGTATTTAATTTAATTTCTACGCCTGAACTTGCATATTTAGGCTTTGCTTTAGGTAGTTATCAATTTGTCAGCTACCATACTTCAAGAACATCAAAAAGTGTTAAGTTATATTGGCCAGAATCTGACATTGATGCTGTTGTTCTAAAAGAGATTGAAGCAGTCTATTTTGTTAGAAATTTAATTAACACACCAGCAAATGACTTAGGGCCAGTTCAGTTTGCAATGGAAGCAGAAACAGTTGCTAAATCATTTAATGCTGACTTTCAGTGCATTGTTGGAGACGAGCTTTTAGCTGAAAATTATCCATTAATTCATGCGGTAGGCAGAGCTTCAATTACACCACCGCGATTGGTTAAATTTAGTTGGGGAGATAAAACGAATCCACATATAGCATTGGTAGGTAAAGGTGTATGCTATGACACAGGTGGCTTGTCATTAAAACCGACAGCTGGTATGAAACTAATGAAAAAAGATATGGGTGGAGCTGCACAAACTTTAGGTTTAGCCCAGTTAATTATGAGTTATCAATTACCGGTAAGATTAACAGTATATCTGCCTATGGTTGAAAACGCCATTGGTAGTAATGCCTATCGGTTAGGTGATGTTATTAATGCACGTAATGGTAAAAGTGTTGAAATTTTAAATACAGATGCAGAAGGCCGTTTAATATTAGCAGATGCATTGACAGCTGCCAGTGAAACAGATGCTGAATTGATTGTTGATTTTGCAACGTTAACAGGTGCATGTCGTGTTGCTTTAGGAATGGATATTGGCGCTATTTATTCAAATAATGATACCATTGCTAGAGCAATTGAAACACGCTCTGAAATTGTAGAAGATCTATTATGGCATATGCCATTATACTCGCATTATAAAAAGGGTTTAAAAGGTAGGGTTGCTGAATTAACGAATGTTAGTAGCTCGCCGTATGCTGGTTCTATTGTTGCCGCACTATTTTTAGAAGAGTTTATTGGTAATAAATCATGGGTACACTTTGATATTTCTGGATGGCGCGATACAGAGCAAGCAATCTCTGAAATAGGAGGGGACGCAATAGGGCTAAGAGCTGTCTTTGATTATTTGCGTTCTAGGTATGCTTAATTATGATTAAATAATATGTATATTTAATGCATGAATGTCTGTTTCAAATAAATCTATAACCGACTGATAGACTTTTTGATGTGCTTTTAATCTAGTTAGTCCCTCTAAACTTTGTGCTTTTATTTTTACAATAAAATGACCTTTGCCTGATCTTGCACCTGGATGGTTTTTATGTCTTTGTGAATCATCAATAATTTCAAGTAGCTCTGGGGAGAGTGATTGGGTAATTCTTTTTTTAATTAATTCTATACGTTTGCTATTATCCATATGTTTTCATTTTAGATTATTAATGTAAGTTTAAGTAGAGAGTAGCAGCTTTTTGAAAAATAAGTCAATCATTAATGGAAATCGAATCTTACTTGACGCTTATCAATACTATCCGATAGAATGCTTTCATATCATTGATAATGACGGAGTAAAATAATCTTATGGGATTTCTACAAGGTAAAAAAATCTTAGTTGTTGGTTTGTTAAGTAATAAGTCAATTGCCTATGGCGTTGCTGAGGCATTACATCGTGAGGGCGCAGAGTTAGCATTTACTTATCAAAGTGAGCGTTTTAAAGATCGAGTTCATAAATTAACGGATAAATATAATCCATCAGCGCTTGTTGAGTGTGATGTTAGTAATGATGAGCAGATTGAAAATGTATTTAAAGTTTTAAGTGAAAAGTGGGATGGCTTGGATGGCATTGTGCATTCTGTTGCTTATGCGCCAGCCGATCAATTAAGTGGTGATTTTATATCAGCAGTTAATCGTGATGGTTTTAAAATTGCCCATGATATCAGTGCTTATAGCTTTGCTGCTTTAGCGAAAGCTGGCAGAGATATGATGAAAGGACGAAATGCATCTCTAGTTACAATGACCTATTTAGGCTCTGAAAAGGCTATGCCTAACTATAATACGATGGGTGTGGCAAAAGCATCATTAGAAGCGACTGTGAGATATTCAGCTTTAGCACTAGGTGAGGACGGTATTAGAGCAAATGCAATTTCAGCTGGGCCAATTAGAACATTAGCAGCTTCAGGTGTTGGCAATTTTAAAAAGATTCTAGATTATAATACCAAAGTCGCACCATTAAAGAAAAATGTAGATATAATGGAGGTTGGTAATACTGCTGCATTTTTATGTTCTGACTTATCTAGCGGCATTACTGGTGAAGTTATTTATGTTGATGCAGGCTATCATTGTGTAAGCATGGGAGCTATTTAATTAGATTATGAATCATGTTATTCAAATAAAAGCACGACAATTAATTGATGTCTATTATGATCGTTTGAAAGATCATATTCAAAGATATGGATTTTGTGGTGAATTTATAGAGTCAAACTATACGCCAGATTTAAAAGAAACGCGCCTTTTATGTCAGTGTCGAAGTATTTTCTTTTTACTTGATTATGCAGAGATAACCGGTGATGAAACGTGCATTGAGCTTGCGTTTGAACTTTATATTGTTATTCAAGCAAACTATTTTAATGATGAAAAGCTTACTTGGAGTCAGTATCCAGGAGGTAATTCTAACACATTGTATGAATATGCGTTTGTTTTATTAGCATTTGCAAAGTTATATAAAGTAAAACCAATTGATTCATTGAAAAATGCGATTAACCGAGTTGATGAAATACTGCAAGATCAATATTTATCATTTGAAAGTAATTTTGCAAACTTACAAGAATCTGATGGAAGATTGTGTCAGAATGCTTTAATGCATTTATTTGAGGCTTATCTTGAAGCCTATAAAACATTTCAAACCAATCACTATTTGAATACAGTTGAATTATTATTAGATACGTTAATGAATTTATTTTTAAGTCAAAAAATGAATTTAATTAGTGAGTATGCCCCATTAGATAATGTAAATGATATTTTTGAACCAGGACATTCATTTGAATGGGCTTCCTTATTATTTGAGGCGGAAAAATTAGGTATTAAAGTGCCTATCCATAGTAAACATAAACGAATTGTTGAATCTGCTGAGAATTTAGGTGTAATTGATAATACATTGGTTGTAGGGCAATTAAAAATAAATACAGATAAAGATCAATCACGTTTTCGAGTATGGCCATTGTTTGAGCGTTTGCGATACTATGCAATGACTGATGATCAGGCTACAGTTGAATCTATTTTTAATTCGTTTATAGATATTTTCTTTGATAAGAATAACTTTCCAATTGAATATGTTAATCAAAATCTTAAAGCAGATTTTCAACATGTTAAAGCAACAACTTCTTATCATTTAATCAATTGCTTTAAATATTTATTAACATAATTTTTGGTTGTTAATTACCATTTATGGTTTAATGAAATATTTAAAAATAATAAAAATATGGAAAAAATTACAAAAATATAAAGAAATTATTTTATTTTCAACTATACTATGCACGGAAAACTTATAGAGAGGCGATAGGATAGGAATATGAAACTAAAGTTATTGGGTTTAGCTGTTGCGTGTACAATTACAGCAACAAATCTTTATGCAAGTGATAGTCAAAATGCAAACACAACAGATACAAATATTGATACGGATCAAACTTTAGATAATCAAGATAAACCAAATACATGGGGAATCGGGGTTGCAGGTTTAATTTCTCCTGTGCCTTATAAAGATACATCTTCTACAATTCTACCTTTACCTGTAATTAGTTATCAGGGAGAAAATTTAAGAATTTCTGGCCCTTTTGTTAGCTATAAGTTTTTAAACTATGAATATGCTAAAACATCTGTGCAAGCGTTTTTATATCCGCAGCATTTCCGTTCAAATAAGTCAACTGATGGACAGATGAAAAGGTTAGACAATAGAAATTATATTGTGATGGGTGGCATTAATCAGAAGTTTTTAAGTCCATATGGTATTTTGAATTTCTCATTTAATGTTGATATGACAGGTCAGTCAAATGGATTTAGTATTATAACTCGATACAATATTCCATTTGTATTTAATAAAATCTTTGGTAATGATCGTTTGGTCTTAAATCCAGGTATTGGTCTTCAATACAGCAGTCACTTATTAACGAATTATTATTATGGTATTTCGTCATCAGAGACAAATAGTTCAGGTTTAGAAACTTATCATCCTAGTGGTGCAGTCTCTCCGTTTTTTAGTCTAACAACGGCTTATTCATTTGCTGATCACTGGACTTTAGCTTTAGTAAATACATTTACGCGCTTAGATAATACAGTTTATGATAGTCCTATGGTTGAAAAACGTTATATTATTACAACTTATGGGTCAATTGTTTATAAGTTCTAAACACTGCTAGCTTAGCCAATAATATCACTATTAATACCATTAATTATGTGTAATTTACTCATAAGGCCAGTATTAGTTAAGTAAATATCATATTGTGCATGATTAATAAGTGGCATAAAAACAGCATTGCCATATTTTGCCTCTACAAACCAAGAGGTAATCGTTGGGTAATTTGTTAATAGCTGCCATAGATCAATGCTTGAGCGTTGCTCAATTGGATAAATCGTTTTATGCTGAGTCTGTTCCATTTCTATATTGTCATAAATACCACTTAAAGTACCTAGGCGATATAATGGTTTTAAATTAAAAAACCTAAGCCAAGGCTTTAGTTGTATTACTTGAGCGCTAAACATCCATTGATCACCTGAGATATGATAACAGTGATTTGCTTTATTGGTAATTTTATTAGATTTAAAGTTTAAATTTATACAGTAGTCATGCTCTGTTTTTTGTGTAATATAAAGACTTGCAATGAGCGTGTTTTCAGATGCACTTTGCCACTGGTTGGTTGCAATTGATAATAAAAATAATGTACTGGATAAAATTGAAAAAATTAATGTACTTGTTAGGTGTTTTATTGTTGAAATTGTTTTTGCTTGAAAGGCACTTTTAATGATTTTATAAAATGAATAAATAGCACAGAGTGCAAAAATTAGACATATTATTTTAATGACAACCACATCAAGCCCTAAGCAATTTTTTTATTCTTTATCTAGTAAGTATTCAGTTACAATATTACCGTTAATTATATGCTCTTGAATGATTCTTTCCAGTACTTTTGGTGAACAAGAGTGATACCAAATACCTTCAGGGTAAACAACAGCAATAGGGCCATTTTGACAGACTCTTAAACAATTTGCTTTTGTCCGGTATACATGTCCATGTTGACTTAATTGTAATTCTTGTAGTCTATTTTTTAGGTAATTCCAAGATTCAAGTGATTGTTCATGATTACAACATTTTGGTTTCGTTTGATCACAGCATAAAAAAATATGGTGTTTTATATTTTTGATTCCTAACTTTTTTATCTTTTCTTCAATTGTTAACATGATAATTATTCCTAAATTTGCATTTCATAAATTTTTTAATTGAGCTATGATATCAGATTCCAACAACAACATAAACTAGCTAAAAGAGGATGATAGTTATGTATACCAATTATCTAGCATTAATTGTGCTGGGCATTATTTTAATCGTATTTGGCATTTTGCAAAAAATGAAAGTCAGTTTTGCATCTCGTTCGTTATTGTCACTGGTTGTTGGGTTAATTTTCGGTCTTTGTTGTAAGTTTTCATCCTCACTTTCGACTGACCAATCTTTAATTATGCAAGTGCTAGCATTTATTGGTGATTTATATTTAAGCCTAATTAAAATGCTAGTTATTCCTTTAGTATTTACAGCAATTGTACATGCAGTGGTTAATATGCGTCATCAACAAGGTGAGTATTTAACAAAAATATCAGTTAAAGTTGTTGCGATTTTATTAATTACGACAGGTATTTCAGCCTTCATTGCTTTTGCATTGGGTGTCGCATTAAATATTGGTCATGGGTTCGGAATTCCTAGTGAGATATGGCAACCGAATCATGTCAACCCAGGGATACTGGGTACGTTATTAGAAATGCTACCTACAAACCCTGTAGCGATTATGGTTAATGGTAATGTGATGGCATTGGTTATTTTTGCACTATTAATTGGCATCGCATCATTAAGAGCTTATCGTGAAAATAAAACATTGGCTGAACCATTTATCAACTTCATTCATTCAACGTTTGATGTCATAAAAAAATTAGCTAATATGGTGATTGGACTAACGCCTTATGGTGTGATTGCATTAATTGCACATACTGTTATGTTACAAGGTCTTTCATCATTACTGACAATGCTTTCATTTATTGGTGCTGTATATTTAGCATTAGTATTAGTATTAACAATGCATACACTGTTATTATTAGCAGTAGGTAAAAACCCCATTAGTTATTTTAAAAATGTCTATCGTGCTTTATTAGTTGCATTTACAACTAGATCTAGTTTTGGAACACTACCTTTTACAATGGATGCCCTAAAAAGGGAAGGCGTTAATGATGGTATTGCTAATTTTGCACCAGGTGTTGGTGCAACAATTGGTATGAATGCATGTGCTGGTGTTTTTCCTGCAATGTTAGTTGTTTTAACGATGGTTGCCTCAGGCTATCCAATATCGTGGGAGTATTATATTATTGTGCCATTAGTAAGTATGTTAGCATCTATGGGTGTTTCTGGAATTCCTGGAACCGCTTATATTGCCGCTGGCGTTATGCTAACAACACTTGGTTTGCCATATACTTATGTTGCTTGGGCTATTGCTGTTGATGCAATCTTAGATATGGGACGTACTATGACAAATATTAATGGTGTTATGGTTGCAGCAGTAGTAACAGATGCAACAACAAAAGTTGATGAAAATGCTTTTGAAGTCTCTGATGATAATGCCTTAGAAGCAAACTTAGCTAAATAATTGATAAACGATTAATTAATAGTTGACAACACATATCAGTGACTTATAATGTCATCCCGTTGGGTCGTTAGCTCAGTCGGTAGAGCAGCTGGCTTTTAACCAGTTGGTCATAGGTTCGAATCCTATACGACCCACCATTTTTCATAAAAACCTTACTTGTAAATACCATTTATAACTTTAATATATTTCAAAATAGGTTATCGATTTATATAGAGAAAAGTTAATTTAAAGAAATAATCGTTACAATACAACTAGCTTTAGTACTTTTCTTAAATAAGCAATTTTGCTAGAATAACATGCGAAGAAGATTATAATTGATAATAACAATAAATTATAAAGAGGTACGAGAAAATGGCTGAGCAAAATAAACTTCCAATGAGTATTATAGAGCGGATGTTGATTGATTCTAATATGTCATTAGAAAATTTAACAGCTGAACAGATTCAATTTGTACTACAAACTGCAATTGAATCTGGAAAGTTAACATCAGATCAAGTGGCTAAATTAATTCAGCAAGCAATTGCTACTGGTAAAATGACTGCAATGCAGCTTGCAATGATACAGCGTGAATTTGCTAATTTACATACAGCAAATGCAAATGCAAATGCAAATGCTAATCATCAATTTAATGTAATATTTCAGTCTGCTAGTGATCTTCAGGTGAAAAATGCAAAGACTGCTATAGAGAAAGCAGAAGAATATGATTTATTTTTAGCTGAGCAGCAAAAAAAACGTCAACAACAAAACAATCAAAGTTTTGATACTAAAAAATAGAATAGGGAAATTCTTTTAAGTCAATAGTCGCTTTCTTTATAATCTGTTACTATGAGCCATTATTTATATTAAATAGTTTATGATATTAAAATGGCATCTTCTATTTTAGAAATTCAAAATAAATTAAATTTGATCTCTACAGAGTCAAGAGGACTTGTGATTACTTATTTGCGTCAATTAAGGTCATTAGAGAAACAACAAAAACCAATTGACCAAGAATTAGAAAAACTCAATGAAATTATTGGCCCGCTATTAGCAGCTGTTGAAGAAAAAAAGTCTAACCGTCCTAAAATTGCTTATCCAAAATTACCAGTTACTGATAGGTTAGATGAAATTAAATCAGTTATTTCTAATCATCAAGTGATTATCATTGCAGGTGAAACAGGCTCTGGAAAATCAACTCAATTGCCTAAAATTTGTCTTGAATTAGGATTAGGTTGTAGAGGATTAATTGGTCATACACAACCAAGAAGACTAGCAGCGAGATCGGTTGCTCAAAGAGTCGCTGAGGAATTAAACTGTGAATTTGGTAGCTATGTTGGTTATAAAGTAAGGTTTAATGATAAAACATCTGAGAATACCTATATAAAAGTGATGACGGATGGTATTTTACTAGCTGAGTTACAAAATGATCGTTACTTAAGCAAATATGATACAATTATTATTGATGAAGCGCATGAACGCAGTTTAAATATTGATTTTATTTTAGGTTATTTAAAACACTTATTGCCTAAAAGGCCAGAGTTAAAAATTATTATTACATCGGCGACGATCGATCATAAGCGATTTTCCGAGTATTTTAATCAAGCACCAATTATTGAGGTTTCAGGTCGAACCTATCCAGTTGATATTCGTTATCATGCAGATTGGCAAGAAAGTGAATCAAGTGATAAGTCTCAACCTGAGCGTATTTTGGATGCTATCGAAGAGTTAACTTTAGATGGGAATGGCGATATATTGGTATTTTTTGCAACTGAACGTGAGATTCATGAAACAAAAGAGTTTTTAGAAAAAGCAAATTTAAAACATACAGATGTTTTACCTTTATATGCACGCTTATCTTCTAAGGAGCAACAAAAAATATTTCAACCATACCATAAACGCAGAATTATTTTATCAACTAATGTTGCGGAAACTTCAGTTACAGTGCCTGGTATACGCTATGTTATAGATACAGGTAAGGTAAGGATTAGTCGTTATAACTATCGTAATAAGGTGCAGAGATTGCCAGTAGAGCTAATTTCACAGGCATCAGCTAACCAAAGAGCAGGTCGTTGTGGACGGGTAGCAAAGGGTATTTGTATTAGGCTATATTCACACGAAGATTATTTATCTCGTAATCAGTTTACAGATCCAGAAATTTTAAGAACCAATCTTGCATCAGTCATATTGCAAATGAAAGCACTTAAATTAGGTGATATAGAAGCATTTCCATTTGTTGAACCACCAGATAACCGCTTTATCAAAGATGGTTTTCGCCTTTTAGATGAATTAAATGCTATTGATGATAAAAAGCAATTAACAGAGATTGGTAAAATAATGGCTCAAATACCAATAGAGCCAAGATTTGCGCGCATGTTGATTGAAGCTAAAACAAAAGGCGTATTAAATGAAATATTAATTATTGTCAGTTTTTTAAGTATTCAAGATCCAAGAGAGCGTCCTAAGGAATTTCAAGAGGCATCTTATCAAAAACATATAGCTGATCGAGATAAACAATCTGATTTTATTAGTATTATTAATCTATGGCAGCGTATTCAAAGACAAAATAAAGCACTATCAAATAATCAGTTTAAACGCTATTGTCGTAGTGAATTTTTATCCTATTTGCGTATTAGAGAATGGCGTGATATTTATCAGCAACTTAGAGAGTTAACAAACCAATTTAAATGGCGTCTCAATCAAACTAAGGCTAATAATGATTTATTACATCAAGCTATTATCTCTGGATTATTAAGTCATATCGGCTTTAATCATGATGAAAGAGAATATCTTGGTGCAAGGGGATTAAAGTTTTATATTTTTCCCGGTTCATTTGTATTTAAAGAAAAACCTAAATGGATTGTTGCATCTGACTTAATTGAAACGACAAAACTTTATGCACGTGTCGTTACAAAAATCAATGTTGACTGGTTAGAAAAACTAGCAGCACATTTAATTAAGCGTCATTATTCTCAGCCACATTGGCGCAATAAGGCTCAGGATGTTGCAGCATTTGAGCGTATTAGTTTATATGGATTAGATATTGTACAAAAACGTATTGTTTCTTATGGTAAAGTAAAGCAAGATGAATCAAGAGAAATTTTTATACGTGATGCGTTAGTTGAAGGTAATTTAAATACAGAAGCAGCATTTTATCAGCATAATTTGAAATTATTAGATGATATCGATGATTTGGAAAATAAAGCTAGACGTAGAGATATCATGGTAGATGAAGCAGCATTATATGAATTTTATCATCAACATATTCCTGACAATGTTTATAATTTAGTAACTTTTAAATCTTGGTATAAAGCGTTATCTAAAGAAAAGCAAAAGCATCTTTATTTTGATTTCAATGATGTGGTTCAGAATGATACTTCAAATATTAATGAAAAAAATTATCCCAATTATTTTGAAACAAATGGCTTAAAGTTACCATTAACTTATCATTTTGATCCAACAAACCATGCTGATGGCATTACAATGACCGTACCACTACCACTAATAGAGCGTGTATCAGTTGAACAAACTGATTGGTTAGTTCCTGGTATGCTAGAAGATAAAATTACAGCATTAATACGTGCGTTACCAAAGCATATACGTAAGCATGCGTTACCAATTGCACATTATGCAAAAGCTTTAACGGAAAGTATTACTTATAATCCAAATAATAGTTTACGTCAGCAACTTGTTAAAGAGCTTGTAAGAATTACGGGTGTTAAGTTTGATGTATCGATTTGGGATAATGTTGAGATTGAACCTTTTTTAATGATGAACTATCGTATTGTGGATGAAAAAGGTAAATTTTTAAAAGAAGGTAGAAACTTAAGGCAATTAATAACACAATTAAAAAATAAAAATAAGTTATCTAATCAAAGTATTGATAAATTAAAAGATCAAAAAATTAATCAACAGTGTTATCAACGCTGGGAATTTGATCGCTTAGATGATAAAAAGCAAGTCAAACGTTTTGATGTATTATTAGATGTTTATCCATGTTTGATCGATTGTAAAGAAGGGGTAAAAATTAGTCATGAAAATACATTAGAAAAAGCACAAAAGATGCATTTTCTTGCTATTAAACGCTTGCTTGATTTTGAATGTAGATATTTATATAAAACAATAAAAAATAATATTAAAGATAAACAAAAATTAGCATTATATTTTTCACTGATTACTAAAACTAAAGACCAATGGTTAGAAGATTTATTTCAAGCAAGTTTGATTCATGCCTTTCTATTAACTGAAGAAAGAACTTGGCAAATTAAAAGCCATGATGATTTTGAAAAATTAATTAAACAAGGTAAAGGCCAATTAGTTGAGATATCAGAACAAATTACGAAAATATTAAATCAATTGATGCCATTATTTTATGAAATTAATAAAAATCTAACAGCTAAAAATATTGCTATAGACTTAGTTGAAAGTTATCAAGATATGAAGTCACAACTAGAAGCAATGATATATCAAGGTTTTATGAGTAAAACAGATAAAAAATGGTTTGATCGTTTATCTATATATTTATTCAGTATAAAAGAACGTATATTAAAGCTTCCACGTAACTTAAATCAAGATAAAGCGTTTATGTTGAGTGTAGATGAAATTTATCAGCAATTAGATCGACAAATAGAACAAAAAAATATATCGGATGATGATAAGCGTATTGTAGAGATTGAATGGTTAATACAAGAATTATGGGTTTCATTTTATGCGCAGCAATATAAAACAATTCAACCAGTATCTGCAAAAAGAATTTTAAAAATAATTAATAATCTTCAATAATGCTATAAAAAAATTCACATTTAAAGTAATTTAAGTATTATAAATATAATAATAAAAATAATAAATTAAAAATATTGGTTGCGATTATAAATGACTTTAGAGGAATTTTTATCTGGAGTACGAGAGTTTACTGTTTGGGTAGCTGAAAATGATCCAGAATTAAATTATATTGCTGGTACTGGTGTTGCTTTGGCAACTGATGGGACTGTATCTAATCATTTATTAAACACACACGCAAATATCTCTGAAAGTGCATTAAATGACATCGCTGCAGGCTGGAACTATGCTGATGCTGCAAGTTGTATAATTACTGCAGGAGATCTCTTACTACAAAATGGATTAGATGAAGTAAATAATAAAAAGAGAATTGAAAATTATGCAAAAGCTGCAATTTTAAATGCTTCAGCTGCAAGCTTAATTTCAATGACATTGGTAGGTATGGGGCCGTGGGGGTTTGTTGTATCTACAGTATGTGACTTTAGTATTGCTGTTTGGGATTTTTATAAAAATGCTAGAAAATATTGGGATTTTGATTATTGGTTTGAAGAACAATTATGTGAATTATATTATTTAAGTCGTAAAATTTATGAAATTGACGGTATATTAGAAAAAGAATTAATTGAGGATGATAATCAAAGGAATAAAATTTATGATCAGTTAGAAAATTATATAACTAGAAAAAATAATCTAATTGAAGATATTAAAGTCTACTCTACTTATTATTTCTATCAAAAACTTCAAGACTCTAATTTAGATGATAAAAGAAAGTATGCTAATCAACTTGTAGCATCTTTTAATTTAAGCTTTAATAAAGCTTATGCAAAACAAAATCTTGTTAATATTCATGAAGATGATCGAAATAGTATTTTAAATCAAGTATCAACAGATAATATTCAAACAAAACCATCTTCTGATATGAGTGAAAGAGCTCAAAATATTAAAGAGAGTTTAAAAAATGACACTAAAGATAAAGGCATTAAGCTTACTTTAAAAACATTTAGTATGGTTGGTATGACATTACTTGCCGTTGGCGCAGTTTGTCATCCAATAGGTCTTGCAATTACAGCTTCAGTTGCTGCAGGTTATTTATTATATTCATTTGGTTTTCCTGCAGCAAAAAAATTATGGAATAGATGTTTTGAGTCATCTGAAAAAATGATGCCAACTAATTTAATATATAATGAAGATGATAGTCAGATAGTAGATGATCCTCCAATGTTAATGAGTGATGGAGATGACTCTAGTATATCATCAGAAGAAGGTTATTTTGGTGATGATGAAAGCTATGCAGCCGTTAATGGATAATTTATCTAATTTAAAGGAATTTTTGCTTTAAAATCAATAATGAATTATTTCATAATTAAAACTGGATAACATATTGAATTATATCTATATATAGATATAATTCTAGCTATGTTTTATAATTAGATTGCAAGCATAACTTCATATAATCAATCATACATTAACTGGCTGTTAATTTTCTGTTATAATCGTGCATATATTTACTAAGTAGATCACTATTATTATTTTATAGGTTGGGTTGCGTTTATAATGACGTTAGAAGAATTTTTATCAGGTGTAAGAGAGTTTACAGGATGGGTTGCAGAAAATGATCCTGAATTAAACTATATCGCATTTACAGGTGTTGGCTTAGCCACTGATGGAACAGTTCCCAATCATTTATTAAATACGCATGCAAATATTTCTCAAGGCACATTAAATGGTATCGCTGCAGGATGGAATTATGCCGATGCTGCTTGCTCTATTATTACTGTAGGTGAATTATTATTACAAAACTATTTTGATGAAGTAAATGATAAAGATCGCATTGAAAATTATGCAAAAGCTGCGGTTTTAACTGCATCAGCGACAACTTTAATTGCAATGACTGCGGCAGGAATGGGTGCTTGGGGCTTTGCTATAGCAACGATTTGTGACTTTGGTATTGCTTCTTGGGATTTTTATCGTAGTGCTAGAAAGTATTGTGACTTTGATTACTGGTTGGAAGAGCAACTTTATGAATTAGACTATTTAAGCCGAAAAATAGAAGAATTAGAAGATGGGCCTAAAAAAGATTATTTTCAAGCTAGAAAAACTCATATAATTGAGAATATCAAAGCTTATTCTACTTATCATTATCATCAAAAATTAATAAAGTCTGATGCAGAGGATAAAAGTGAGGAAGCTGAAGGATTTGCAGCAAATTTTAATGAAAGTTTTAATAAAATACGTGCTAGTCATAGTTTTGCTAATATTGGTAAAGATGATAGAGATGAAATTTTAACTTATGTCTCGTCAAAATATATTCAAAAACCACATGAAACTGAAATTCAAAGAGGTAAATATATTAAAAAAACTTTAAAAGATGATACGGTAGATAAAAGCATTAAGTTAACGTTAAAAACGTTAAGTATGGTGGGCATGATATTATTAGCTGTTGGTGCTTCTTGTCATCCAGTTGGACTTGCAATCACAGCTGCAGTTGCAGCAGGGTACTTACTTTATTCATTTGGTTTTCCTGCAGCAAAAAAATTATGGAATAAGTGTTTTAAAAAATCTGAACCATTAATGCCTAGTGAAAATTCACATTATATGGAAGGTGGGTCTATAGATGGCAACCCCGAGTCTAAAAATGATCCTCCTAGTCTAATGATTGTAGAGCAAAAAAATGGTTATGAGGCAGACAGTGAGGCTGAATATGATGGTAGTTTAACAATGGTTGGCTGATTTAATTATAACTGTAGTTTTTTAAGATTTAATTTATAATAAAGCCATGACTTAAAAATGGAATTATATTTAATAATGCTTAGCGTATTTAGCACTACTTTTGTTTTATTCTTTACTATATTTCTTGGGATGATTTTAGGAAAAACGCGTATTTTTAATCAAGGTGCAGATCAGGTACTAATTCGTTTCGTATTTTATATTGCACTACCAATGCATTTATTTTTAAATTGTTATCAGAAAAGTAGTTTAGACTCATTTGATTTTGATTATACACTTTCATATGTTGTTTCAATGATTTTGTTAATTGGACTAACTTTTATTTTAAGTAAAAAAATTATCAAAACATCAACACCAGCCTCAGTATTAAATACAATGGCAGTGACGCAAATCGATGGCGCTTATTTTGTCATTCCTCTATTTATGCTGATTTTTTCTTCAGATGTAATGGTCATTCCATTGATGGCGGTTCAGAATATTATTTTTTTCACGTTTACCATATTAATGATTGAATTGACAAAAAGTAATAATCAACAAGAAAACTCCTCATTAAACAATGCTAAGTTTGTGCTAAAACGTATTATCAAGGTTATAACAACGAATCCAATTATTGTATCGTCATTATTAGGTTTCATCCTTGGCGCAACGAAAGTACCACTTGAATATCATATAGTGAAAGCATTTGAATTTGTAGGAAATACATCTCCTGCTGTTGCATTATTCTCATTAGGTTTATCCTGTGCTTATGGACTTTCTAATGTCAAAGTTTTCAAAGATAAACTTCCTGTCGTACTTTTTTTATCTACACTTAAATTGATTCTCTTTCCGTTAATTGCTTTAATTGTTGGAATGCTATTTGGCTTAAATCATCAATTTTTATTTGCTTTAGTTTTATTTACGGCAAGCCCAACAGCAACGCATAATTATATTGTTGCAAATCAATATGCATTAGAACCAGAAGCTCAAACTTTTGTGGTTATATTAACGACTATTTTAAGTTTTATTTCGATTAATATCTGGCTATTTTTATTTCTATAGTTGATCATAATGCGATAATATCAAAATTTAATATATTATATATCAATTTAATTTGTAATATGATATTATTTACTTGAAATTTGCTTAATGGTTATTAACGATAATCATGTTGGGGGGTGTATGTCATTTTTAGATAATTCCTGGAATTATTTAGTTGAAATATCAGCTAAAGTTCCTGACTTAGACTATATAGTTGGTACGGCTGTATCAACGGCAGCTAAAAATAATGGTTTATTTCGCACATCAACACATATTGGTTCTCAGACTGTAACAAAAGTAGGTAATGGTTGGAATTATTTAGATTCAGCTATTTTGCCATTTTTGATTGGATATTTATATTATCAAAATGAAACGGATCAGGTTGATGACAAAGTAAAGCAAGAAAACAAAGCTAAAATAGCACTTTTATCATTATCGTTTGTAACTTCTATTGCATTAACAGCGACAGGGTTTGGCTCTATTGGATTTGCAATTGGTACAGGCTTAGACTTTTTATCTGCAAGTTATGATTTTTATGATAGTGCTAGAAAGTACTGGGATTATGAATATTGGTTAGAGTGTGAGTTATTTAAGTTAGATTATATTAACAGGCAGATAAATAGACATGTAGATAAACTAAATCTGATTGATGAAAAACACGATGATAAAAAAAACTCCCTTTTAAAGCAATTAAATGAACTGAATGATCAGAAAATTCATATATTATCTGCTATAAAAGATTACACGATTTGTCATTATCATAATAAATTTCAATCTAAATATATGGGTGCTGTAATATTACATGATGTCTCATATAAAGATGATTTTGATCAAACATTAAAAAAGATAATCAATAAAAATAATTTTGAAACAATTGAATCTAAAAATGATATTGGCACTCATATAACAAGCAATCAATTATCATTTAATCATGATAGTAAAGATTCTGAAGAAATTAAACAAGCAAAACAAAATACTCAAAAAATTAAATCATCTCTAAAAGAAGACTTAAATGATAAGGGTGTTATGTTGGTATTAAAAACAGCTAGTATGGTGGCAATGACTTTATTAGCTGTTGGTACAATATCTGCTGTTGCTGCAGTACATGCAAACCCTATTGGTTTGGCGATTAGTTTATCTGTTGCAGCTGGTTATCTAGTTTATAGTTTTGGTTTGCCCGCAGCAAAAAAATTGTGGAATAGCTATTGTGATAAACAAGAGTCAAGCAATCAGCAAAATAAGACTGAACCACCAACAATTTTCGATAAAATGCTAAATTTTTTGCCAAAAGCAAAAGATGAAGTAGTATTTTCAACTTAATTTTAAGAGGCCATAGTGGACGTTACCAGATACTTTATTTTTAACTAGCTGCCAATGATCACTGTCTAAAATTAATTTAAGCTCATTTTGAGCATCCATTTCAAAATAGACTAATCCATTAGGTTTGAGTAATTTATTTTCAATAATAATGGTTAATAGTTTAGCTAATAAATCTTGTGAAAATGGTGGGTCAAGAAAAATAATATCATAATTGTGATCAAGTTTTGTCAAAAGCTTTAAAGCATCGCCAGATAGGCAAGTTGTATTTTGGGCATTTAGTAATTTTAAATTTTTTTTAAGCTGTAAATATGCCCGATGAGATTTCTCTACAAAAGTACAAGCATTTGCACCACGAGATAGTGCCTCAATGCCAAGCGCACCGCTACCAGCAAATACATCTAGGCAATTACTTCCAATAATATCTTGCTGTAGCCAATTAAATAGAGTTTCTCGAATCCGATCAGCGGTTGGGCGTAGGTGTTGAACATTACTTGGGAAGCTAAGTTTACGGCTACGCCATTGACCACCAATAATACGTAGTATTTGATTTTTCATCGTATTAATTAAGCTTCATCTGTATGTTCAGGAATATTACCAACTGTAACGGTTATCATATGATCTAAGTTAATAATCTCATCAAATGTATCCTTGACTTGAGATTGATTTAATAAGTTAACTTTATCTATATAAGTATCAAGATAATTAAGTGGTAAATTATAAAATCCAATCACACTTAATAGGCTTAATTTGCTGCGATTGGTTGCTACAGACAATGGAAAGCTACCAATCAAATAGCGTTTTGCTAAAGTTAATTGTTCTTCTGTTGGGCCTTGTTTATTAAAGTTAGCAAGTACTTCATCGATTGTTTCGATACTTTCATATGCTTTGTCATTACGCGTTTTTGCCTCGATTAAAAATACGCCTTTAACTTTCATTGTTCGAATAGCACTGTGAACACCATAGGCTAAACCTTTATCTTTTCTTACATTTTGAAATAATAGTGAAGTCATGCCATCACCACCGAGTATTTGATTGGCAACCATTAAAGCAAAAAATTCGTCACTGCCTTTTTTAATACTTAAGGTTCCTTTTAAAATGGTCGTTTGATTGGATGGGAAGGGAATATGAATGGATTCTGATTTAGTTAAGTCTTTAGGTTCTGCAATCGCTGGTGCTTGTTCACCTTTAGGCATGCCTTGAATAATTTCATTTGAGATATTACGAGCAGTTTTTTCATCAATGTCACCAATGATTGCAATAGATGCATTACTTGCAACGTAATATTTATGGTAGAAATTAATAGCATCTTTAAGTGAAATTTCAGTTACAGACTCACTGGTTCCATCAATTGGGTGGCCATAAGGATGCTCAGGATAAAGTGCTTTAATTAAAGCTTTATAAGCAACTTCATCTGGATATTGTTCTTCCATAGCAATTGATGTTAAATGTTGTTTTTTAGCCCGCTCAAATTGTGACTCAGGAAATGTTGGTGCAGTTAGAATTTTTTTAAACAAGTCAATTGAAGGTGTTAAATATTCTGGCATTGACATCGAGCGCAATGTAAATGTTGCAGCATCTCGTGATGACTGTTCACTAAAATGTGCACCTTGTAGTGTTAATTGGTTGATAAGTTCATCTTCATCCATACCTTTAACGCCAGTTTCAAGTAAACTTGCAGTTAATGATGCAAGTCCATATTGTTTAGCATCATATGCAGAACCAGCTTGAAAGCTAATTTGAATATCAACAATTGGTACTTCATTACTTTGAATAAAAAATACGTTAGCACCATTTTCTGTATGCCAGTTATGTATATTAGGTTGGTGTGTTTGTCCGGTGGTTTGAGATGATTTTGTTTCAGATGCGATTGCATTCATAGTTATGCTAACTCCAATAATAATCAGTAAATTTTTTAGAAGATACTTAAGTTTTAAAGACATAATTAAACCCTTAAGGTGACTTAGACTCTTTCTGTTTTAAGTACGTAACTACCATGTTGTCTTCTGTTAAATATTTATTTGCAACTTGTTGTATTTGCTCAGGGGTTACTTCTAATAAGTATTTGAGGTAATTTTGAGCTTGGTTAGGGTTTAAGCCAATAGAAGCAAATGACCCAAGTAAAAAAGCTTGTGAGTTTAAAGAATCCATTGAATAGATTTTACTAGCTAAGACATTCACTTTAACACGCTGTAATTCTGTATCACTAATGCGGTCAGTTTTTAAAGTTTCTATTTGACTTAAGATTCCTTTTTCAAGTAATTCTAATGTAAAATTAGGTGTTGGTAATGCAAAAACAATTAATTGAGTTCCATTAAGCGCAAACGGTTCGTATTCTGAACTGACAGTTGTAGCAACTTCTTTTTTTCTAACTAAGTTGCTCTGTAGTCTTGATGAGGCATTACCACCTAAGATAGAATCTAGTACCATAAGTGCATAAGGTTCCCAGTCATGTTCAGCAGTTTTTATACTTGGGGTATTATAGCCAATAATGATAGTAGGGACTTCAACTTTAGGGCGTTTGACCTCAATACGCTGGATACCAGAAGCAGGCTGTACATAATGTGTTTTTGTCTCAGGTAAAGTGGATTTTGGAATATCATTGAAATAATATTTTGCATCTTTATAGACACTTTCAGGGTCAACATCACCAACAACAACTAAAGTAGCATTGTTAGGTGCATACCATTGTTTGTACCAATTATCTAAATCATTTAATTGATATTGTTCAATATCACCCCTCCAGCCAATAATTGGATGGTGTCTTGGGTTTGATAAATTAGCTGCAGCCATATGACGTTCAAATGCATAACCAATTGGATTATCTTCAGTACGCATATTTCTTTCTTCTAAAACAACTTGTTTTTCGTTATTAAACAACTGTTGATCGAGTTGTAATTGATGCATGCGATCTGATTCAATTTTAAAACTTAGCTTTAAATTATCTTTGCCCCAGTATTGATAATATGCAGTGTAGTCATAGGATGTAAATGCATTTTGTTGACCACCATTTTCTTCAACTAGTTTATCAATATCGCCTGGTTTAAACGTTGCAGTACCTTTAAACATCATGTGTTCAAGCATATGAGAGATACCGGTGATGCCATTTGGCTCATAAGTAGAGCCTACACGATACCATATTTGTGATAACACTACTGGTGCTCTATGATCTGGTTTAACAATAATTTTAAGCCCATTATCTAAGGTGTATTCATAGACTGGATTACCTTCTGGAAGTGTAATTTCTTTTGCTGAGTCAGCATAGGATGAAGCCATTGACAGTAAGCTTAGAGTTAATGCAGAAGACAGTGTAGTTTTAAAAGTCATTGAAGTGATTACTCCTTTAGTAAAAAATGTTTTAAGTTTATTCTCTCATTTTTATAAATAAAAAGATAAGTACGATTATAAAAATAACGCTTGGCGATGCAGCACCAATTAATGCAGGTAAGTGATAAACTTCTGAAAATGGTCCAAAGAATTGATTAATAATAAAAAAGACAAATCCTAAAAATAAACCAGCTAATATTTTTAAACCCATTGCTGAAGAACGCATAGGGCCGAACACAAATGGAACAGCCATTAGCATTAAAATAATCACTGAAATAGGTTGGAATATTTTTTGCCAGAACTGTAATTCAAGTAAGTTGGTATCTTCTAAATTTTGCTTTTTAAATGAAATATATTCCCATAAAGCAATCAAATTTAAATAATCTGGATTAACACCAATCACATTAACAAGTTTTGGTGGAATTAAATTTTTCCAAACGGCCTTATTTTGTTTGGTTGTTTTAACTTGGTCAAAGGATAAGTCCGTTGTTGTTATATTATTAACTTTCCAACTACCTTTTTCAAACTCAGCATTATCAGCGAGCGTTATCGATTTTACTTGGCTATTTTGGATGTTATAACGGGTTATGTTAATTAGTTCATGTTGTGCAAAAGAGCCATTTACATGAATAAAATCATTGCCACTTTTAAACCATAATGACTGGTTTCCTGAAAGGGCAGCACTACTATCACCTGATGCTAATGCTTTATAAATATCAGCTTCTTTATTGTATTTGGGGCCGAACCATGCGCCAAGTAATAAGCAAAAAAGCATTAATAATACACTAGCGACAATAACCCCTTTTGATATTTGGAAAATAGATAAACCTGAAGCACGCATAACAATTAATTCACTATTATTTGCAAGTATGCCTAACCCCATTAATGAGCCTAATAGACAGCCCATTGGTAAAATTAAATAAAGGTTATAAGGTATTTCATAGATAACATAAATAAATGCGCTTAGTGTTGTGTAATTACCGGTACCAACATCACCCATTTGAGCAATAAAAGTAAAAATAATAAATATAGCAATAATGCTTAAAGTAACGATGGTAGTTGTCATTAAAACTGTTTTAGCAACATAGCGTGTTAATCTCAGCATCTTAACGTCCTATCATCTTTTTCTTTGCAGTTGTTGGCTTATAGCTAAATACAGGACCATTAAGCTTTAAAATAGCAAGTAAAGCAACTAGAGCAAATACAAGGTGTACCCACCATAATCCTATCCATGGGGGAATGAAACCACTATCTAACCAAGATTTAGCAATTGATAATAAATTAAAATAAGCAACAAAGACAATCACTGCAGGCAAAATACGACCATATCGACCTTGCCTTGGGTTAACTTTACATAAAGCAACAGCAATCATAGTCGTTACAAAAAGTGCAATTGGAAAACTAAATCGCCATTGAAACTCAGAAGCTGCTTCAAGTGAATGATCTTTCATTAAGTTTGTAAAGGACATACTTTCATAGGATTGATATCGTGAAGTATTTTCAGCTCCTGTATCTATAAACTGAGATGCTGTTTTAAATTTTGCTTGCTGGTAATTATCTTTTCCAGGCGTACCTTGATAAAAATAACCATTTTCAAGTACAACATATTTATTGCCTTTCTCATCCGTTTTTTGATACCCAGATGGTGCAATAATTGTGACTGCTTTTTGAGGGTTTTGAGCGTTTGATTGTTTATCATTTTGTTGATGAATAAATACGTTATGCAGTGTATTATCATTTGTATCAATTTTTTCAATATAGATAACCTGTTTACCATCATTAAATGTCATAATTTTTCCAGGCTGTAAAAAATTAAGCACATTTTCACTACTTACCGTATTTTGTACTGAATTTTTAAAGCTTAGCATATAAGGTATTAACGACAAGCTAAGATAGCATTCAATCACAAATAGAAAAACAACAGGGAAAAATGTAATTGCAAGTAATTTAAGCCAGCTCATACCACAGGCAAAAGCAACTGTTAATTCATTATTACTGAATAAGCGGCCATAGACTAAAAGAATAGAAAAGAAGTAGCTAACAGGCAGCAAATATGCGATATATTTGGGTAACATAATACCTAAAAGTTGAACAACTGCAGAACCGGTTAATCCACCGCTGGCTGCAATGTTTAAATAACGAATAAACATATTACTGATAACAAGTACCAATAAAATTGTAACAACCGCTAGCATTGCATGAACAACTTCACGATTTAAATATCTTAAAATTTGCAAATTGCTTTACTCCAATAAGCTATCATTTCTTTCCCTTGCTTATCATAATTGAAACTTAGATCATAGCCAAATAAATTGCAAAAAAAATGCTTATTTACTTGAAAAAAATAATAAAGGCTGCAAAATTGATCTTAATTCAAAATATCATATAACATACGATGAGGTGAATAATGGAGTATGTTGTTAAAAGTGGCAATCCTGAAAAACAAAGAACCGCGGCCTTAGTTTTAGGTGTTTTTGAGGGGAGAAAACTTTCACATGATGGTGAATCAGTAGATAAAGCATCTAATGGGGCGTTAAGTAAAATTTTACGTCGCGGTGATATTGAAGGAGGTATTGGCCAAACTTTGATGTTATTTAATATTGAGGGAACTTTAGCAGATCGAGTTCTTTTAATTGGATGTGGAAAAGAAAAAGACTTAGATAGCAATCAGTATCGTCAAATTATTAAAAAAATGGTATCCACCTTAAATGAAACAGGTTCAATGGATGCTGTTTGTTATTTAACACAATTAAGTGTTAAAGGTGCTGATAATGGTTTTAGAGTTCGTCATGCTATTGAAGCAACAATTGAAACGCTTTACAGTTTTGATCAATTTAAGTCAAAAAAGAAAGAAGTTAGAAGACCTTTGCGTAAATTAACGCTAACAGTGCCCTCAAGAGCAGATCTTGTGCATGCTGAAAAAGCTTTAATTGAAGGTAAAGCAATTGCAGAAGGGGTCTCTTTTACAAAAGACTTACAAAATATGCCACCAAATATTTGTTCACCTAAATATTTAAGAGATCAAGCTAAGGCGCTTGCTAAGGATTATAAATCACTTGATCTTGAAGTATTAGATAAAAATCAAATGAAAGAAAAGAAAATGGGTGCACTATTAGCAGTATCAGATGGTAGTGACTTTGATCCTTTTCTAATTTCTTTAAAATATCAAGGTGTTAAATCAAATCAAAAGCCTGTTGTGCTAGTTGGTAAAGGGTTAACTTATGATACAGGAGGGCTGTGCCTTAAGCCTTGGACAGGAATGCCAGCAATGAAAATGGATATGTCAGGTGGTGCAGCAGTGATGGGAATTATGAAAACAATTGCTGAGTTACAACTACCGATTAATGTTGTCGGTGTTGTTGCTGCTGTTGAAAACTCCATTGATGGAAAATCTTTTAGACCAGGTGATGTTTTAACCAGTATGTCGGGACAAACCATCGAAGTGATTAATACTGATGCCGAAGGTCGCCTAGCATTATGTGATGCACTAACTTATTCTGAAAAATATGATCCAGATGTGATCATTGATATGGCAACGCTAACTGGTGCAATGATTGTTGCATTAGGTAATGATTTAACGGGTGTCTTTGGTAATCATAGTCCTTTAGTTAATGATTTATTAAATGCAGGTCGTCAAAGTGGAGATGTTGGTTGGCATATGCCGCTTCATGAGCCTTATCAAGCACAGCTTAAAAGTGATATTGCGGATATGAAAAATTTAGGCTTAGGTGGTGCTGGTAGTACTGTGGCTGGTTTATTCTTAAAGCGTTTTGTCAAAAAATACCGTTGGGCGCATTTAGATATTGCTGGTTCTGCAATGGGTGACTTTAATAAAGCAACAGCGACTGGCCGTCCTGTGCCAATGATTATGCAATATCTTTTGAATCGTTTGAATGAGCGTGCTTAACTAAGAACTTTTTTAAATCTGCTTAATCCATATTATTTATTTTTATATAAATTTTATAAGGCTATTTTGGCAATATATGTTGAACTTGAATATATTTCTTATAACAGTAATATTCTTTTTGGGGTATATAGTTATGAGAAAATCAAAATTTAATTCATTTTTAAGTGCATTATCTGATCTTACAATTAATCAATTACAAGTTTTACTTACACGTGCATCAGCTCTTAAAACTAATGCCTTTGTTATAGCTGAAACTGTAAACACATGCTCAG
>JAKJJQ010000039.1:0-28421 GCA_021713415.1 Thiotrichales bacterium 19X7-9
ACCTATCTCTTCGCAGATTGCCTTTAAACGGCACTCTACTTTTGAGATCAGCAAGGCCTTCCTGTATTTCACAGGAAAAACTATGTGGTAATGAGTGCTATAGGCACAATGAAATGATCTTACTAGCGACATTTTTTTAGTTTAACATGAAAACCTCTTCGGTTTTCAAACTTTCCCGTTTAATGTACCGCGTGGCAAGCCACGGGGTAATTGCTCAAATATATATTTTCCATCTAATAAGCTATCTACAGCTCGCGTTGATATGATTAATCATAATAATGCTCAAATATGGCTATCTAAAAACTTAGAAAGATTTAAATCAATTACCAAAAGCTATTTCAAAGGTGCTGACTTAGTTGTTTTTTCTCCTAATTTAAGTCGTGAAACTGATATAAATACATGCAAAGATATGCATATACCATATTTAATACTTTCTAAAAATGATGTTCAATCTAATAATGTGCTAAATTTGATTGAAAATTATCCTTTTCAGCCTAAGGTTAAGCTGAAGAAAGAAATAACCATAACTAGCGAAGTTATACAAAATAACCCTCCTTACCCTGGAGATGGCCCAGACTTATACTCCCCTTTCTATGAAAATGATTTAAATAAAAGCAGTCAACCAGATGATCTGAGATCTAAACAGTCACTAGATAAGTAATTAACCTCTATACTCTCTAATAAGAATTATTATTTCTTAATTTCAATTGAATTGACGCTATAATGATCACCAGAATTATCATTCTCATGCTCATTATAAAAAGGGTTTAATACTTTTATTTTTAGAGGACCAGGGATAATAGCAGCTCCATTACTAAGCTCACACATAAGCTCATTTTTTATTTTTTCAAACTGTTTAATTTGTTTTTGACATAATTCTAAATCATCTTTTTGATTATAAAAATTTTTAGATTCATACATTGATGAAATCGCTTTATCGATATTAGTCAAAGCACTCGTAGGTTGACATGATTTTATATGTTCATTCGGTAGTCTAAAATAATCTGAAATATCAGAATAAGTCAATGATAAATTAAAGTGAACATCTCCTATTTCTTTCATATTTAAGAATTGATCTAATTGTTTAATATCTAAAACTTGATGATATAATTCAATACCTTTTATTAACGAGGTTAAATCTTTTTTTGATTTATTTGCTTTAGCTATAATTTTTATAATTTCATCTCTGATCATTTGTTTTCCTTCGTGATAAATATCTTCTAAATCATCTTTTGTTATATAAGTCCCTTCTATAAACGGCTTGATAAATAAATCATGAATCTTACTATTGAGTAAATCACACTCACTTTGATGATTAATAAATAATTTTTTAATAACTTGATAAAATCTCTCGTATTCCAATAAAGCAGCATTAAGAATAAAAAGTCCATCATAATACTTGAGCTTCTCAACATTATTCAAATCAACAATTTTATCAATCCTTAACCATTTAGATAATTAACTCACTAAAGGGTTAATTTGCTCTAATTTATATAATTGTTTTTTTAGAATAGTTTTTTGAGCTAACAACTGCTTATTAAGCATGTATCTGACATTTATTAACTATTTTTTTAAGCTGCTAAAATCCTGAAGTTCATATCTCCCATCATTTTTATATTTTCGATAAAACATAATAAGTTCTTTTTGAGGATCTTTCTTTGTTTCATTAGAATCTTGGGTTTTTATTTTCTTACGTAATACAGTATAAAATTCATCTACAACAAATCTTGGGACTCTACTCATAAGGCAACCACTATTACTAGATATATTACAAACTAACTCTATATTAGAATCCATAGCCTTATTAAGTAAACTTGAAATTTTTTCAGCTAACCATCCATTAGTATTATCTAACGAACCTAGTGTTTCAACTAAAAATACGGTGGGATAAATACCATTTTTAGATAACTTTTCATTTTTAATATCATCATTAAACACTGAATACTCATTTAAGTTTGACAACTTTTCTGCTATTTTTTGATTACTATGAAATTCAGTTTTTTCAGGATATTTTTCTAAATATCTTTTGCCTAGATCTTGCACTACTTTAGGAGTTAATGTCTTTAAACTTCCTTTTTCTACTTGCTTAAGTATTTCACCAAATTTCATTTAATTAACCTCATATATTATTAAAATTCAAACTAATATAAGAAAAAATCAACGAGGCAGAAAGCGTATAAATACTTAAACAAAGATGATATTACTAATCATACCTTAACCACTTAGGCTTTGCAGTTTTAAAGAACTCTGCCTTTTGGTTTTCTCTTTTTTTAGCATAATAGTTTGCAGCAACATCAAATATATCTTGAATGATTCTTCGAATATGCACTGAACTTTCTATTGCACCATAGCCCTTTAATTTAGAAACCAGTGGAATATCAGATTCGTCATCAACAGGTAATGGACTTAAGGCTAAATATCTTCTCCAACGAATAAGCGCTATTAAAGAGTTTTCATCAAACTCAACTTCTCTTTTTTTATTAGTCCTTAAATACCATTTATTATTTTTTTGAATAATATCCGCCATAGTTGGCGTAAAACTACCTTTTATAACTAATTCTGACGGCTTAATACGCATATTAATAATTAAGTTAACTATAAAATATGAACGTTCATGTAGTGATATATTTTTCTCTGACATATAATTAGCAATAAACAAAGTATCAGCTAGCTGCTCTTTAGTAAATTTAATCTTAGTCGTGACAGTTTCTATTTTAGAACAAATCTTCTGACGCAATAATATAATAGGATTATGTGAGGCATAGTTTACTTTTAAAAGATAATTAAAAAATGTGCTTAAAATCATAATCATTTCTTTTAGAGAATTTTTTGCTATATTAAAAGATCTACTACTAGGGGCAGTCTCTTTACTCGATGATAAAATACCCCCATTAATGCCTAAAAAAGGACGCCAGTTTGGATTTGGAATTCTTGTATGATCTTCACTATTAATAAACTTGCTTAATTTTCGCTCACTTCTCCAGCTTTGAGGTGGAGACTGACAAAACTCAAGATATTTATTGATATCCTCTATCGTAAGTAATGGTAGTGATTTTTTTGCAACCAGCCAACACCAATGCAATAATCTTTCAACTTCTCGTCTGTAAGAGTTAAATGTACCTTCAAATCTGGCATTATTTTGTAAAAAAAGCTTTGCATATAAATAGTCATTTTCATTTTTTATGTTTAACTGATTATCATTAGTATTACTAAATATATATTTTTTTGTATCAAATAAT
Organism: Thiotrichales bacterium 19X7-9; assembly: GCA_021713415.1. GTDB lineage: Bacteria > Pseudomonadota > Gammaproteobacteria > Francisellales > Francisellaceae > M0027. The sequence goes on from JAKJJQ010000039.1 coordinate 3,240, forward strand.
GGAACAGGTATAACTTGTTCAATGGTCATAGTCATTTTTAGTCTCCAAAATAAACTTAATTAATATCATTAAATAAAACACCAATTAATTTAATTAATGTTGACAAGTACATAAACCGCAAAAGTACGCAAAATAACCAATTACTGTATTGATTATTTTATATCTCATACCTATTTTCACGTAGTTCTACGCTATTTTTCTTTTTAAACGAACTATAAAATCCATAAAAATTATAAAAGATATACTTTTGTGTAATTAAAAATATATAAGATATGGGAAAATAATAATGAAAAAACATAAATCTATTTCTACTCTAATAAATATGATGGTAGTTAGCCTATTTTTAAGTGGTTGTTTCCATAGCTCTACAGATGATGACTCATCAACTCCAACCGAAGAAAAATATAAAGCTTCAATCGACTCAGTAGAGCTAAACTCAAGAAATACGGATAATATGGGAAAAATTGAAGTTAGTTTATCATCCTTAACAAATCTAGCTTTAGCAAGTGATAGACAAACATTTGAAATTCACTTATCTGATACGGGCGGCTATCAATTTAGCCCTTCAAGCTGCAAGATTTCCTTATTACACCCATGTAGCTTTACTATAGATGGTAAAAATAATGAAAATTCTGATCACACTGTATCAATTCTAACGAAAGAATCTGATATCGTGACAGACACACCTATCCTATTACACGCACTTCCAAACGAAGCATTTCCAGTAGCTATCACACCTGAATATATATTAATGCAGTCAAGTAATATACTTTATCTTGCTGATTATAATCTTACCTCAGAAGATACCATTATCAATAAAATTAATATGCCAAATGATGCAACTAAAATAAGCCATATTTATACTAGTAAAGCTGGGAATACAATTATTACTTATGAAAATACTGCAAAGTTAATATTAGTTAATAAAAATGGCGATTTTAAAATAATTAACTCACCTGAAAAAACTGATGAAGTAGCTAACGTTTATATGAGTGAAAATGCTAGAGCAATCATTCAATATAATAATCTTTCAACAGTTAAATTAGTTGATCAAAAGGATAATTCAGCTGATATTAAAGCGCCTAATAAAACTGCCAAAATTAAAGAAATTACTTATACTCAAAATGGTCAGTTTGTAATTTCATATACAAACACGCCTAATGCAACCTTAATCAAAGCAACGAATGAAATTAATACAATCACACCACCAGAGAATAGCCACTATCTATCTGATTTATTAAATTCAGCCAATCGCAATCAAATAGCAATAGTATATGATAGCAATCTAATCCAACTCATAAAATCAGATGGTTCTTTATTAACAATAAACTTAAATGAGATTAATGATGCTATTGGTAGTAAAGATTATAAAATAGATAAATTTTATTTAAAATCTATTTTTATTTCTAAAAATAATAACATAAACATTCAATATAAAACCAATTTAGGTGAAGATATACTTAATAACTTTATTATCTATACAGCTGATAAAGAAATTATTAATCCATGCTTTAGCCAATGTAGTTTTGAGCATATTATTTACTCAGAAAATAAAATAGTTATCATTTATGGGACTCAAATCATAACAATTGATAATGAAGGTAATAGACAACCCTATAAGTATCCTAAAGGGTTTTATTCATTTGACTTTCTTTCTGCTATAGTTACTGATAATGGGTCTGTATTAATACAGTTTAAAAATACCAATGACACATTATTATTAAAAAATGATGGTTCTAAAACGATTATTAACCCTATAATAAATCATAATATACTAAATATTTATACAACTGGAAATAGTAACTTTATTATTACCTATGAAAGTACGCCAATTAGTCAAATGCTTGATAAGGACTATAAGTCAACGACTCTACCAAGCCCTGATAATGCAAAAAGCATCACTAATATAATTTCAGACTCAGATGGTGATTTTGCGATTGCTTATAGTGGAACTGAGGTTGATTATGTAGTCAATAAAAATAAGCGCATTATACAGCTATGAATATGCTAAATAACATAACTAAATTTGAATATCACTCTCTTAAAGATATCCACTATGACTTTTGGAAAAAACATTATCTATCATTGAGAAAAATTGTTAATCAATTAGATATTCCTTTTGCAGTAGAAGGCCTTACCTATACCAAAGTATTTAAATCAGGACTTGGTATTAATATACCACTTAAAACTTGTGATGAGTTTAAAACTTGGGCAGCATCCAATAATGCAAAGATTTCTAGCTTTGATGAAATTTTATATCGACCTGCTATCATTAACTTGAATGACTTAGCACAATTATCTTGTGAAAATGCTTATCATCTAGATATTATTACTCAAGACAGACTTAGGTTATTACCTATTCATTATATCTATAATTTAGATAACTCAATTAGTAACCTTTGTTTTTTTGTTAAAACGCCATTATATACTAACTCATTATCAAAGCTTCAATGGCTAGATATGTCTCAAATGATTAATAAAATTGAAAAATTAATTCAAATTAATCATCCAAAACTTATAACTGACTTTACTGTTAAACCAATTGCAAATACACATATAAATCTGTGTTCCTCAATCCCGTTATATTTTCAAAGTTTAAATAAATCTGAAATACTTTGTATTATTGCTATTTATCATGGCAATTTTGAAGTGAAAGATATTGCATCAATCCTATGTCGCTCAGTCAGAACTGTTCAAACATTAGTCCAGTCATTAGTTAAAAAATTTGGCTTTAAAAACCGTTATGAGCTATATGCTGAAATATATAATAATGCACAATATATCAAATACTTTTATCAGCGTGAATTAGATTTGAAACTACCTAAGTCTATAATGGCTGCTCCATCTTTAGTCTAGCGCTATCTTTAACATACCCATCCCTTAACACACGTCGCATTACTTTATTAGAGGCTGTTCTTGGTAGTTTATCTACAATTACAATATCAGATAATTTAAATAAAGGATTTAAATGCTGGTTAATTAATTGCTGCATCTTATATTTCAAATTATTTTCATTTTCCTCTTTTGATAAAACAACAAAAATCACAAGCTTTGAAGGACCTCCTTCTGTAGCATTAATGGCAATGGCTGCAGATTCATAAATTGCTTCTAATTTATTTACACAACGTTCAACTTCAGCAGAAGAAGTCTTTATTCCTCCTAAATTCATAGTGTCGTCTGCGCGCCCTTGTGCTCTATAAAAATAGCCTTCATCATTTTTTATTCTTTTAATTTCATCGCCATGACGTCTTAGTTGTTTTCCATTAATATTAGGCATATCTTTATAATAAACCGCATTATGATCTTTATTTAATAAATCTAAAGATAAACCAAAAGATGGCCCAATTAATGCCACTTCTCCTTCCCCCTCACCCTCTATTACTTGAGCCTTATCACCTAATAAGCATAAATCCAATCCAAATGTAGGTGTTGTAAATGTTGATGGGATTAATGGCTCAACGGTCGTTGTTGTAATATAAGCACCCCCTATTTCAGTGCCACCACAGTACTCAATCACAGGTGCATAATTAGCTTTAGATGATAAATACAACATATCGTCAAAATTTGAACATTCACCAGTAGAGCCAAATGCTTGTATTCGCCCCCAGTTAATCATTGAATCCAAAATAGCTTTTGACCTTAAAGCACTAACAATACTTGGTACAATACCCAATTTAGTTACTTTTGCATTTTCAATAAATTGTGCAAAAACGTCAGTAGTTGGTGCAGCATAATAAAGTGCTAACGTTGCACCATGCAATAAGGCTGTTAAGCTAACCCATGGCCCCATCATCCAGCCTAAATTTGTCGGCCATGCCCATATATCCTCACTATTTGTATCAAAGTGTAATAAGCTATCTGAATAAACTTTCACTGCTGTTGAATGACTCCAAGGAATTGCTTTTGGTTGTCCTGTTGTACCAGATGAAAATAGTACATTAATTTCATCATCTGCTTGGCATGAAACAGATTCAAATACATCTAAAGCATTATCAATCAATTGATCAAAGCTTATATCCTGATCTCGCATTTCTATATCTGAATTGGAAGATTTTATAACAAATATTTTTTCTGGATTTGCTTGTTTTACCTTATCATATAGTGGAATTTTTTTATTATTTCTTATGATATAATCTTCTGTAAAAATTGCTTTTGCACTAGTAATATCTAAACGTACTTTAATTTCATCGCTGGCAAAACTATCAGCAATTGAAACAACACTTAAACCCGCTTTAATGATTGCAAGATAAATCGCAACAGCTTCAACTGTCATTGTCATATCAATAGCAATACGATCACCCTTTTTAAAGCCTTGATTAAGTAAGCCATTGGCTATTTTATTAACTAATAATAATAGTTGGCCATAAGTTACATGATGGCAAATACCATCTTCAGCTGCATAAATAATCGCAACTTTATTTTTATCATGCTTTAAGCAATTATCAACAATATTAAACTCTGCACCAACCAACCATTTAGGATTAATCGGATCACTAATATCCATTAAAGAAGCATAAGTTTTTTTATAGTGAATACCCATCTGCTCAATAATTTTTTGCCAAAATTGAAGCTTATTCTCAATGCTATATCGATGAAAGTCACTTACAGAATCAATATCTAATGATCGCATCCATAACGCCAGATAGGAATTTGCAATTGTTTCATTATTAGGTATATAGGCATAGGCACTAATCTTATTTTGATAAATCAAATCAAATAGTTTTTTTTGCAAATCAAAAGGTATTTTAGACTCTTTGATTATGGATAAAATTTGTATCCACTTCTGTTGCGATGCGACAGTAGATTGTAATATAGATTTAAGCTTATTTATCTGATTAATATTTAGATAATTAGATAAATAGTTTAATTGTTCAAACCTATGATTATCAAGCGCCATTTAATTCTCCTAAGCATATGAGATTCCCTGAAATTATTGCAATTAGTTTTAACTTAATTTTATCTATGCTGCAACTAATAAACGCTTATTTATGTTTAAATTAATTGATGCACCATTAAACAGTCAGCATAAAAAATATTAGACAAAACAACTGATTCTATTTACTATCGTATTAACTCTTATGACGCTAATAGTTAGTTTTTCTTATAAGAGACTTTAAAAAGAAAAGCTCAACTAAATCTATTATGGAAATTTATTTAGTTTAAGGATTTTGACATGGATACAATGGATATGACCAATATTACAGAAATAACAAACGATACTGATTATTTAACCGAATTTCAGGATCAAGTAATTCACAATTTAGAAGCATTTACACAAAAAGAACCCGAAATTAAATTCACCTGGAAAGATAGTCATTCAGACACTCGAGGTTTTTTAGTTATCAACTCGCTTAAAGGCAATGCTTGCGGTGGCGGCACAAGAGTTCATGAAAACGTTAGTGTTAATGAAGTGACAACATTAGCAAAAATTATGGAAATTAAATTTGCCTTTTCAGGTCCTGAAATTGGTGGCGCTAAAACAGGTATTCAACTTGATCCAAAGCATCCTCAAAAATATGAGATTTTAGAGCGCTGGTATCAAGCCATTAAACCTATTTTAAAAAATTGCTATGGTACCGGAAGTGATTTAAATACTGATATTCATAAAATCAATGAAACACTCAAACCAATGGGTATTGAAAACTCGCAAGAAGGTATTATCTATGCCGTAACTAAGGGTGATAAAGCTAAAAAAAGCCAAGCAATTAATAATATGAAATTATTAGCCGAATCAGTTCAATTAACCTCAGAATTATCTGTTCAACTAGCTGAGCTTGTTACAGGTTATGGTGTCTTTGCCTCAATTGATAGTTTTTTAACGATCGCTAAAGGTTCACTAAAAGATAAAAAAGTATTTATTCAAGGTGTTGGCAATGTTGGTGCCGCTGCTTTGTGGTATTTGTACAATGCTGGCGCTAAAATTGTTGCATTAAGTGATCATAATGGCGGCTTATTATTTGACAATGGCATAAGTAAAGAACAATTGATTAGTGTTATAAAAAATAGATCACTAAGTCATTTAGGCATAGAACTTTATAACCATGATGAGTTTAACCAACAGTTTATTAATACGACTGTCGATGTTTTTGTTCCAGCAGCTGGCTCTAACCTAATTAACAAATCATTTATCGATCAACTTTATGATAATGGGCTTAGTCTAATTGCTTGTGGAGCAAATCACCCTTTTGTTGAAAATGAATATTGCTATGGTGTCTGCTCACAATACCTAGATCGTAAATTAACCGTCATTCCAGACTTTCTAGCTAATATGGGTATGGCAAGAACATTCTACCATTTGATGAGCGAACAATCAGATCATAATTTAAATACAGAAAATGTATTTAAAGATATCTATAAAGAAATTCATCAAAATATTGAACAAGCCTATGCAATCAATAATGGCAAACTAATGACTGCATCGCTTTATAAAATGGCATTGGATCGTATATCATAGAGATCGCTTTATGATGGAGATAAAAATTAGGAATTTATAACTATGATTATTTATGAAGTTAATCTAAGTGTTCATCAATCAATCTATGACCCCTATCTAACATGGCTTAAACCTCACGTTGCAGATATGTTAAATTTTGATGGTTTTAGACGCGCACAAATTAATGAAGAAATTCAAACAAGCAGTTCTGAAATGTGTCTAATAACCGTTCGATATGCAATCGATAGCTGGCCTTATTTAGAAGATTATTTAGAAAATCACGCTCAAAGCATGAGAGATCAAGCAGTTGACTTATTTGGTAATAAATTTAGTGCCACAAGACGAATTTTCACAATTTTAGATACCATTAGCATTAACAAACAAACAGAAGCTAACATCATTTAAGGAGTAAGCCATGCAAGCATTCGATAATCCAGCCAATACCAATGGCTTTGCATTTTTAGAATATACTTCTACTTCACCAGAAGCATTAAGAGTACTGTTTCAAAGTTTAGGTTTTAGCCATGTTGCCAATCATAAAACAAAAAAATTAGAAGTATGGCAACAAAATAATATTTTCTTTTTAATCAATGCCGAAACTGGCGGCTTTGCGGAATCATTCGCTCAAAAGCATGGCGGTGGTGTCTGTAGTATGGGTTTTTTAGTTAAAGACCCTAAAGCAGCTTATCAGTATACAAAAAAATCTGGTGCAAATGATGTTGAAGCAGCAAGCGATAATTGGCATGATGATTCAATCAAATTAATTCATGGTATCGCAGATACACGTCTATATTTAACACCTTATGCAAATATTCTTGATAGTGACTTATTTGATAAGCTACCTAATAGTGATGAAACTATGAAGAATAATCAAGTTGGTCTTAAGACGCTCGATCATGTTACGCATAATGTATTTAGAGGTAATATGGATAAATGGGCGGGCTTCTATGAAAAACTATTTAATTTTCGTGAAATTCGCTACTTTGATATTGAAGGGAAATTAACCGGGCTATTTAGCCGTGCTATGACTAGCCCTTGCCATAAAATTCGCATCCCAATTAATGAGTCAGCTGATGATAAGTCTCAAATTGAAGAATTTTTGCATGAATATCATGGTGAAGGTATTCAACATATTGCATTAGAATCTAGTGATATTTATAAAACGATTGAAACACTGCGCAGTCAAGGTAGTGAATTTATGCATACACCGGATACGTATTATAAAAATATTCATAAGCGCCTACCTCATCATACTGAATCAGTCGAACGTATGCAGAAAAACCGCATTTTAATTGATGGCGCACCGACTAAAGATGGTGGTATTTTACTACAAATTTTTACACAAACAGTTATTGGTCCAGTTTTCTTTGAAATCATTCAACGCAAAGGTGATGAAGGCTTTGGTGAAGGTAATTTTCAAGCTTTATTTGACTCAATTGAGTTGGATCAGATTGAGCGTGGTGTTTTAGAGGATACCAAAAAATGATCAAACTCTATGATTATTTTCGATCTTCAGCATCCTATCGTGTACGCATTGCACTTGAATTAAAACAAATTCCCTATGAATTAGTCCAAGTGCATCTTGTCAATAATGGTGGTGAGCAATACAGTGATGATTATCGCAAACTAAACCCAATGCAACGCGTACCAACGCTTGTAGATGGTGATTTTACTTTAACTCAATCATTAGCAATTATTACTTATCTTGACAATCAATATCCAAATAATCCCCTACTTTCAACAAGCAAAGAAATCTCTGCACAAATCTTAAGTTTTGCTCAAACCATTGCTTGTGATATTCATCCTTTGAATAATTTATCTGTCTTAAAATATCTCAAAGCTAACTTAAACTGTAGTGAAGATGAAAAAATAAAGTGGTATCACCACTGGATTCATACAGGCTTTAAAGCGATTGAAACTCAACTTAAAAAAACAAAAGGTCTTTATTCATTTGACAGTCAAGTTACGCTAGCTGACTTATGCCTTATTCCACAAGTTTATAATGCCATTCGTTTTGAAGTGGATTTGAGTGATTATCCTTTAATTAACTTAGTTTACAACAACTGCAACAAATTAGATGCATTTAAAAAAGCATCGCCAGAATATGTAGAACAAAATCAGATTAAGGCTAAAACTGCCGTTTGAACAAAAATTTTTGGAGTATTCAATGACACAAACATATCAATCAGGCTTTCATAACTACTTTCAAAGTGAAAGTATTGAAGGTGCTTTACCCAAAGATCGCAACTCCCCTCAAAAAGCACCGTTTGGCTTATATGCTGAACAAATCAATCATAGTGCTTTTACAGCGCCTAGAAGCCAAAACTTTAATAGCTGGTTATATCGAATCCGCCCATCTGTTTTAAATTGCGCACCTGCAAGCCGTGTTATTAATCATTTAATACGAGATTATCATTATCAAGATGACTTAATTACACCGCCAGATCAAATGCGCTGGTCGCCACAACCTGAACCTCAAAAACCAACTGACTTTATCTCATCTTTAGCAACGATGGCTTATAATCATTCAGCTGCAATTCATCTATATCATGCTAATACATCAATGGAAGAGAGCTTCTTTTATAATGCTGATGGCGACTTTTTAGTTGTACCACAGATGGGTGGCTTAACATTTAAAACAGAGCTAGGTGTTATTGATGTATCTCCAGGTGAAATTATTGTCATCCCACGTGGCATTCGTTTTCAAGTTATTTTAAATGAGTCTCATGCGCGCGGCTATATTTGTGAAGTCCAACAAAGCACACTCTACCTACCAGAGCGAGGCCCTATTGGTGCAAATGGCTTAGCTGAAGAACGTCATTTTCTATCTCCTTGTGCAAACTTTGAAGATAAACAAGGTGATTTTACGCTATATAGTAAATTTCAAGGTCATTTATGGCAGATGGATATTCAACATTCACCTTTAGATGTGATTGCTTGGCATGGTAATTGTGCACCTTATAAATACGATTTATCACTATTCACCCCCATTAACAGTGTCTTAAAAGATCATGCAGATCCAAGTATTTTTACTGTATTAACTGCACCATCAACTATAGCCGGTACTGCTAATATGGATTTTGTCATATTTCCTGAGCGCTGGATGACTCAAGAAAATACCTTTAGGCCTCCTTATTATCATCGTAATATTATGAGTGAATTTATGGGCTTAATTTTTGGTCAATATGACGCCAAAGAAACAGGGTTTGTTCCTGGTGGTGCAAGTTTGCATAATACCATGAGTGGTCATGGTGTTGATGCAGATGTATTTGAAAAAGCATCAACAATGAAAGAAGATCCACAACGCTATCAAAATACTCTAGCATTTATGTTTGAAAGTAATGCAACATGGCAAGTAACAGAATATGCATTTAATGCAGCCTTTCGCCAAAGAGATTACTTAGATTGCTGGAAAGGATTAAAATCTAATTTTACTAATAGCAAAACAACCGCAACAATAGATCAGTAATTAATAGGATATAACTATGATTGAAGCAAATAACCCAAAACTTTCTTCGTTTATTACCATCCCACATGGACATGATTTTCCAATTCAAAATCTACCTTTTGGTATTTTTAGTGATACTCAAAATCCTCAAAAGCGTATTGGCGTTGCCATTGGTGATTTTGTCTTTGACCTATTCAGCGCATTTGAATGTGATTTATTTACAGATCAAGCCATTGATAAAAATATTCTCAAAGGCGAGTATCTGAATGACTTAATGGCCCTTGAAAGAAATAAAATTACTGAGCTTAGAAATGCCATTAGTCGATTATTAAGGCATGACACCCCCACCATACAAAACGATGATGAGTTAAAACAAAAATTGTTAATTCCTATGGATCAAGTAACCCTACATATGCCCGTTAAAATAGGTGGCTATACTGACTTTTATTCATCCATCGAACATGCATCAAATATTGGTAAATTATTTAGAGATAAGGATAATCCACTTCTACCTAACTGGCGTCATCTACCTGTTGCTTATGACGGCAGAGCAGGAAGTGTTGTTGTCAGCGGCACTAATTTTAGACGCCCCATTGGCCAAACTAAGCCAAATGAGGGAGTACCTATTTATTCAGCTTCGAAAGCCTTAGATATTGAAGTGGAAGTCGGCTATTTTGTTGGTAATGCAACCACACATGGTGAGCAAATAACAACTGAAAAAGCACCTGAGCATATCTTTGGTATGGTTTTAGTCAATGATTGGAGTGCCAGAGATATTCAAAAATGGGAATATGTACCACTAGGTCCATTTTTAGGTAAAAATTTCTGTACATCGATCTCACCTTGGGTTGTCACATTAGATGCCTTAGAACCATTTCGAGTAGAAAGTCCAAAACAAGACCCACAAGTTTTACCTTATCTTCAACGTGCTGCTGATTGGGGCGTTAATATTAACTTGGAATTTGCCATCCAAACGCCAACTATGAGTAAGCCAGAAACCATTGCAACGATGAATTTTAAAGATATGTATTGGGATTTTACACAACAACTAGCACATCATAGTGTTAATGGTTGTCCTATGAATACTGGTGATTTATTAGCATCTGGCACAATCAGCGGCTCGAATGAAAAAAGTTTTGGTAGTATGATTGAGCTAACCTTTGGTGGCAAAGAAACCATTAAATTAATGAATCAAGAAGAACGCAAATTCCTCCAAGATGGTGATACTGCTGTTATTAAAGGCTATTGTCAAAATGAAGATTATCGTATTGGTTTTGGTGAAGTCAAAGGTACGGTCTTACCAGCTTTAAATACAACTGAAACTGAAAGTTTTACAACAGAAAAAGAAACAGCCTAAGGTTTCTTTTTTATCTATACATCGTCTTAATCAAACGATATCATAATACTGCTTTAACGGTACAAATCTAATTATTTAAGGCTATTTATGTTTAAATATCTCATTTCCCGTGAATTTGGTGGTGCTTTAATCATTACCGGCACCTGTATTGGTGCTGGTATGTTATCTATTCCTTTAGTAACAGCGGCCAGTGGCTATACAACATCAATTATTTTATTGGTACTTATTTGGTTACTTATGACCATTACAGCCTGTTTAATTAATGAAACCAACCTTGCTTTTAAAGATGGTACTAACTTTAGTAATATGGCTTATTATACTCTAGGTAGAGTTGGCCAACTGATTACCTTTTTATCTTATTTACTTTTGCTGTATTCACTATCAGCAGCTTATACAACTGGTGGCGCTTCCCTTTTAAGCTTATTATTATCTTATTTTGGTATTAGCCTAAATGTAAAACTAAATGCTGCCATATTTGTTATTGTTCTAGGTGCATTTGTCTATTTTGGAACTCGAGTCGTTGATCAGATTAATAAAGTACTATTAACCTTTAAAGTAATTACATTTCTTGGCTTAGTTATCTTTATTGCACCACAGTTATCTATTGAAAAATTAATTCAAGCCAACGCAGGCATGCCTTATATTTGGGCAGCTTTTCCAATTTTAATTACCTCATTTGGCTTTCATCATATTTTACCTACAGTTAGAAGCTATCTTAACTCTGATCGAAAAAAATTATATAGAGCAACGATTGTTGGCAGTACACTGCCATTAATAATCTATATAATTTGGAATACCGTTTCATTAGGTGCAATTCCTTTATATGGTGATGATAGCTATCAAAATATTGCAGCGAATGGTAATCAATTGGGTGACTTTGTTTCAACGATTGCAACCTATCTAAATGTACCTGAGGTAACTGCATTTATTAATGCATTTACAAATATTGCCGTCACCACCTCATTTTTAGGAGTAACTTTAGGCTTATATAACTTTAATCAAGATACTTATAAATTAAAAACTAAGCCACATAGCCATCGCTTGTTAGCCTTTATCATTACATTTTTACCTGCGTGGTTATATGCAGTTTACTATCCTGATGGGTTTAAAAATGCGCTTGGTTATGCCAGTATCTTTGTTGCAATTATACTCATTAGTATACCTGCTTTAATGAATTGGAAAGTCAGAAAAAGCCAAAAACGTCTTACATTATTTAGTAAATTATTATTAATTTTGGTTTTCTTAATTGGTATTGGTATTATTTTACTTCAAATTGCTACTGATTTTGGCCTACTTTCTGTTTTAAAATAAATTAAAGCGACTGTAAAAATTCAATTAATGACTTAGCCATGGTCTGATAAGATCTTTTTTCTAAAATAATTTCACGACCTTTTTTACCCATTTCAACTAGTTGTGATTTAGGTAATTGAACAATTTTTTCTATAGCTTTATGTATACTTTGTTGATTAAATTCACAAAAAAATGCACACGTATTATTAAATAACAAATCATATTCTGGGATGTGGTTTAACAATGCTGGTAAACCTATACCAAAATACTCAATCGTTTTTGTTGGTGAAGCACTACGATATGTTTTAGATTCAGGAAAAATACCAACAGCAATATCTGATTGAATCAAGGCATTAAATAAATCATCCCTTTTTAACGGTACACACCAATGAATTCTGGGATCTACTTGACTGCGTAACTGAAGTTCTTTAACACAATCGTTATTACTGGCTGTGTAAATAAAAAGCTTATAAGCTTCTTTAACATTAAGAAATGCATCCAAAATAATATCAAAATTTCTTAACTGATCTATTGTACCAGTATATACAAATGAAGTTAATTCACTGTCATCCAAAACTTTTTTATCTGTTTTAGGTAGTATATCAACATCAACACCTAAGGATAATGGATAGCTTGCTGTTGTTAAATTAGGATAAAAATCATCCTGAAGTTGTTGAGAAATTGGTAGATAAAAATCAGATTGATTAATTAAACTCTTCTGATACTTATACTTAAAATACCATTCAATTGATTTACGCCACAAGGATTTACGAAAACGCCTTGCCTCCTCATAGCGTCGATAATTATGTGGAAATGACTCCCAAAACCCAACTTTGAAATTAAATTTTTTCCTTACCTTTAAAAACTGTCTTAATGTAGAAAAATAATTACGTATAACAATAAAATCGTATTGATTTAAATCAATAATTGCTGATAAACACTTAATTATTTTTATATGCTTTGTTCTTTTAGGTACTTGTATTTTATTTTGCTTAAGCCAAGATGCTTTATCTAACTGATCAGAAAAATATACAATATCAGAATTTACATCACTAAGTTGATTAACTGCATTATAAAATAGTCCCTCAACAGAAGAGTGATCACTTTTTGCCTTTTGGTCAGATATCAATAATATTTTCATTTCAGACACCTACTGAAGCTTTATTATCAAAATAATGGTTCAGTTCATTGACAACCACTTCTAAACTAGGTTGTTTCATATATTCACCATACTGATGATGATCTACCATTAAGACTTTTGTATAAGCATGATTTAGTATTGGCCAAGCTTCAAAATAAAACTTTTTAAGTATAATCACAATCATCGGTATATGAAAAGCCTCACCTAAATGCATAGGACCTGTATCATTTGTTAACATAAATTCAGCATTTCGAATAATCCCAGCAACAACCTTCACTGGAAACTCTCCCTTTATGCTAATAACATTCTCATTTAATCCTTTTGTTATTGTTTCAACTAATTCAATTTCATTTTTTGAGCCTGAAACTACTACTTTTTTATTTAGTTTCTGAGTAATAAAGATCACTGCTTGGCGAAAATTATCTGGTGACCACTGCTTGTGTTTGCCATTAGCTCCCGGCTGAACAAATACATAGTTACCTTTTTCTAATTGATGATTCATACAAAACGCATCAACCTGTTCGTTTTCCTTATCAGTTAGGAATATTTTAAGTTGTGGTTGAAATATTTCGATATTAGATTTTGGATAAAACTTTTCAACCAAGTTAAGTCGCCATTGTACTTGATGAGACTCAGGATAATCTGAAATCCTAAATATCTCAGTATACATATCAGCAACTTTATTAGATAAATGATCAATGCAATAAAATGCCTTAGGGTTTGCTAAATAAGCGATATAAGGCACAATTCGTTGAGAAGCATGAAATAAAAATACTTGATCATATGTATTGAACAACATGGTTTTGATCAACTTAAATAAGGCAAAAAAACTATTTGACCAATAACAATAGATTTTATTAATATCTGGATTGTGCATTAATACTTGAATACCAACTGTCGATGTTAATACATCAATATTACATTGATGGTATTTAGCCAAATAATTAATCGCTGGTGTTCCCCAAAGCGAGTCTCCCATCCCTGTCGTTGAAACAATTAACACTTTCTTCTCAGAAGTTATTTTTTTTGTTCTAGATAACTTTCCTAAAATAGTAAATACAAACTTTAATATTGTATTTTTAAATGAACTCATGATATTGCTATATTTCCAACACTACTTTAATACAGAAAATATTAACTTATGGTTATTCTCTTAGCAATTACTAACTCCCTAAAAACATTAGATTATGTTAGAATTTCAACCAAAGAAAAAAATTTAAGTAATAAATAAATTAAACAATGTCAAAGACTATCAAAAACTTACTAATAACCAGTACAGTCAAACTGTTTAATCTTTTTCATAAGACAAATACATATCATCAGGATAAACCAAAAATTTTATTAGTTTGCACAACAGCACTAGGTGATAATATTTGGTCTACACCATTTTTTAAAAGTATTAAAACTGCTTTACCACAAGCTCAAATTAGTTATCTAACCAGTAATCTAGGCGCTGCTGTTAGTGAAAATAACCCCTATATTGATCAATTATTTAATGCAGATAAACTCAATAAATTCAAACTCTATAGATCTTTAGGCAAACAAAAATTTGAAGCAATTTTTATTTTTCATGCTAGTGATCGATATGTCTTTTCATTATGTGCCTTACTAAAGCCTCAATATTTAGTTGGCATTAAAAATGAAGTAAAAAAATTAGATAATCTATTTACCCACCTAATTAACGGAAATGGTGACCATCCAGTACATATAAGAAATCGAATGCTTGAGATAATTAACTTATCCTTTAAGCCTGAACTACTAGAATTAGTTTTATATCCTCAGCCAACCCATTTTGAATTGGCAAAACAATACCTTCTAAAGAAAAACTTAAATGACAAGTTTATTATTGGTATACACCCTGGATCTAGCCAAGTTAGAAAACAATGGCCTACAGAGAAATTTAAACAGCTCATTGAGATACTTTATCAAAAATATCCTAACTATATATTTCTTATTACTGGTTCAAAAAAAGAACAAAACTTACTCAATCAATTTAAATCACTTAACCCTAACATTGTTTGTATGGATGAAAATTTTGATATCTTAACGCTAACTGCGATTTTATCTTTTATCAATTTATATATCACAAATGACACAGGCCCCATGCATATTGCTTCAGCCATGAAAGTACCCATTGTTGCTATTTCAAAGTTAGATAATAATACCTGGCCTTATAATAACTCGCCCAAAGCAATTATTACCTGTGGTGAAAAATTAAGGCAACCCATTCCTAAAGATACTGCTGAGTATATTCATCGCGTAGATGTCCAAGATATACTTGATGCAACAGAACAGTTGTTAAGCAAGGTTTCAAATAAACAAGGTGACTCTCTTGACTAAAAAGCATATTGTATTTTTTCTTGAAAAACTTGGTATTGGTGGTGTAGAACGTGTTGTATTGACACTTGCTGAAACTATGATTAAAAACTTTAATTGTAATGTCTATATTATTACCTTAAAAAAAACACAAGACTATGACATCAACTTTCAAGTTAATCAGATTCAGCTTCCTCTAATCAAAAAATCCAAAATACGTTTACTTTCTAACCGTTACTTTAAACACTTAGCTAACTCTTTTGATCAAACAATAGCTGAAATTGAAAACACAAATCAATTTAAATTTGACCTTATCTTATCTAATAAAAAAGACTGTGATCGGATATTAACTTATTCAAGATACCCTTCAGATAAAATTTACTCAGTTTTACACATTGCACTGTCTTGGCAAACTAACTTAGAGAATAAATCTGGTATCAGCCGCTGGCTAAAGCTACACCGTTATCAAAAAATTTATAACCATAAAAATTTAATTACTGTCTCTAATGGCATTCAAAAAGATGCTATTAATACCATGAAAATTAAACCTAACTCAATTCAAACTATTTATAACCCGTTTGATTTTGATAATATAGATAAGCTTGCTAATATGGAATTACCCATAGCTATCAATAAACCATATATTGTGTATTTAGGCAGATTTGCTGAACACCAAAAACGTATTAGTCGATTATTAAAAGCATATTATTTATCAAAAATAGATGCCAAATTAGTTTTAATTGGTAAAGGAAGTAAAGATCAAGAAACCAATATTAAAGAATGGATATCTGAGCATCAACTCGATGATAAGATTATTATGGCTGGCTTTTATCAAAACCCGTATCCAATTGTAAAAAATGCCAAACTATTAGTTGTTAGCTCTGACTTTGAAGGCTTTTGCAATGTTATTGTAGAAGCATTAGCTTGTAATACAGCAGTTGTAAGCACCAACTGTCTTTCTGGCCCTTCAGAAATTTTGACAGGGGCAATGGCAAGAGGTTTAGCTGAACTTACATCTGAAAGCTTAGCTAAAAAAATAAAGGAAGTTTATGAGCATCCTTATCTAATAGATATTCATACTCTAAAAAATAAATTTTCAGCGGATAAAATAGCTAAGCAATACCTATCGATTGGAGATAAAAATGCATAAACAGTTAAAAGTAGCAATTGTATATTTTTGGGATAATGTAACTGATCTATCTGCACCAGTGGCAAAGCTAATACTTGATCAGGCAACTGAATTACAAAAAAAAGGTTATATTATAGAAGTATTTTCAAAAGATAATTTAAATGATACTGTATTTCACTCAATCAACTATCGTTTTTTTTCTGAAAGTAAATTGATAAATAGAGTGTTTAATAAATGGTTTAAATTAAATGCTTTTACATTTAATCAATTAATCAAAAAACTAAATCATTTTAATGCAGATATTATCCATATACATAATCGCCAAGGATTTGTTGATACGATTGCAAAAAAAATAAAAAACTCAAAAACCAAATTTGTTGTACATTACCATCGTAATTTCGAGTACCCTGTCATTCCTAAACAAGCAGATGCTCTAGTTGCAGTTAGCCAATCCACTAAAAATTGGATTGAAGATAAAACACATAAAGATGATCGATTTCATGTTATCCAAAATTGTGTTTTCTCAGAAGTTTTAAAACTAGCTGAAACAGTCAAACCAATTAAAGCGAGAAAAAATGAAATCAAACTTCTTTATGCTGGCGGATATCAAGAACATAAAGGTTACTTTGATTTAATTAATGCATTAAAGTACGTTGATAAAAACTTTCAATTATCTATTTGTGGCCCTAAAACTGATCAAATCAAACAGATTGATGACAAAAGAATAAAAGTGATTGGAAATCTAAAGTTTAAAGCATTTTGTAATATAATGGCAGATTCTGATATTGTTATTTTTCCATCTAAAAAAGAACCGTTTGGTCTAGTTACGCTTGAAGCTTTAGCATTTAATAATATTCTTGTTGCAGCAAACTCTGGGAGTTTAGATGAGTTTTTAAATGAAGAGGTTGCTTTTTTACATCAGCCAAGTAACCCACAAGATTTAGCTATCAAGATAAATGAAGCGATAACTTTACTATCAAATGAAAGTGACCTAAATAACTACCTAACAAATACTAATAAATTTATAAAGCTATTTAACCCTAAACACATGGTTGATCAGTTGGATAAACTGTATCAAAAACTAATTTCTGACACATAAACTGCCAAAGCTATAATACTAGTAACCTTGATTAAGTTCTTCAATCTGCTTTTTATCCTTTTCATCAGCTGCTGAAAATAAGTTTGGTGGTAACTCTTCTTTATTTTCTTTTTTATTCGCTGGCTCTACTGGATGTGTTAACCTTGAGTGGCGTAAACGAGCTATTTTTGAAGTATCATTATTTTCAACAAGAATGCCTTCAACACTTTCTAGTAAACTAGCTTGAATGTTAGTATTTTCAAGTTGAGTTAGTTGATAATGCTTATTACTAATTGCTTGCTGAAGCATTTGTAGTGCTTTATAACCACTATTAGCATTACCATGTCCAGGCAAACCTCTTAATTCCCATAAATGGTAATAAGCACTTCTATCATCATTTTTTGCCTGTTGAATATCTTTATATAACTTAACTGCATCCTCTAAGTTTAAATGAGTTGCATATGATTTTAATGCTGTTAAAAATATGGCTTTATTTTCAACTCGGGAATCAATACCATTATGTTTTTGATTGTATCTAAGATATTTACTTGATTTTTCAAAAAATAATTTTGCTTGATCGGCTGTTAATTGATTTCCATAAGTATTAATAAAACTTCTCAATAATTGTTTATTTTCAATTGAATTACTACCTCTTAATCGAACCAGTTGATTAGCTAATGCTCCAATACTTGCAGTACTAACTGACATACGTTCATTAATCGATACTCGAGTAACTCGTATTAATAGTTGTTGATCTCCTGCCAATTTATCTGAATTTAATAATACATTGTCAAATGATTGAGCATGTGATTTTATTTCATCAAATGCTCGTTTAACCATTTTACAAAATGCATTAGCATTAAGCCTATCCATTGCTCCATACAAATGCATTTTAGCTATTTCATCTTGAAGAATTAAATTAATATTATCTTTTGATATTAAATTAAAGTGATCTTCATTTGAAATTAGCCTCCTTGCCATATTAGATCTATCACCAAACTTTGCAAATCTATTTAATGCCTTATAATAATCAATTGATTGCTGCCGAGTATATCCAGTAGGATCTAATTCTAATAAACAATTAGCAATTCGACTACATTGATCTGTTGATAGTTCGCTTAGGTATAGGGATAAAGTAATTAATATATCATCAGGTATTTGCTCTCCTGTTTGACCTTGATGAATTAAACCTAAGTTTAATATTTCTTTCATATAGTGCTTAAAATGACGACCTGCATTATGATGTGAATTAATTGTATCAAAAGAATTACGCATCACGCCGTAAAGTGTATTGAGTAAACTATCAACTGGTGTTGTTTTATTTAATTCCACTAGACGGGCAAATATAAAAGAAGTTAACATTGCATTTTGCTCATTATTACTCAATCTATGAGCATTATTTAAAATTACTTTAAAAGCCTCGATATTATTCCCAACAAACACAAATTCTTGACCGTGCCAAGTGTTCCTATAACTACCTACCTGATTTGTAAAATATTCAAAAGCTTGATCATTTTGAATATCTGCTGACTTACTTAAAAGAGCAAATAATGCTTCAGGAGAAAGTTTACCTCCTCTTGTCATCACAGTTTCAGCAATTGTAGCTAATTTCTGAGAATCATGAATAAATTCACTTTTAATACATAGTGCTTCTAATACCTGATTATCTAATTGATCAATCTCTAAATGATTTAATAATGGATCTAATGAATTGCTTGGTTCAGATATATCTTCATTAGTAATAATCTTATGAGCCTTAATTGCAAGTACTCTAAATGCATCGCTAGTAGATTGATTTGGGTGATCATCTAAAATTAATAATGTTGTCAGTTGTTTAATTTTTTCAATATCATTAATTGGTGTGTAAATAGCTAATTGCTTGATTGCATTTATATCACACTCATTAGGTGACCTTAAAAGTATATCTAAAATAATAGATAAAATTTCTGGACCTTCTCCTAGTTCTTCATTTCTTATTATTGAAGCTGCTTTAGCTAATTGATTCAATGATTTATTATTTAATAGGTCAATAAACGGTAAAATTTGCTGGATAATTTCTTTTTTCTGATCAGAAAAACAACTCGCATCATTAACAATTTCATCTAATGACGAAAGGATGGGACGCTCGGCAATACCATCATCATACTCAGCAATAATAAAAATACCATCTTCTGTTTCTACAAGGTGTGCATTTTCATCTTCATTAACTTTGATAACAGGATTCTCATTTGTATAACCATTAATCATTAATAAATAGGTTAAAAATGCTTTAACTTTTGATTGTAACTTTAATGCATCATCAGGTAGTTCTTTCATACTACGATTATCTGCAGTTGCTACTACTCCTGAGTCTAATGGTGGATAAAACATAGATGCTATACTCGAATCTCCAGCAAGCGCTCCTAATTGAGTATTATTTTCTTGTGTCCATTGAGGTGTTGGTTGCTCTGTAAACTGTGTAAATTGTTCAATTAATAAATTAATTGTAATATTTCTACCTAGACGATTATTGAGTTCCTGCTGAAGATCTGATTGAGCAGTAAACATTTGATCAATATCACTAATATCATTTCTTAAAACAAATTTAGTCCAAAAATAATTAATATATTCATCATCTTCAACCAAAGCCAAATGATAATCATTAGAAGCTAGATTATAAATTGCATTGGTATCATGGACTTCATTACCATGATGTAGACCTAAGTTTGGGTGCAAACTATGATTTCTAATTAGTTCATACCTATCCCTTCTTATTTCCTCTCTTATCTCTTGCGCACTTTGACGAATAATTTCTTTTTTTATTGGCACCATTAATGCACTAAGTCCTGAACCATAAATACATCTATCAAACATCATAATTGCATTAGAGTTAGCTCCAGTAAAACAAGCATTAAATGTTAAGTCATTTAATTGCTCATTTGTTAATTGTTGAAAATTAGCTTCATAGTTCACCAAAACTGATTCTAAATTTTTTTTTAAATTATTTAAAATTAGTACCTTATCTGTATTTTTAGCATTAGCATTTAAATTATCTCTAATATTAATTTTAAGTTCATCTAATTTATCTAGTTGATTAATTGTATATAATTTATCAAGCACTTCAATAAGTTGTGCTTTTGCTGTATTAAAGTCTGCATCATTTTCATAATAAACAGGTATATCACCATTATATACAGTAGTGTTATCTTGAGGTATTGGTACTAACGGTATCTCTTGCTGCTGTTTAAATTGATCATTTAATGTAATTAATGGCACAACAATCCCCTTATATTAATCAATTAATTTGATATTTAAATAAATACCATTAAAATATCAGACCAAATAATAACCAGACATTACTGCTGTATTCAAGTAAAATGTAGCATTCAATTATTTTAATGATGATTAATATATTGATCAGTTGCTTTATAATTAGTTGATCTGTTCATCACTTAACTCTGCTTGATCTAAAATCCCTTTAGGTAATTTTTTATTTATTGGTACACCAAGTTTAATTAATCTATCAGCCTGATTAATCAAATTACCATTACCTTTCGATAACTTATTCATTGCTTTTTCATGTGTTTCTCTAACACGTGCTAGTTGATCACCCATTTTGTCTAGATCTTCAACAAAACCTCTAAATTTATCTAACATGCGCTTTGCACGATCAGCAATATCTTGAGCATTTTTATTCTGATTTTCATAGCGCCAGATATTTTGAATAGTTCTTAATGTTGCTAGAAGTGTTGTTGGTGTTACAACAATAATTCGCTTATTAAATGCATCTGAAAATAAATGTTCATCATTCTGAAATGCTAATACGAACGCTGACTCAATTGGAATAAATAATAAAACAAAATCTAGTGATTTAACACCTAATAACTGCTGATATTCTTTATCACTTAATTGGTTAATATGAGTTCTGATCGCTTGGATATGCAGTTTCAAGTTTTGATTTGACTCAGCTTCATCTACTGAACGGGTATAACGTTCATAAGCAACTAATGATACTTTGGAGTCAACAATCACTTCTTTTCCTTCAGGTAAATGCACAATAACATCAGGACGATAAATTTGATGATCATCATTTTTTAATGTCTTCTGTAGTGTATATTCTACGCCCTCTCTTAAGCCAGATGTTTCAAGCACTCGCTCTAGTATTAACTCACCCCAATTACCTTGTATTTTCTTGTCACCTTTTAATGCACGAGCTAAGTTATCAGCTTCATTTTTCATTTTATGACTTAATTCCATCATATTTTTTACTTCTGTCGCTAAGGCAGTTTTTAGCGCTACTTGATCTGCTTTACCTTGCATATGGTATTTTTCAATTTTTTCTGAAAATCCTTTTACTTGTTCTTTAAATGGCGCTAACAGAGTATCTAAAGAATCTTTATGTTGCTTAGATTTTTGATCTAAAACTTCTTGAGCAACCACTTTAAATTGCTGCGATAAATTTTCTTTGGCTTCTTTTAAATCTGCTAATCGTTTTGCATCATTTTCTAATTGGTTTTTTAATTTTGCAATTATTTGAGATTGCTCTGAATTTATTTGATTTAAATTCAGTGTTTTTTCAGTTTCTTTTTCAATTTTTTGATTTAATAATTCAATTTCATTATTTTTGGTTTCTAAAGTTTTATTTAAAACTGCAGCATCTGTTTTTAATTCCTGATAATCATTTGTCAAATCATTATTTTTAGCTGTCTCTTTTATCAAAGAATTATTTAAATTATCAATCGCTTTTTCTAAGTCTTCTAATTTTTGTAATTTAAGTCTTAATTTTGATATTTTACGTTCACAAATGATTAAAACAGCAAGCCCACCAAATATCAACCCTGAAATAGCATATATCCATAGCATAAAAAATACCCTTTATTTTAGATAAATTAACTCAATCATTCCTTTAAGCAATTTCTCTTAGCATTGGAAAATCTAATGCTTCTCGAGCATCATAATAACTTTGTGCTACCTTCTTAGCTAAAGCACGAACACGCAAGATATAGCCCTGTCGCTCAGTGACAGAAACTGCATGGCGGGCATCTAACATGTTAAATGTATGGGATGCTTTTAGCATCATTTCATAAGCTGGTAATGGTAATTTTTTATCAATTAATCGATTGGCTTCTCGTTCTAAATAATCAAATTGAGTTAATAGAAAATCTACATCTGCTTCTTCAAAATTATAATGTGACATTTCAACTTCATTTTGTTTAAATACATCACCATAATAGACTGGACCATTTGGTCCTTCTGACCAAATTAAATCATACATTGTATTGACATTTTGAACATACATTGCAAGACGCTCAAGGCCATAAGTAATCTCTCCTGTTACAGGCTTACAATCAAGTCCTCCCACTTGTTGAAAGTAGGTAAACTGTGTTACTTCCATGCCGTTTGCCCAAACTTCCCAACCTAAGCCCCAAGCACCTAATGTTGGTGACTCCCAGTTATCTTCAACAAAACGAATATCATGAATTAATGGGTCAAAGCCTAATACTTTTAATGAACCTAAATATAATTCTTGTATATTATCTGGAGATGGCTTCATGACTACTTGGAATTGATAATAATGCTGGCCACGATTAGGGTTTTCACCATAACGCCCATCGGTTGGTCTACGTGAGGGTTGCACATAAGCTGCATTCCACGGTTCAGGGCCAATTGAACGTAAAAATGTTGCTGGATGAAAAGTACCAGCTCCTACTTCCATATCATAGGGTTGTACAATAATACACCCTTGCTCTGCCCAATAATTTTGTAGCGCAAATATCATCTCTTGAAATGTCATTACCTTTGACATAGAAACCTCTTAATCTTAAATAAATTATATTTTAAATCTAGGATTGGTAGTATATCAAAGGTTTAGATTTAGCTTAAGATAAATCTTTAAAGACCTGCCTCTAAACTACTAGAAGATTTTTTAGTTTCCATACCACTAAATATTTTTTGGCTTTCTAAATATTGAGGTTTATTTCCACTATCCATGCGAATATCTGGATCTGCCCCAGCTCCTAATAGTACTCCAACAATTTCTTTATATTTTTCACTTTCTTTTCCTTTACTAAAGGCATACGCATAATGTAATGGCGTAGGGCCATTGCCAAATAATTGAGTATTAAGTTCTACCTCTTTTGAAACTAATAGTTTAACTGTCTCGATAGAACCTGATCTAACAGCTGCATGTAATGGTGTATTAAATACTTTTATATTTTCAATACTTCCATCTTCGATTATTTCTTCATAATTCACATTTGCACCAGCATCAAGTAATTTTTCTACTTCTACAAAATTTCCCTCTTTCGCATAAAACAATAAATTATTATCAAGCTCTTGTTGTAACATTTCTGCTATTACAACATGACCAAATCTTAACGCATAATCACGTGATGTTTTGCCTCCATTATCCCTTAAAGTAATATCAGCACCATATTTGATCAATAAACCTACAACTTCAGCATGATCAAAAAGTGCTGCAATATGTAATGGCGTAGGACCATTGCCAAATAATTGAGTATTAAGTTTTGCACCTTTTGAAACTAATAGTTTAACTGTCTCAATAGAACCTGCTCTAATAGCTGCATGTAATGGTGTGTTAAATACTTTTATATCTTCAATACTACCATCTTGAATTATTTCTTCATAATTAGCATTTGCATCAGCATCAAGTAATTTTTTTACTTCATCAAAATTACCCTCTTTCGCATAAAGCAATAAATCATTATTAAGTTTTTGTTGTAACATTTCTGCTATTACAACATGACCAAATCTTAACGCATAATCACGTGATGTTTTGCCTCCATTATCCCTTAAAGTAATATCAGCACCATATTTGATCAATAATTCTACAACTTCAGCATGACCTTCTAAAGCTGCAATATCAGGGTAAACGCATCAAAAAGTTAATAAATATAGTGCATTGATCTGATTTTTATAGCATTTTATTTATCAGGTAGAATTATCTGGAAAATAAAATGAATTCAATATTTGTAGAATGTTTTGGCTCAA
>JAKJJQ010000004.1:0-111348 GCA_021713415.1 Thiotrichales bacterium 19X7-9
TTCATCTAATTTGCTCCTAAAAATAGCGAAACGAAACACGTTTTTTTACCCTCCCACAATGCAAAAACGGCGGGTGTATGACCCCCACCGAGTTTCAGCCCAAAAGTACCTTTTTTTCTATCACTCAAATAAATCACGCTGTTTAACCGTACTTTCAAAGCCACTAGAAGCATAACTATCATCTGCTCTTACTTTATACATATAACGCACCGTTCGTGGCTTAAGACCCAAACAAAAAGCAATTTCTTCTTCTGTGAAATCTCTGGATAAAACCTTAACCATCTTGCTTCTTATCTTAATTAGATCACTTTCAACATAATCAACTGGACGTAGCCGCTCACCACCAAAATCATCAACTAACTTTTGAAAAATAGCTTCTGGTATGATCTTTGATAATACTGAATTCTCATCATACTTTGATGGCACACTGATACGATCAGTCTCATTAAGCTTGATATACTCGATGATACTCTTGGTATGCTCCATTCCAATAGATTCAATCATCCGCCTGTAAAACACATTGCCATTCATCTAATCTCTCCATCAACGGTTTACGCTTATACAAAAAATCATTCAATGGCTTACTGATATAATCATCACTTTGTTTATCAATGCGTTCATTTGAAGCTAATACCATTGAAATACTCTCTGATGGTGCAATCCCCTTTTTACATAATCGACTAACTCTTGACTCACTTAACTCTAATAATCGACAGGCTTGTGAGATTGAACGATATGACATGCCATTAATAATCACTGGAATGGCTCTTGGTTTGATTTTCTTTTCTCTATTTGATGATAATAAGCGCTCTGCTGCTAATATATAGCGATTAGACCCACCATCATAAGATAATGTTTTATTAAACTGATCTCGACTAAATCCATGCTCGGCTAAAAATGATTTAATGCTTGAATAATTTTTACCTTGTACTTCAAATGATCTATTCAATGCCCTACTCCTAACTGATATCAACTCGCTTAATCGCCAACGATGTTTTGGCTTATCATATCCCCATACTTCAATGCGCCAACCAGCTTCTCTTAAATTATCTATTGCATCGCTATCTGCTATTTTTTTAATTCTTGATGCTATGTTATTTCTTGATGTTATTTGTATAGCTAACGTTTCACCATGACCAACGGCTAATACATTAATGATGCCAAATAGATCATGCTTACGCTTAGAAAACCCACACCAACGTTCAACAACCTGGCAACAAGTATATTCATCTGACTTTAACTGTTTTAATGCCAATTGGTTATAATTCACGTAACGATTACTCAGTAAACTTTGAAATAAAAAAAGAAAAGCATAAATGTAATGCAATGCCGCCTAATATAACTGTAAATGGTAACCATAAGGGTGAAAAGACCCAAAGCCATGACCAGTGAATGGCACCACATAATTTTAAGACCATAAATAGTAAAGATAATGCTAATAAAATGCAGTACCCTAAATAAGATTCTAAGTTAAAGCTCTTCATTGTTAATCCTTGTGTTTGAACTTAATCATTAGCATAACTGTTATAATAAATGGCCACTGGTTAAACTAATAAACTCTTTTAAAAATCAATAGATTAATACTTTTTTGACTATATGATTACTACGCTTTTTTGTTATCCCTAAATGATGAACATTATCTATGCAAACCAAATTAGTCATCACATTATCCAACGTCTCCATGCTTAACCCTAAATATTTGGCTATCTTTCTTTTACTTATCCCTTGTTTGAAAAAACGATTAAACACTTTTGGTAGCAATAATGAGGTTTCAGCATCTAATTCTGTATGATAATCAACATAGCCAAAATCTGACTGTAATGCCTCAACCATTAAGCTATGATAACGCCAATCTTTTAAAACTTTTATCTGCTTTAAACGATGAATCAAAGAAACAAGCGACACTTTCCAATATTTCTTAGCTTTTAGCAATGTTTCAAATCTAACAAATTGATTGATCTTGCCACAAATTTCATCTTCAGGCATTAAAAATGCGCTTGCAAATATGCTAGCTTGCTTATCTTTGTCATACCCTTGTGGAAAAGCCTCTTTGTGTAATAGTAAGTGGCCTAATTCACGTGACAAATCAAAACGACATTGCTCAGGTGCTTGAAATGTATTAAGGATAATATAAGGCGTCTCGCCTAACCAAAATGAAAATGTACCTACTACTTTATCAGCTTTTTCAAGCGAAAAAATACGTATACCTTTTGACTCCAATAGATGTACACAATTTTTAATCGGCCTATTTCCAAGCTTCCAATATTTTCTAATCAAATCTACTGCTAATTGTGGCGTTTCATTACTTAAATCAAGTAAGTTAGTTTTTGGTAAAGTAAAATAACCTTCAAAAAATCTATTAATAATTATACTTAATTGAGCACCTTGTATTGCTGATTGAATATCAATCTCAGATATTGTTTCGCTAGCTCTAATGCTTATTTTTTCATCATCAGCAAGCAACTCAGTATTATCCATGTAGAAAAATTTTGAAGGAAACTTTAGCAACCTAGATATTTCATTTAATATATCCTGTGATGGTTCTTCAAAATCTTTATTCATACTTTCAAATAGCGAATAATAACTTGTTACTAAACCTAATTCATTAGCTAGCTGAACTTTAGTTAACTTTCTTTTTTTTCTAGCTAAAGTTAATTGATTTGGGTTGAAATTATTCATGATAGCCACGCTCATTTAATTCTGATTGTAATATCAAACCAAAATGATGTGGTTTAACGTGCATATCTTCTAATGGTGTTTCTGTCATCTCACTAATCAAAAACAAACCATAACTAAGAGATAATTTATCCATCTTATAAGCATCATTTATTGCATCTCTCAACTCATCAACTTTTTTAAATTGACTGTTATCTAGTAGATACTCAATCGCTGAATTTAGCATTCGGTTTAAAAAACTCATTAATCCTACTTCAACATTAAAATTAAACTGTTCCATTGAAATATACTCCATAATTTAATTTTTTCTATCATTGACTTGATTATCAATAAGTGTATAAATCGCGTAATGCTTATCGCTTCTTGAAAGCTCAATTTTAATCTCAATACCTTGTCTTCTTAAGTCATAAATCCTAGCACCAAGGCGTAAACATCCATATTCATTTAAGGCTTCAAGTGGGGTAATACTGCCATGACGTTTTAAGTGATTTAAAATTGCTTCTGATTGTTGCATTGATCTGTCTCCATACTGAAATTAAATATCTTTACGACGCTGAACTAAAGACTTACTCATAAATCTATCAATCTCCTCTAACGTGAATTTCTTACACTTTTCCTTTGGGTTTATTGGTTTTAGCTCACCTTCATCAACATAGATATGTATCATTCTAACACTACGCCCCAACAACCTTGCTGCTTCGGCTGCACCAATTTGCACATTTTTATAAGATTCTAACTTCGAAAATTTCTCAATATATACATTCAACTCTGCTAAAACTGGTTGTAAAGCTTCTTCAACTTGTGTCTGAATTAAATTATCTAAACTCATGACTGACCTCCTACAACTTGAAACTTTCTTCTATCGCTCCCAGTGAACTTCATAATCACACCACCATCTAGTAACCTAGACATAACTCGCTGACCTGCTCGTTGTTCTAATTCATCTCGGCTTAGATTTGAAATAATCGCAGTGGGTAACATTTCTTCATAACGTTCATTTATTACATCGTACAACTGTAGGTTATCTGACTCTGTGCCTCTGTTTAGGTCAAATTCATCGATCACTAAAAAGTCAAACTTTAGATATTCCTGTTTAATTTGTCTTTCAGTTTTTAAACTGTTTGATGAGTAAGTTTCATTAATACTGCTTATCAAGTTATAAGAAGTTATTATTTTAACTTTGGCAGCATAACGCTTTATTAAATCTCGCATGATACTAATAGCCAGATAGTTTTTGCCTGACCCTGTACCACCATGCATAACAATATTCATGCCTTTTTTCTTCATAAGTTCAAAGTTAATTGCATAATTTTTAGCTAGTTGAAAGTTAATTTTGTCGTTATGATCTTGTGGTTGAAAATTATCGAAACAAGCATCTTCAAAACGACTTTTAATACCTGACTGAGCTAATAATGTAGGCAACTGATATTTCTTATCTTGTGCTGCTCGTCTTTCAGCATCACATAGTGAACAACTGTAAAGATAACCAATATCGTGTTTATCACAATGTTGTTTTCTCTTATCTGACTTAAGTTTTATTTCACTTACTCTTGACAGTAAAGCATCTGACAAATTCATCATGCTACACCTCCTTGTTTATTATCCTTTGCAAGATTTTCATAAAAATTATCGCCAAACATAGCTCTTATATTTGCTTCATTATGGGCATCTACTTCGGCATCAGTCATACTCCAATTTGAATC
This sequence comes from Thiotrichales bacterium 19X7-9, assembly GCA_021713415.1. Taxonomy (GTDB): domain Bacteria; phylum Pseudomonadota; class Gammaproteobacteria; order Francisellales; family Francisellaceae; genus M0027. The sequence continues at coordinate 4,380 of JAKJJQ010000004.1, forward strand.
AATCATGGCATTAATTTTTGTTTTTGACTCATGAATGGGTTTATTTTGATTAAACAGCTTTCGACGTCTATACCAATTGTTAATCGTTGACTTCCAACACTTCATTTTACTCTTAGCAATCATCCATCCATTTGATTCATAGTGATCGTAAAAATAATCAATATCAAAGTCATGAAAGTTTTTTTCATTAACGTAAGTTTTAATTTCATCTATCGTTGGTTTTACAAAATGAGTTTTTTCTTTTTTTATATTTTTTCTTTTATTTATATTTATATCTTGATGGTTATATGATGGTTTGGGTGTTATTTTCGAACTACCTCCGTGTGAAAATCGAACTACCTCTGTATCTATTTTCGAACTACCCCCGTGTGAATTTCGAACTACCCCTGTATCTATTTTCGAACCACCCCCGTGTGAATTTCGAACTAGGTCTGTATCGATTTCAGAACTAGTATTATTTTCACACTGGTTCGATTCTAAAACTACTAAGCAATAACAATTTTGACCATTATTTGATACAGATGGGATATGACTTTGTTGTTCTACAGAATCAATTAGTTTCAATTCCTGTAATTCCAATAAAGCCTTATAAACTGTTGACCTTGAGCAACTACATTTTTTCTCTAGGGTTGAATAACTGGGATAGGCAACAAAATTATCATTTGCAAAATCAGCTAATGCTAAAAGAACAAGCTTAGTTGATGATTTTTTGATAGTTTGTGAAAATGCCCAGTTTAATGCTTCTACTGACATAACTTAGACTCCTTGTTTTTTACCAATTAAGCCGGGTGGTTGGTAACCTCAAACAAGTAAGGTCGGCGCTATTTCCCTTTCGAGTTTTGTATTTACGCCACCACCCGACAACTCGATAAAATCGAAAAAGCCATGATAATAAAATACTGACACCATTTAACGCATGATTACGCTTGTTTTTGCAGGTTACCACACCCGACACTGATGATTGTAGCAACTTCAAATTATTTATCAAGTACATAGTTATTCCCTATTAAAATTCCTTATTGCAAATAATTACTTAAACAATACACAAATAGCTATAAAACTTTTAAGTTACAATAATCAAATCTTATTAAAATTTATATCACCATTGATCTCCTTTATGAGTTAATGTATGTTAAATTTCCCTATGAAATGGATTGACTTCGTTAAGAATAAATATAACAATCAATAAAACTTTTATCAACTATAATATAAATAAGTTTAAGGATTTTTTATGTTCCAAATAAGAGTTATTAAACAAATTTTCTCATTTGCTAACTCATATAATAAGTTAACTATCAAAGGATATGAACCAGACAAAAAAGAAGGCTTTCAAATAATATTTGGTGTTTCTGGCAAAAGAAATATTGATAAAAAAATCCCTCTAAATAAAATTCAAAACTATATAGAACATTTCAATTCTTCTGACGCCTTTGCTCTAGGCGCAATGCAAGCACGTAATACAATAGATTTAGACAAGCAACTTGATAGTTTAAAGCTAAAAACAAGTACAACAAAATTTTTCTTACTATTATCACTAATATTTTTGACAATATTATGTGTTGCAACTGTAATGGCAACAAGGCTAGTGAACCTCCCTCTATTTGATTACTTTACTCCCATGCCTGGTGCAATCATTATATTTCCACTATCATTTTTTTTAATGGATGTAATCTGTGAAGTATATGGTTATCCATATGCTAGAAGATTAATTTGGACTGGTATCTTATGCCAATTCATTTTTTCATTATTATGTTACCTATGCATGCAAATCTCATCTATTGATACAAGTGGGCAAACAGACATTGCATTTGAAAGAGTTATTGGAGTCTCATTTCCATTAGCTATAGGGTCTTTACTTGGCATTTCTATTGGCTTATTTATAAATTGTTACATCATGGAAAAGTTAGGCCAAAAATTTCATGGCAAATTACTCTGGTTAAGATCTAACTTAGCAACATTCGTTGGTGAGTTTTTCTATACATTGATTTGGACTACTGTTGTTTTTGTTATCTCTATGGGAAAGCTTAACACTTTTGATAACTTTAAAATGACTCTTGCAATAGTTTTTGCGAAAGTTGCATATGAAATATTACTTACTCCTCTAGTCTATTATTTTGTTATATTTTTTAGAAAATATGAAACACATAACAAACAACAAACAAGCCAGTACACCCCCTTTACATGGAGCTTAAAATGAACCAATATAACTTTGATGAAATCAGTAAAAATTACTCTAATTATTGCATTACTCAAAAGAAAGCTGCGATACAACTCCTAGAACTAGTAAAATACCATACTATGGCAACAGAAAATGTGCTAGATATAGGATGTGCAACTGGATGTAATGCAAATGAATTAAAATCTATCTACGATATAGTTGAGGGCATTGATAATAATATAAATATGGTAAACTTAGCAAAAAATCTTAATATATACCAATGTATTTATCATAATGATATCCAGTATTTTCAATCACCTAAAAAGTATAGCGCATTATTTTGCAATTCTGTTTTTTATTACTTTAATAAGCCTAGAGACACGATTAACAACCTCAAAAACTTAATGAATGAAAATACTATATTGGCATTACAATACCAATATAAAAGTGCTCCCCAACTTTTAAAGTTTATCAAACATGCAAAATCAACAGATTTAAATGATATTTTAAAGCTTCATAAATATAGTGCAAATCAATACTCAGAAAAGGAAGTGAAACAACTATGCAAATTATGTAATCTAACAATCAAACATATTGAATGTCGCACTGACAAATTTGAAGTTACACCTGATCACGCCTTAAATATATTCAACTCAGGGTGGTGTAATCCCTGGCTGAATATGGGCTACCCATTTTCTGTAACTGAAGAATATAAATGCAGTTTTAGAAATCATTTACTTAAATTTTATCACTCATTATGTAATTCAAAAGGTACATTTACGCTAGAAGTACCTCGCCTATATCTGATAGCATCTTTATAAGACAATTCTTTCAATTTTGCCAATTATCACTAATTGTTTTAAATCTATCATTTTAAAATTAGGCTTTGAAAAAAGTAAATGACTCTTACTTAGTTTACCATACTCCAATTCTTTTTTATTATTCCACGCAACAACATAATCCCCAAATACTGGCTTAATTAACGTATCTACTAAAATTTTAGATTGAGGCATCAGTTCATAATTTTTTGTTTCACTATTAATATATATGTAAAACTTTTCATATTTTTCTAACTTAACCTCATAATTTTCTATAATTGGGTAGTCAACTTGGGAGTCATAACCATTAATCAAAAATTCAATTGAAATATCAAAAAAGCTTGCAATATTAATTAGGTACTGACTACCTATATCAAAATTTTCTCCTTTTAAATATTTATCAAGACCTTGTGGACTAATACCAACAATATCAGATAAATAAGAAACACCCATATGATGTGCATCCATTATTTTGCGTATATTTCCACGTAGATCATTTTTACTAAGGCCAAGTTTATCAAAGTTTATGCCTAATAAATCAGATGGACTTATACCCAAAGCATTTGCAATTTTGGTTACTGTATTGAACTTTACATTAGCATTACAAGATAGTATTTTTTTGATTCCTGTTAAGGATATTCCTGATTTTACAGCTACTTCCTTCACAGAAAGCTCTCTATCTTCTAGAATTTGAATTATATTGCTAACAACTGTAGAACTCATTATCTGCAACCTATTATTAAACGTAAATAATCTTACATGATTCTAAGCATAAATGTTTAATAAATAAATTTCTTTCTCAATGTTTATTTTAACTTCTATAAACTAGCTATATTGCTAAGTTACCGTAAAGCTTAGTCTAAACCAGCATAATCAAACATACAACTTATAAACATACCATTTGACTTATTTAAAATAAATATGTACACTTTTAATACGCACATAATGAGGATTATGTCATGCCACAAAAACTAGTTAAAAATAATGAAAGAATGTCATTACGAGCTAGCGTAGATGATAAATCTTTACTAATGCAAGCAGCAAGTATTAAACATACAAATTTGACAGAGTTTGTTTTAAGTGCTGCATTAAATGCTGCACGTAAAATTGTTCGTGATAATGAAAAATTAAAATTAAGCCAACGTGATAGTTTAAAAGTCCTAGATTTACTAGAAAATCCACCCGAACCTAATGCTAAACTGCTTAAAGCTGCTAAAAATATGCATACAATAAAAAGTAACAAAAAGCATGAAAAATAAACTCTGGGATGAAGAACCTATATCAAAAGACCACAACAGAGAAAACTTTGATTGTGGTGATCATGACTTAAATATGTTTTTAAAACAACATGCTCGCAGAACACATGAGCGTGGAGGTGCTAAAACTTTTTTAGCTATTGAAAAAAATAATTCTGAAATTCTTGGTTATTATACACTTTCACCTGCTTCAATTTCTTATGAAAATGCCCCTGATGAAATTAAAAAGCAACTTGCACGGCATGATGTACCTGTTTTCAGACTTTGCCGACTTGCTATTGATATAAATTTTCAGAAAATGGGTTTAGGTGGGCAGCTATTACTTGCGGCTGGCAAAAGATGCTTAAAAGTGTCAACTGAAGTTGGTGGTGTTGCTATGCTTATTGATGCAAAAAATGATCAGGTAGCTAAGTGGTATGCTAGCTATGGTGCATTACAGTTAGAAGATAACCCCTTATCACTTATCATACCCCTAAAAACTATTAAAAATGCTCTAAATAATAGCATTTAAACTCTTTGATACGTTAAGGCTGATAAAATAACAGTTAACTAAAACTCTATTTTTTATGCAATGGTCTAGTTTTTTCTGATTTAAAATCATATATTGATGATGTACATTTCTTATCAAATCTACACATAGTTTGCTTATTAACAACTCCCGCTTCGTAAAGGTCAAACATAGTTTTGTGAATCACCTCAAATACTTCACTTTTATATATTTTATTTCTTTTCATTTTATTTAACCTTAATTAGCCCAAATTATTTAAGTAATTATATACCAAACTAAACAAATTATAACAAATCAACTGCCTTCTGTTTATGCTCAGGGGCTAAGTGCGCATAACGTAAAGTCATTTTAAAATCACTATGTCCTAATAACTCTCTAACAACAGATAAATTCTCACCTTTCATCACAAGTTGACTAGCGAAGTTATGCCTTAAATCATGAAATCTAAAATTTTCAATTTGGGCTTTATCCATAAGAGTTGCCCATGATTTATTAATATTATCTAATTTAGTATTTGTTATCGGAGACTTAAAAATTAATCCAGATTTACAAGTAGGCAAGTTAATAAAAATTTTTCTGAGCTTACTATTAATTGGAATATCTCTAATTTTTCCACTCTTAGTATTATTTTTATCTAGTATAATTTGGTTTAGTGTCAAATCTACATCTTCCCACTTTAAGCTAAAAATCTCCCCTCTCCTCATTCCAGTATAATAAGCAGTTAGAACTATATTTTTAATAAATTCATCCGTATCTTCTAACGCTTTAAATAGTTTTTTTGTTTCACTTTTAGATAAGTACCTAACTTTAGCTACTGACTCCTTTAAAGTTTTAAGTCCTTGTAATGTGTTATTTTCAATATAGCCATGCTCATATGCTCGTGAGATTGAGCCTTTAACTGTATTCATTATTCTATTGATTCGTCCATTAGAAACCTTATTTTTAGCCTGATAACTAGTTAAAAATCTATTCAAAACTACTTGGTTAATCTCTTTAAGTTCAAATTGATGTAATGGTTTACATGTATTTAATAAAATCAACTCAATACTTCTAGCGTGCTTTACATTTCTTTGACACCAATTTATGTAAAAACCATTTATATAATCCTTATATGAATATTTTTCAGGACGCTGGGTTAGTACTTTTAATTTCTGAATATCCTGTCCTTGAGATACCTGTAATAAAAGTCTCTGAGCTTCCTTTTTTGCCATAGCTAATGGTAATGTTGGATATCTACCAATTGTATAACGTTTAAGTTTTTTCTCGTTATTTCTATAAATAACCGTGAAAGTTTTTGCCCCGCTTGGAAAAACTCTTAACACCAAGCCCTTTACTTCTGTATCAAAGTAATCAACAATACTATTAGTGCTTTGAATAGCTGAAATGCTTGTTTTTGTTAGCTTTATCTTAGGCACAAATAAACTCCTAGATTTTATTAGTCCGTTGATCAAATTGTAACATTTGTAGGTAACGTATAGGTAACAAAAAAATTTCAAAACAAAAATAAATCAATAAATCATTATGAATAAAAAATGGATTTAATTATTATATTTCATGAAGTTATTTCAAAAAATGAAAAAGTCATTTTTGCATAAAGATACCAAAAATCAGTCTCATAATCCGTTGGTCGTAGGTTCAAGTCCTACTGGGCCCACCAATATCTCATACCAAGCTATCTTAAGTGAGCACACTATACTCTCCTTGCAACCTAGCATAAGTCTTTTTATAGTAGTTCTTATTATAATGATAAGGATATAAGAAATATGAATGCGGCTGATTTATTTATTAAGGCACTTGAAAATGAAGGTGTGGAACGTATTTATGGTGTTCCAGGAGAGGAAAATTTAGATTTACTTGAATCGTTAAGAAAATCATCGATTGAATTAATCTTAACTCGCCATGAGCAAGGTGCTGCATTTATGGCAGCAACTTATGGTAGATTAACCGGTAAATGTGGTGTTTGTTTGGCAACCTTAGGCCCAGGCGCAACCAATCTTGTCACAGGAGCAGCTTACGCACAACTAGGTGGTTTTCCATTATTAATGATTACCGGTCAAAAACCAATTAAGCATAGTAAACAGGGGCAATTCCAAATCGTTGATATTGTTAGCATGATGAAACCATTGACTAAATATGCCAAACAAATTGCAAATATCAATATGATACCTAGTATGGTTCGAGAAGCCTTCCGCCAAGCAGAAGAAGAGCGCCCAGGTGCTGTTCACTTAGAACTTCCAGAAGATATCGCAGCAGAAGTTGCTGATGAACATACGACCCCTATCTTTGAAAAATCTTACGTTAAATTCCCTATTGCTAAAGAAAAAGCAATTGATAAAGCTTATGAAATGATTCACAAGGCTAAACACCCATTACTTTTAATTGGTGCAGGAGCAAATCGTAAAGATGTCAGAACAAGTGTCTGTGAATTTGTTAAATCAACCGGTATTTATTTTTTCAATACACAAATGGGTAAAGGCTGTGTTAATGAGCATTTAGATCAGTTTATTGGTACTGCAGCACTTTCCAATGATGATTATATTCATTGTGCAATTGATCGAGCTGATTTGATCATTAATGTTGGCCATGATGTAGTTGAAAAGCCACCATTTTTTATGGAGCATGGCGGCAAGCAAGTCATTCATATTAATTATAATACTGCGATGGTTGATAATGTCTATTTCCCTCAATTAGAGATTGTTGGTGATATTATCTCAACGATGAATCGACTAAAAGAAAAATTAGGCACTATACCACATGATCATGGTTACTTTGCACGCATTAAAAAAGAGCTTGATCAACATATTTATGAATATGCACAAGATAAAAGTTTTCCAATGAAGCCACAAAGACTTGTAAATGATGTAAGACGAATAATGCCAGATGATGGCGTGATTGCTCTTGATAATGGCGTTTATAAAGTCTGGTTTGCAAGAAATTACTTAGCATCACAACCAAATACCATTCTACTTGATAATGCCTTAGCAACGATGGGCGCAGGTCTACCATCTGCCATGGAAGTTGCAAGAGCTTATCCAGATAAAAAAGTAATGGCAATTTGTGGCGATGGTGGTTTTATGATGAATAGCCAAGAGTTAGAAACTGCTGCACGCCTTAACTTAAATTTAGTTGTCCTAATTTTAAATGACAGCTCTTATGGTATGATCCGTTGGAAACAATATGGTATGAATTATCCAGATTATGGATTAACATTTAATAACCCTGATTTTATTACTTATGCTAAAGCTTATGGTATTAACGGCCATGAAGTAAAAAGTACAGAAGCATTCGTGCCATTAATAAATGATTGTTTTAACCAAGGTGGTATTCACTTAATTGATTTAAAAGTTGATTATTCCGAAAATACCAAGGTATTGATTGATGAATTAAAAGAAAAGGTTTGTATACTATGAATGATACGAATAAGACAATTGATGTCACTTCACCTTATGATGGCTCACTGATTAAAACAATTCCTATGCACACACAAGCTCAAGCTAGCGAGATGTTAAACCGTGCTTATAGTGGATTTAAAGATCGTAGCCAATGGCTTGAACCCTACCAACGAATTGAAATACTACAAAAGTTAGGTAAATTAGTTGAAGCAGAAAAAGATGACTTTGCTTTATTAATAGCCAAAGAAGGTGGCAAGCCACTAATGGATGCAAAAGTAGAAGTTGCCCGCGCAATCGATGGTATTTATCTTGCAGTTAAAGAATTAGCACATATAACTTCTGGTAAAGAAGTTCCAATGGGACATACTCAAGCATCGATTAATCGAAATGCCCATTATACTTATGAACCAATTGGTGTTGTTATCGCTGTTAGTGCATTTAACCACCCATTAAACTTAATTATACATCAAGTTGTTCCAGCAATAGCAGTTGGTTGCCCTGTCATTATTAAACCTGCATCTTCAACACCATTAAACTGTTTGCATTTTATTGAATTGGTACATCAAGCAGGCCTTAACCCTGATTGGGCACAAGCCTGTATTTGTGATAACCAAACAGCAGAGATGCTTGTTACCAGCGACAAGATTGGCTTTTTTAGTTTTATTGGTTCAGCTAAAGTTGGTTGGTGGCTAAAAAGTAAATTAGCGCCAGGGGTACGCTGTGCCCTTGAGCATGGCGGAGTAGCGCCAGCAATTGTAGATGAAAATGTTAATCTCGATGAGGTTGTTCCGTCTATAACAAAAGGTGGTTTTTATCATGCAGGCCAAGTCTGTGTTTCGACACAGCGCGTCTATGTTCATCAGAAAATGATAGATTCTGTTGCTGAAAAACTAACACAATCGGTTGGCAAGTTAGTCGTTGGAGATCCAAGTAATGCTAAAACTGAAGTTGGACCACTGATTCAAACTAAAGAAGTTGATCGTGTTGAGCAATGGGTAAATGAAGCGATTGATGCTGGCGCTAAATGCCTAATTGGCGGTAAAAAATGCTCTAGTAGCGTTTATGAACCAACAATTTTATTAAATCCAGCCCATAATGCTAAAGTCTCTACTTCTGAAGTATTTGGCCCAGTTGTCTGTCTCTATGCTTATCAAAATGTCCATCAAGCCATTGACAGTGCTAATAGCCTCGATGTTGCCTTTCAGGCTGCTGTTTATACCGAATCCTTGCAAATGGCAAATGATTGTATTTCTTTACTCGATGCCACAGCGGTTATGATTAATGATCACACTGCATTTAGAGTAGATTGGATGCCCTTTGCTGGAAGACGCCATTCAGGCTATGGTATCGGTGGTATTGGTTATACGATGCATGATATGGTTCAAATAAAGATGGCTGTTATTAAAAATATTTAATCCCTATTATTGATTTTCATCAATACAAATCTATCAAATGAAAATAATTTTATATATTAATAATCTATCTATAAAATTCATTTTATTAGTTGACTAAAAATTAAATTTAAGTTAACCTTCAATAACCAGACATTTTAATATAAAAACATGATAATTAGATTTTATTATTAAATAAAAGTAGGTTGCTATGCTAGATGCCTTATTAAAACCAACACAACACTATGCTAAGATCATCACCAAAATGAATCAAAAGCTTGAAAAATATAATCTTGAATTATTTCAAATTAATCTTCGTTATCATGAGTTAAGTACACAAATTTGGCAAAACTTAAAAACAGCAGAATCTTTTTTTACCTCTGATTTTTTCTATCAAGGTGATGCACGATTGCCTTATGATGCAATCTGTCGCGGTATTTATTCAGCAAATGCACTCTATGGCACAGACTTTGAAAAAGACTATGCAGAAAAGCTTAGACGAAGTCTCTCTAACCACTTTTTCTGTATTATTGATTACCAAGATAAAAAAATTATTTTCTACTTTAAAGAAAAAATTAATCAAAACAAAAAACGCTTACTATATACAGACTTACCAGCCATTCATGGTATTTTACGCGTATCTGTTAAGTATATTTGTTCACAGTTTGATATTTATCTAAAGAAATTAGATAAATTATTTGTCGATTTAAATGACATCACGCCCACTTATTCAAACACTCCTACCTATACTGAGCGTGATGTTATTGAATTCCATAATGAGCTATTTGAAAAACGCTTGCCTAAACTGCCAAAGCAACAAAGAAAGGTTGCCCATATGGCGCTTTTAGGCGAATCAATTCAAGAAATGGCGATTAAATTAAATGTCTCTGAGCCTACAATTATTTATTATTTAAATATTCTTAAAGATAAATTTGATATTCCTTCAAAACGAGAGTTGGCTAATTTTCTTAAAGACCATCCATTTGTTTTAGAAAATAATTTATTCAGTGAAAGCATTCATATTTCAGAACATTTCTCTAGTAGACACTAAGTTTTATAATCTATACTTCCGTAAGCAACGTTTTTACATGTTGTTTAACCTTATCCCAGCTAACAGGCCCTGTTTCATCAGCATAGTCAATTGGATCTTTTTTATTTAATTGAATAAATGCCTCTATTCTACCAACAGAGGAAGCTGATTTATAATCACTATAATACTTACCATCAATTAAAATTGGTTTATATGATGTAATCGTTCTTTTTAAAATTTCATCGATATCAAGATTTAGTTTTTGGGTACTTTTCTCTAGGTCTTCTAATACAGCTTGTTTGCTTATATTAATATAGGGTGTATAAAACTTAACACACTCAGCATTATAATTGCCCGATAAAAAGGCTTGATAGTCTAAATCTCTAAATGCTTGGCGAGTATCAGGGTAAGTCGCATGATCATCTGAATGAATCCCCATTGCAATAGCACAAGTTGTATCATTTACTTGAGCAATCGATAAGGCTACTGCTTGAATAATTGATGAAAAAATCTTATTACGATTAGGTACAACTGTTAGTTTCATATTATTTTCATGATAATGCCCTTCTGGGACTTCTTTACCACCTGAAACTAAAGTAGAATCAAGTAACTGACTTAAACCATCAAGATGAATCACTTGGTGTTTTACAGCGTAACCCTTTTTGATTAAAAATTGACATAAATCTTGTGCTTTTTCGATCTCTACTTGATGCTTCTGTCCATAATCAAATGAAATGGCAGTTACCTGATAATTATGCGCTAGTAAATGCATTAGAAGTGACGATGAATCCATCCCACCTGATAAAGATAATACTGCAAAGCTCATTATTTTAGTCCTTAAATAAACTTGATTTTCTTATTTAATGCTTTAAATTTGCCCATATCATACAGAAAAGCTGTACAAAAGGTAGTCTTTTTTTTATGCTAACACGCAAATGAAATATTAATACTTATCTTAAGTTTATTTACATGCAACAGAAAACTTATCGCACATCAAAACGCTTAAGTGGTTATTCAACTTGTTTTCGCCAATGGAATGCGAGTCATTCACACTGTCGATACCTCCATGGTTATGATTTAATTTTTATTCTATATTTTGAGGCTAAAACTTTAGATCAACACCACTGGGTATGGGATTTTGGCTGGCTTAAAAATAAAGAGTACTTAATTGATGATAAAACCGTTAAAGCTTGGTTTGATTATATGTTTGATCATACTGTAATTATTGCTGAAGATGATCCTGAGTTTGATACCTTTAAACTTTTAGCACAAAAAGACTTAATTCAATTACGAACCATGAAACATTATTCAACAGAGAAAGTGGCTGAATTTATCCTTGATATGCTACAGCCATTGATTCAAGCATTTAGTAATAACCGAGTGAGCTTAACTGAAGTCGAAGTTTGGGAAAATCAAAACAATATGGGATCTTGTACAATTAAATGAGCCAGTTATTAGCGTATTCAACAAACATTGAATCATATATCGATGATTTTAATCAAATACTACCCATTATAGAAGTTTACCCTTGCCTCCAAGGTGAAGGCTCGCGTCGTGGTATGCCATCAATTGCAATTCGTACTACAGGTTGTACGCATCGTTGTTATTTTCAAGGTGATAGTTGGTGTGATAGCTGGTATTCGAGCATTCATGCTGAAAAAGGTCAATTTAGCTTTAATGATATCTTAAATACCATAAAACAATACCCACTAATTAAAGAAATCATGTTAACCGGTGGCTCACCTACGATGCATCCAAAATTATTGTGTGCATTAAGTATTATTGCCCATCAGAAAAACCTTAAAATTACCTTAGAAACCGAAGGCTCTCATTTTGTTAAAACGCCTTATCCCTTGGCTTTAATTAGCCTAAGCCCTAAGTTTTCTAATACTATCCCAAAACTTAATCAAATAACGCCTAAAGGCCATACTGTTACACAAAAAATGATCGATCAACATAATAAGTATCGACTTAATGATCAAGCCATCAGACAAATGCTTAGCTATCATTGTGATTATCAAATTAAGCCTGTATTTGATGGTAATGAGCAAACCTTAAATGAAATTCTTCAATTTTGCCAACAATTTGATATACCGAATCATAAGGTTTTTCTAATGCCACATGGCCAAAATCGGGAAATATTGATCAAATCATATCCAAAAACGATGGAAACTTGTCTAAAATATGGTTTTTCATTTACTGGACGTGATCATATTATTGCTTTTGATGATAAACGTTATGTATAAAATAAGCTTACGACAAATAACTCGCTTTTTATGCAAAAATATATTTACAATTATCTTTTTTATTGATAGCTTGTTTCCACCTTATTAGTTACACACAGACTAATAAGCACTAAATTTGATAGATTTAACTGGGAGTTACCATGACTTTTAAAGCATAAAGCGCACATAGCTCAATGACTTGATTACAAATTATATCATTGGGGTGTGCGCTTTAATGACCTTGAGGAAAGATAAAAATGACAGATATACTTGCTATCTCAAAAACTGCTGATGACTCAATTCAAACAGATCATTTAGCTTCTGAATTAACTGCTAGTAACGCGATGTATCAAGCAGATCACACATATGAAAATCAGGATCATTTTATTACCGATAATGGTATTCGTTTTGCTGGCTACCATTTAATTATTGATTTTTGGGGCGCTTCACAACTAGATGATTTAAGTCTCATGGAAAGCGCGTTACGTAAAGCAGTTGATACTGCCAAAGCAACCTTATTACACATTCACCTACACCACTTTAGCCCAAATGGTGGCATCTCTGGTGTGGCTGTATTAGCCGAATCACATATCAGTGTCCACACTTGGCCTGAATTTGGCTTTGCAGCTTTTGATGTGTTTATGTGTGGTGATGCTAAACCACATAAAACCATTGAAATTTTGCGTCAAGCATTTAAGCCTGAAGAAATGAAAATTAATGAATTTAAACGTGGCAGAAAAGGGGCAGCAGCATGAGTCATATAAATAATCAACTTTATAGAGAAACACTTCACCAAGGTTATGCTCAAAGCTTTGAAGTTAAAAATATTTTATTTGAAAATAAAAGTGACTTTCAACATTTGATCATTTTTGAAAATCCATACTTTGGCCGTGTTATGGCACTTGATGGTATCATTCAAACCACTGAAAAGGATGAATTTATCTATCATGAAATGCTCACACATACACCAATACTTGCCCATGGTAATGCTGAAAATGTGCTAATTATCGGTGGTGGCGATGGCGGCATATTAAGAGAAGTATTAAAACACCCTCAAGTTAAAGCTGTTACATTAGTTGAGATTGACCAACAAGTCATTGAGATGTGTAAACAATATTTCCCTAATCATTCCAATGGTGCATTTGAAGATCCACGCGTTAATATTGTCATTGATGATGGACTTAATTATGTTAATCGTAACAAGGATCAATTTGATGTCATTATTAGTGATTCAACCGATCCAATTGGCCCAGGCGAAGCATTATTTACCAATGATTTTTATCATGGTGTTAAAGAAAGCTTAAAAGATAATGGTATTTTTGTTTGTCAAAATGGCGTTAGCTTTTTTCAATTAGATGAAGTAACCCAAAGTGCTAAAAGGCTTAAACCTTTATTTAATGATGTTAGTTTTTATAGTGCTGCTGTACCTACTTATGTTGGTGGCATTATGACATTTGGCTATGCAAGTAATAATACAAGCTTACGCCAACTGTCACTTGATATAATAACTAATCGCTTTGAGTCAGCTCAATTAAAGTGCCGCTATTATACACCAGCAATTCATATAGCTAGTTTTGCATTACCACAGTATGTACTCGATGCTATTTAACTAGCATAAACAATATAAAAATAAAAAGTAGTTAAATTATATCGTTTAATTTTTAAATAAGGTCTTAATTATGGGTATTGCAACAACATCATTTGAACATTATGGTATTGATCAATGGGCTAGCTCATATTTTACTATCAATCAGAAGGGCGAACTTTGCCTTCAGTTTGGTGAATATTCACATAAACAGATAGCATTAAAGTCTCTCTATCAGCAATTAACTGAGCATAACCCTAACCGTCATTTACCCGTTATTCTACATTTTGATCATATTCTTAAAGATCGTATTAATCATATTAATGATTGCTTTGAACTAGCCAAAGAAAAATACCACTATCAAGGCCACTATCAATTAGCATACCCAGTTAAATCTAACCCATCTCAACGTATTATTAATACACTCTGCCAACACAGTAATAAACACCAACTACTTGCATTTGAAGTGGGTAGTAAAGCCGAACTACTTGCTATTATAGGACAAAAACATAGTCATCAAAAAAGAAAAATTATCTGTAATGGTTTTAAAGATCAACAGTACTTAAGCTTATGTCAAATTGCACAAACAATTGGCTTTAATGTCATTGTTGTAATCGAACATATTGAAGAGTTTAAACTTATTGAATCTATTTTCTCTAAAGAAGTGAACTTGCCTTTCTCACTTGGAATTCGCTTAAAGCCTCTAAAAATAGACCATCATGCCTTAAAGTTTGGTTTGAATTTAGCACAAGTTAATCAGATTAAACAACGCATCTGCCACCCTTGGCAAACTCAACTTGTATTATTACATGCACACCATGGCTCTCAAATACAAAAGCTTGAAACAGTCATATCTGAAGTACAACGTAGCTTAAGTATTTATAGCCATCTTAAAGCTACTTTTCCTAATTTAAAAACCATTGATTTAGGTGGTGGGCTTGCAATTAACTATGATGCAAACTCACTAAACTCACCTGACTACTCAATTGAAACTTACGCTGAAGCAATTATAAAAACACTACGACACTATTGTGATGAACTATCAATTGATACACCTGATATTATTACCGAATCAGGCCGTGCTATTGTCAGTCACTCAAGCATTATTTTAACTAATCTGCATCATACTAGTTTAAATAATGCCATCAACCCTCAACAGATCATCTCTAAGCTTAAGATGATTCAAACCAACAAAAATAAATTATTAGAATTATTTGATAATCAAAAATATGATTTATTATTAAACGAATTATTTAGTTTATTTTACCAACAAGCCATAAACTTTGATTGTTATGCTGAATTAGAACAGTTGCTACAATCCTATACTCAAACTAGTCAAAAAGACTGTGGCTGGCTAAATTTATCAATTTTTCAATCACTAACTGATCATTGGGGCATCAATCAAGCATTTCCTATAATGCCGATTGAACATTTAAATGATGCCTGCGATAAACAAGTCATGTTATTTGATATTAGCTGTGATAAAGATGGAGTGATTAAACACTATACTCACTCTAATCAACAAGTAAGTAATCGTTATTTGCCTTTATCTAGCGCCTCAATAAATAACAAAACCCCATTGGCTATTTTCTTAACGGCAAGTTACCAAGAAGTTTTAGGCTCTTATCATAACTTAATTGGCCGCTTACCTGTTGTGAGCGTAAAAATAAACCAGATAAATGAACAAGTTGAATTTTTAGCACTCCAAAATGAGTCCAATTATAATATACTGCAACATTTCGGCTATGATTCTGATCAGATGACACTTGAAATTTCAAACCAACTCAATCAGTTAGATAATTTAAATACGCAAACATTAAAACTACAAATTAATCAAATTTTACATAACAATCCGTATCTTACTGAAAATCAAATAGATAATCTAATCACTAGTTTAAATATTCTTCCTTCAAATAGCATAGAAAATTACACTTGGAGTAGCAATGATGAAAAATCAGAGACGCTGGCCAGCTGAATGGGAGAGGCATGCTGCAACTTGGATGGCATGGCCGAGTCGAATGTCCATTTGGGATGACTATCAACTGGCCTGTCAAGCTTATGCTGATGTTGCCAATGCAATTAGTGAAAGTGAACCTGTTAAGCTTATGATTAATGACTCAAAAGCACATATTCAGCTAGCTAAAGCGCACTTATCATCATCTATTGAACTCATTTATCTCCCCATCGATGATTCATGGGCTCGAGATACAATGGCATCTTTTATCTATAAAGATGAATCTATTGATCAAACACTAATCCCAGTTAATTGGCAATTTAATGCTTGGGGGGAGAAATTTAATCCCTATTTTCATGATCAGAATCAAGTTAATTATTTAGCTGATAAACTTCATTGGCAAGTTGAGCCTTGCCAGATGGTTTTAGAAGGTGGCTCTATCCATACTAACGGTAATGGTGTGCTTTTAACGACCAAAGAATGCTTAATCGATGCCAAACGAAACCCTAATTTAAATCAACAACAAATAGAAGCCTTATTAGCTAAGCATCTTAATTGTAATACCATTATATGGCTTCCTTTTGGAATCGCTAACGATACAGATACAGACGGTCATATTGATAATGTTGCCTGTTTTATTAATCACAATACCATACTGATACAAAGCTGTCATAATCAACTAGATACTAACTATCATCGCCACCAAGCAAATCTGAATTATTTAAAACAGCAACCGTTTAATCTTATCGAATTACCAAAGCCTCAAGCTATAAAATTTAAAGGTGAGTTACTAGCTTTATCATACTTAAACTTTTATATCGCTAACGATCAAATTATCATGCCATTATTTAAACAAAAAAAGCACGATGAAAATGCAAAAGCTATTCTAAAAGAATGCTTTCCTAAGCATCAAATTACTTGTATCGATACCGCTATGACCATTGCTACAGGTGGTGGTGGCATTCACTGTATCACCATGCAACAACCACAAGGAATCATTCAATGCGCTTAATTCATACTGCAGTTATTCAGTTTTCAATGACTAATTCGTATCAAGATAATATTGAAAAAGCAAAAGAACTAATTATTCAAGCAGCAAACAATCATGCTCAACTGGTTATTTTGCCGGAATTATTCCAACATCCGTATTTTTGCAAACGCCAAGATCCTAAATATTTTCAATTAGCAGAAGAAGTTAATTCATCTAAAACATTGAGCTTCTTTCAACAACTAGCAAAAACATATAAGCTTGTTTTACCAATTAGTTTTTTTGAAAAGCAAGCAAATAATTTTTATAACTCACTGGCTATGATTGATGCAACTGGTGATATTTTAGGTATTTATCGTAAATCACATATCCCGGATGGTATCGGTTATCAAGAAAAATTTTATTTTTCACCTGGGCAGTCTGGCTTTAAAGTATTTGATAGCGCTTATGGTCGTATTGGCTGTGGTATTTGCTGGGATCAATGGTTTCCAGAAGCAGCAAGAGCCATGGTCTTAGCAGGTGCAGAAATTTTATGTTATCCAACAGCAATTGGCTCAGAGCCACATTTACCAGAATATGATTCAAAAGATCATTGGCAAACTGCCATGCTTGGTCATGCAGCATGCAATATGGTACCAGTTTTAGCTTCTAATCGCTATGGAATTGAATCTGATGAAGATATTCAAACAACTTTTTATGGATCATCATTTATTTCTAACCATACAGGTGAAAAAATCATAGAAGCAAATCGTTGTGATGATGCAATTTTATATCATCAATTTGATTTAGATCAAATCGCTCAAGCACGCTATAGCTGGGGATTATTTCGTGATCGACGCCCTGATTTATATAATCAGCTTGTTGAAAAAGCTTAGATCTGCTTAAATAGAAGATAATTAAACTTAAATAAAAAATTTAAAAGATTATAAAAATCAATAAAATAAATTTTATCTGCTGATATAAAAAATGAAACAAAATATCTAAAAATTGGCAATTTTTAGATGATTATGCGAAAATACTGTTATGAAAAATGGCTAAATCTTTTAAACTATGGTATACATTCGCAGGCAGATTAAAAATAGAAACGATTTAGACAATTAACAATTAAGGAGCAAGGCCATGCTGACTGAAGCAAAGCTCTTAGCAATGAAAGAAGACGACTATATGAATGACGAACAATTAGCGTTTTTCCGTCATTTGTTAGAGGAAAATAAGCAAGAACTCGTGCAAAGCATTGAAGAGGCGAAAAAAAATCTGTCTGAAGCAGAGCATAATATTGATTTAAATGATGTTGCAACTCAGCAAGAAATGCAGCAGTTATATTTACGAACGGTCGAACGTCAAGGTAAACTATTACGTAAAGTTGAGTCGGCAATTAAGCGTACTGAAAGTGGTGATTATGGTTATTGTGAAGTGACAGGTGAACCCATTGGTTTACGTCGTCTGCTTGCTCGTCCTACAGCGACCATGTCGATTCAAGCCAAAGAAATTCAAGAACACCACGAAAAAACTGAAGGTACATCCTAATATAGCTTGAGCGATTATGAATCAACATGCTGAAAATAAATCTTTTTTAGTTTTTGGTGCAGGCTCTTGGGGTACTGCACTAGCAATACATCTAGCATCACTTAAACATCAAGTGATACTTTATTCAAATAGTCAAGCTCAAGTGAAAACTATGCAAGCAAAACGCATAAACGCTGACTATTTACCTGATAATCCTTTTCCAAGTACCTTAAGCGTTACAGATGACTTTAAGGCCTATATTGCACAAACTAAGCACATTCTTATTGCTGTACCTAGTAGTGCTTTTAAGTCTGTCTTAACGCAATTAATTCCTTTTTTATCTCGCCAACATACACTTTTGTGGGCTACTAAAGGCTTATGCTCAAAAGAGCATAAATTACTCTCTGAAGTCGCCAGTGACTTATTACCGTCATTTATACCTTATGGGGCAATCACAGGGCCAAGTTTCGCCAAAGAAGTAGCCAAACAATTACCCACAGCAATTCTTGTCGCCTCAAGCGATATGACCTTTGCACAACAAATGCAATCATTATGGACTGGCAATTATTTCCGTGTTTATACCTCAGATGATTTAATCGGTGCTCAAGTTGGTGGTGCGGTTAAAAATGTCTTAGCCATTGCCGTTGGCATCTCTGATGGATTAGGTTTTGGTAGTAATGCAAAAGCTGCGTTAATTACTCGCGGATTGGCTGAAATGACACGCTTCGGACTAGAACTAGGAGCAGAAAAAGAAACCTTATCTGGACTTGCTTGTCTGGGTGATTTAGTACTAACTTGTACTGATAATCAATCTCGTAACCGTCGTTTTGGATTATTATTAGGCCAAGGTGAATCAAAAGATAAAGCAATCAATCAAATCGGCCAAGTCGTTGAAGGTTATGAAACAACTGAACATATTTATCACTTGGCAAAAAAATTAGGCATTGATATGCCAATTGTTAATCAAGCCTATGCTGTCTTATACCAAGACAAAAAGCCGCTTGATGCTGTTAAGTCATTGATGGATCGAGAATTAAAGATGGAAAGTTAAATAAGTAACGCAACTTAAAATTTTTATTTAAAAAGCCTAAATGACTTTTAAGCGCTGCCAGTACTCCAAATGCCAAAAAAGCTTAGTACGACCTGTGCATTTAAACCACAAGCTCCTGCAACTATATACATAATAGTTGATGATATTTCTGCACTACCACCTTGTCCTTCACCTAATTTAATTAGCCCAACCATACCGCGAAGCACAGCAATCACGCCTATAACAATTAAACAAGTATAAGTTAAAGACTGCATTGCAACTTCAGTAGTCGTTTGTGAGTCTGCTGTTGATTCTATATATTGTTGGATAGGATTAGCATCAAAACTATAATTACTAAATAATGTATAGCTTAGCATTTCGAAAAATCCCGTATAAGATAAAAGTGCAACACCAGAGAATAGATAAAAGAAAGTTGCTAATGGTGAATGATAGCGAAACATTTGTTGCTGCCTACCATGTTTTTGTAAGCGGTGAAAGCCAATGATTACTAGTATAAATCCTACCAAAGTACCAAATGTAGTAACTAGTGTATAAAAGCCCCAATCAGGATCACCAATTTGGCAGATCACATAGTGGGCATATGTTGTAAATGAAGCATCATCTGGTAATTGAGTTAGACAACCTGAACTGCTCATATCTTTTGCATTCCCCTAATTATTATTGTTATTTTAATCTCTAACTATTTCTGATTTGAGTGTAATAATATAATACAAAAATATGAAGCATGTCTACTTATTTTTGTATTTTCCCACTAAATGTAGCTTAAAATTTCTATAAAATTTATAAAAAACAAATAATTAGAATCGAAACGTGATATACCGACGTCTCTATAAATATCAACAAACTCTAATTTAATATATTCATTTAAGGTAGCAATCGGTAAAGAGAGAGGGTTTACCGATTGCTATAGAATGACACCATACTCAATGATGTCAGATGGACCTGTACAAACTTCTATAAATATTAGTTAACATTTTTTATGATTAACTCTCTTATCATCATAAAACTAATTCTAACAATGATTGTTTATGAATAGTTAGCCGAAATGGACATAAAATTTATTTTTTCAGTTAATACCCATTTGTACTTGATATCTTGCCCATAGATAACCTAATTGAACTAAATTCTCTGCATTTAGAGTAAGCTTAACATTTGAAACAAGACGTCTGATTGATCTTTCATTATAACCCAAATGTTTTGCTATTTGATGATTTGACATACCTTGAATTAAGCATTTAATCACACGCTCTTCACCTGCATTAATACGTAAAATATCCATATTCCACCCACCATAATATTTAATTAACACATTTTTAAATATTTTCTAAATATCGTTTTTGATTACACTAAAATAAATTAGACTCATGTGTCAACAAATTATTATCACAAAATGATAATATATTTATTTTGAGTCTCCTAAAAATAAATTTTGACTATGAAAAACTTATAATAATCATTTTGTTAACATGGTTGTTGTAAATATCACTTTGTGCTATTTTAAATTAAATGTGAAAAATTGATTTTTTGTTGATATGTAATGTCTTCCAAAATATTTTTAGATCGAGGAGAAAGGTTAGATTTTGCAATCAAAGTCTCTGGATATACTAGAAAAGATTTTGCTGAAAATGTAGACATATCAGTAAATACAATTAGATCATGGATCAAACCAAAGTCTAAATACTCAAATATAACAGAGAAAAAAGTTGATAAAATTCTAAATGCACTTTTAAAATCTGGTGTGATATGCACTAAAAAATGGTTATTAGATGGTGTTGGTATGGCTCCACTACTAACGCAAAATGCAAAAAACTTTTTTGAATTTAATGAAAAATTTTCAAATTATGATTTTCCCGAAGAAATGGACTCTGATAGTGCAATTTTACAAGAAATACAGTTTTTTACAAAAATTAATAAAAACGCCAAAGTAATATTAATTACAGATGATATACTTTATCCCAATATTTTCCCTATGACTTATATCGGTGGGATAGAAAAAAATCTTAACCAATTACCTGAAAAATCAGAAAATATTATCGTCCTATTTAAAGAAGATGGCACACATTTTATAGGAAAAATGATTAGTGAAAATAAAATAAATTTTAAAAACAACTTTAATACTTTAATTTTTGAAAAAGATAAATATTCATCTTTTTTTGAAGTTATATATATAAGACTTAGAGGATAAGAAATGGATGAAGAAATACTTCATTTAAATAACATAAGCTATGCTGACAAATTTAATAAAATTTTTAATCAATTAATGTCAGTAACAAATTCAACATATATATATTACTACTTACATAATGATAAGAATAAAAAATATATCGCCTATTCTACAAATAAACAATGGCAAAATATCTATGCAGATCAACTTAAAATAAAATGCCATTTAATGTTTAACGCAACGACTGCACTTGAAAAGAGTCCATATAGCTCAATAATATTACCATGGGAGTTTTTAGAGTGCAGAGATAAAAATGAAGTTTATGTTAATGATGCAAGAAAAGAGTATGGTGTAAATAATAGCTTAACATTTTGTTTTAATTTAGGTGGAACATGCAAAGAATATCTTACAATTGGTGGAAATCCTGACGATGATAATTTCATGTTACATATCTCAAAATCATATTTTGTTATACAACCATATAAACTTAGGATGCGCGAACTAGGATTTCATAAAATGATAGATCAAGGAGATACTCCTGTAGATATTCTTAATTATGCAAATATAGGTGAATTCAGTTTAAAAAATCCATTTTCTCGAATGACAAGAAGGAAACATTATGATCTACACGAAGCAATACACTGTATTAGATAGTCAAATTGATATATCAGAACATTTATGCTACGTACAATATTTAACTTTTATTAAATCCGCGTTCTTTTCATTATTACAAGAAGAAGAGTTTACTAAAAAAACTAATGCAAACTTATTCCCAATTGTCTTTTCAGCTGAAGCTCACTATCATAAAGAAATTGTATTTAATGAACAAGTAGTAGTAAAGTTATATATTTCTGATTTACAAAGACATAAGCATACTCTAATAGGTGAAATATATAATCATTCACATGAACTATCTGCAACTGTTATAACAAAACACGGTATTATGAACAGAGATATACGAAAAATAGAGCCGCTGAATGATAAAGCATTAGAAGTTCTTACTAAATATTCAAAATCAAACTTGTTAGAATTTTCATGACATTCGTATTTGAGGCAAACCCCTTGTATCCATCTTTCATTTTTGATAGTCTGCCTGAATATAAATTCATGTAGTAGATGGCATTGTAAAAAAGGATAGATCAAATGTCTACTTTATCGTTTTTATTAGCGATTATTTCTGGCAGTTTTAATGGTGCTTATACTTATCATTTAAAGGCATCAGATAATAAACACCTAAGTTGGATTGTTTTTGGCAGCTGCACATTTTTAATTCTTCCTTTAGTTATTTTATTAGCTTCATCAATTACTGATCACATCTTTATTACTTCTAATGAAGCCTTAGTCTGCTTACTCGTTGGTTTCGCCTTTGGTATTGGTATGTTTTTATTTACTCGAGCCGTTGAACTAATTGGCGTTGGTATACCCTTTGCATTAAATATTTCATTAGGTACATTATCTGGGGGACTTTTCTCTATTTATATCCACCAAAATGCTTCTATGATTAGTCACTTAACCTTGCTTGCTTATGGGAATTTTATCCTAGCAATTATTTTATGTTCCATCTCTCTAACATTAAGAGAAGGCAAAAGCCAAAAACGTAAATGGATGACAGGTTTAAGCTTTGCTATCACTTCTGGCATTCTTTGTGCTTTTCAAGGTGCCACCATTGGCTATTATAGTGATGAAATTTTAATTAAAAGCCATGCGTTTTTAGCATTGATTGTTCCTTGGACATTAATTTTTATTAGTTGCGCTTGTATTTTTATTCCCGCACACCTAACAAGATATAAAAATGCTAAATTACAGGTTAAGAATGTGATGAATATAAATCATTCAAAATCAATTTTTGCTGGTATTAAAATGGGATTATTTTATCTCATATCAATTGCCATTTATAATACCGCAAATAAATTAAGCAACCCATTTAATGCCGAATACCTCTGGGTATTATTTATGGCAATGATTATTATCTCATCAACTGTTGTTGCTTATCTAAATTTTGAATGGCAAAAGAAAAATAGCTTGGCAATTATCATTAATCTATTCTCTCTAGTTTTAATGATCTTATCTATTAGCATGATTGGCTATTCAGCACTTTAAATCATCAACTACAAGCCGCATCATGATATGCAATTTCTGATTAAACTCTGGATAAAATTCAGCTATTTTTTTAAAACCTACTTTTTCATAAACATGTATAGCTTTTGAATTAGCGGCTTCTGGATCAATTAAAAATAGATCTGCATCGACATAGTCATTAAGAATAAATGTTTTAATCATCTTATCTGCTAAGCCTTTATTTAAAAATGCAGCCTCTCCAATTAATAAATCTAGTGTATAGACTTTCTTACCAGCTTCATACCACTTATTATAGTCATCATCACAATCATAAGGACCTGTAACAGGTGAAGTCATTAAAAATCCAAATGGTTGATTACCATAATAAGCAATCCAATGATCAAATGAATAATGCCCATTATCATTAGTGCCTTGACAGTATAATTGAAGATTATTCAGCGTATTTTCTAAACCTTCACCATAGTAAAATGCTTTGACATGATCCTTACTAAACCACTCTAAAATGATTGATTTATGTTTATTTAGTACTTTTTCAAACTGTATATTCGCATCTGACATGAATAAAATCCAACTATCCAATTAAGGTTATTATCAAATTTCTATGATAGCTGCCATAACGATGTTCGTATAGATTTATTCCTTGCCAAGGACCTAATGCCAAATGATTATCAGTAATTGGAATTGTAAGCTCACTTTGCGTTAACATCGTGCGTATATGTGCTGACATATCATCTTTACCTTCAGCTATATGTAAAAAGCGATTATCTCCATCAACGACTAATTCTGATAAATAGGTTTCGATATCCACTTTAACATCATCATCATAATTTTCACATAGGATTAAAGAACAGCTAGTATGCTGACAAAAGATATGACATAAACCAGCTGATATATTAGCACTGATAACTAATGAATTAATACTACTTGTAATATCATAAATTCCACGACCTGAAGTGTTAATTTCTAATTGTTTTTGCATAGGCATAGCTAATTTTTTAATAACCTCAATGATGAGCTAATTTTAGTTAAATTAAATATAACATGCTATTTCAATAAAACAATGACTGAATATATAGTCAGTTTAACTATATGTTTCACTTGTATTTGTTTGCTATATCAAAATCATATAACATTTGACTGATTATTTCTTTTTTACACCACTTCATTATGATATAAATAATATTGACAATAATAAATTGTCATTCTAAACATCAAACATAAGGAGGAATATAATGGAAATTACAAGAGAAAGAAATGGCTCTACAATACCAT
The DNA here is from genome assembly GCA_021713415.1 of Thiotrichales bacterium 19X7-9. GTDB lineage: Bacteria > Pseudomonadota > Gammaproteobacteria > Francisellales > Francisellaceae > M0027. The sequence goes on from JAKJJQ010000004.1 coordinate 29,757, forward strand.
ATTATACACCATAGTCATGATTAAATGTTTATTATAAGCTATTTATTAACTTATCTTATAAATAGCTTATTTTATGGTGTATAACCTGACTTATTTTCCTGGAGAATTAACATTATGATCACCATTTTCCCTGATAAAATTAATTCATTTAAAAATATTACACTCAGTAATAGAAATTTTGTCTGTATTCTTTCATCTAGTCTGATTAAGCACATTAATTTAGGATCATCTGATTATTACCAAAAATGCTATATTAGTGAGTTTAATGAACAGACTATCGAAGCTTTATTTGCACAGAAAGAAACTGATTTTGTGGTTATTTTAAATCACAACCAACAACCACGTTTTAATAATAAACTTGCTTTTGATAAACAGCTTGATCGTAGCTCACGAGCAATTGAAATCCCACTATTTTCAACAGCACCGACATTCGATGATTTAAGTCAATATATTGAGTCTTTATATATTACAAAACCAGATGATTTTGATAAAAAGGTTGATCATTTTTTTTCACAACTAGAAAAAGAAAGAATCGTTTACTTTAAAAACCCAAACTACAATACAACTTTAACCTATCAATGTGCAAATACACCAAATAGCGAACGCTGGCTAGAAGTTGGCGGCTATACGGAACTTGGCACAAAGCAAGTTTATCCTTGTGGTGAGATTGAAGTAACACCATTACCATTTGACCAAAGCATTGAGATCGAAAAACAAAATACATTAAATTTATCCGGTGATGTGATTATTACTGGCCCAAACATCGTCAATGCAGGTTATTTTCCATTCACGCGAAAAAGTCAAAAAAATATCTTTAAACAGCTAGCAACAATCACACAAGAAAAACCAATAAAACTAAGTATTTCACAAGGAAAGATTCAACAAATAACTTCAATTACGACTGATGAACATCCAGCAGTTAATTTTCTAAACTATCTATTCTCAATTGAAGAGCGTTATCGAATCGTTAGTGAACTTGGTATTTCTTATAATAACCAACTTGAATTAATGCCAGGCAATCAATTTTATAATGAATTAGTTGATAGCAGCAAAAATAAAACAGGTTCTTTACACCTTGGTCTTGGCTTATTAATCAATACACAATATCACTTTGACTTATTTGCATTAGAGACTGAGCTAAAACATACACAATAAATAAGGCGTTAAATTATCATGAAAATCAATAAAATTTCTGAAATAATGGGCATTGAAATTACAGAGATTGATTTGATGAAAGTAAATAACACACAAACAATCGATAATTTAAAATCATTAATGCTCAAACATCAAATTGTTGTTTTTAGAAACCAGAATTTAACGATAGAAGAACAAATTCATATAGCTAGAAAATTTGGTCCTATTGAACCGCACCCATTAAAGTATAATCGCTGTGATTTCAAAGAAATGACCTTAATATCAAACCTGTCTTTAGAAAATGAAGTTATACCCTATCCAGGCCCACCATTTTTACTATGGCATTCGGATGGATGCTATTTAAAAACACCACCACTTTTTAGTTTCTTTTATGCTGAAACTGCACCTAAGTCAGGCGGTAAAACATTTTTTATCAATAGCACTCAAGCTTATGATGAATTAAACCCTGAAATTAAAGCAAAACTTAAAGGTAAAAAGGCCGTATTTGGCTATTCACATAATATGATGAAGCGCTGTCAAGATAAAGGATTCAATTATCTAATTGATGATGAAGATTTGCGCGAAGATGTCACACATTTTATTTTTAGAAATCACCCCATAACACAAAAAAAATCTATTTTTGTTAACTGGACGCATACTGACTCTATCATTGGGTTAAATGACCAAGAAAGTCATTACTATTTAAACTATCTCTATCAACATTGCCAACAAAATCAATATATTTATGCTCATCAATATTTAGCCGGTGATTTAGTTGTCTGGGATAATAGCGCTACAATTCATTCTGGTGACTATTTAACCAAACTTGACTCACCAAGAGTTATGAGACGCGTTGTCACTAAAGTCACTTAGATTTAAATCTAAATTTAAGCATCATTCAGTTTAATTGTAATTTTCTTTGTTTGATCTTTGGATAATTTTACCCCTGCTGCACTAAATGATGGTGGCCCCATAAAGCCTGTTGCATTATTACTAAAACCATATTGCTCAATCGGCCTACCAAACTTTCGATCTAACTTACCATCATCATTAGAATCATGAAATGCGATAACTGCATATTCCCCTGTTGGTAGATTTTTAAAAGTAGTTGATGCAGCATCCCCTGTAATTGGTTTAATTTTTTTAGCCGTATATTTTTCTCCTGCATGCGGAAAGCTTTGCGGATTATTAAATAAACCTATAATAATTTGCCCTTTTGTACTATTGATATTCGTTACATCAACCGTTAAGTTTGCAGCAAATAGGGATAGTGGCAAAATACTTAATATGATACAAATTACTCTATTTCTATACATACTGTCCTCTTTCTTTAGATAATCTAATATTTAGAATAGCTAGTATAATATATTTATATGACGCAAAACTACTAATATTTTTATCTATCAATTTTAAATAAGCTAATCTTTCAAATTAATTAATAATGTTTTTCCGGCATCTTTACCCATATCGTTAATTGCTTCTAAATCAAAAGTTGCAGAGGTTGCAAATAATAACTGTTGATTATCTCCTGCAAAAACAGGGCAAGTCATATTTCGTGCGGTTGTTTTAATCGATTCAATCAGTTGGCCATCTGATGAAAAATGATCTATTCTCCAACCAGACCACACGGCAACCCATAGATCACCGTTTCTATCTACGGCCATACCATCTGGTACACCATCGCCATGATCGTAAATAACTAAAGGCCGCTTATTTGAAATACTGCCATTTTCTAAATTATAATCATATTGATAGATTGTACTTTGCCTACTATCAGTAAAATACATTGAAGTAAAATCATGATTAAAATCCGTACCATTTGAAACGATAAAGCCCTCATCAACAACTTCTATTTTACCTGATGGAGAAATACAATATAATTTTCCAATCGGATTTTTTTGTTCAAAATCCATCGTGCCTGAAAAAAGCCTACCCTTAGCATCAAATTTACCATCATTAAATCTAACACGCGAATCATCACACAAATTTTCTATAATCTTTTTTATCTGGAGTTTATGATCATTAATATGCAGCTGGACTAAATCATTTCCCAAAATAGCATATAGATAACCATCAGGTGCAATCTCCATAAAGTAAATACAATCGGGAAGTGTATATTCATAATAACTGTCACTTGTTAGATGATAACTAAATAATTTTGGTTTTAGTACATCAATCCAGTAAAGCACCTGCTCTTTTTGATGCCAAACCGGCATCTCTCCACAATCATTTAAACTATTTTCAAGCGCGCGTATTTTCATATTTCACAGCCTAGAAACTTACATTATTAATACTTTAACTAGCTAATTTTTTAATCTTAGTCCCTTTTTCTACTAAAAAATTTGTATCTATGTCATTTTTTTTTACTATGTTTTTTATCTCTTTAGATAATAAAGCCACTTGATCAGCCGCATTAACTCCACTGGTATAAGCACCATGTACAGTTGAAGGGTCAGTAGAAGAAGTTGCTTCACCGACAAAGAAGATGCGATTTTCAATCGGTTCAGATAAAGCCTGATACATATGATGTGAAATACCAACAGGCAAACAAGAAAAAGAACCATAGCTAAATGGATCTGATACCCAATTAGTTCTAATATAAGAAGTTGGCTCTACGACTTTATCACCATACATAATCTTAAGTTTTTGCATCATATAATCAATCACTTCTCTATCAGACCAGGTCTCAAGAATTTTAGCTAATGATGCCCCTGAAAAGATTAATAAAATTGGCTGATGAGCATATTTATAATAATTCATAAAATCAAGCGTTTTACCGACTTCATGCATTTGCGGAATATAGCCTAACCATTCACTATCTTTATCCCAAAATACCCGATCAAAATACAAATACATCTTATTATAAGCACCCATTTTTAATGAGCTGATTGCTTCAACTTTCTCACTCGGTAAATCAGGTGAAAACTCAACATCCCCCGCTTTTAAAACACCTAACGGTAAACTACTAATTAAATAACGACAAAAATACTGTTTATCTTTTGTTTTAATTTCAATCATATCGTCTTTTTTATAATTGACTGATTTTACTTGTTGATTAAAACGAATACTTAAACCTTGAGCTAAACGCTTAATAACTTGGTTATAACCATCCGTAAAAATGACATTTGCACCATCAACATCAGATCGCTCATAAGGCAACTGCACTGCATTGGATAATAACGATAGATCATCCCCATACTCACAGGCATACATATTACCTAAAAAATAATAAAGCTTTTGATAATGCTCATCTTGTATTTGATTTTCATGACAGTAAATATCAAAGACTGCTCTTAATGATAAGTGTGCATATTCATTTCGTGTCTTAGATAAAAACTGATCAAATGCAAGCGTTTGTGCTAATAATCCATCAACCTCCTTCTGACTTAAACGACGCCCACAAGTATCATAAACTGCAAATAAGCGTCTTGATTTTAAATAATCTGAATCATCAAAATCTGTCTCTACGGTTCGAATATTATACTTTTTTGCAATCTCTGCAATTGGATTATTTTCAATGCCGTGAATCCATGAAGCACCCAAATCAAGTGATGCACCCCAAGGGTTAATGGTATGAATTCTACCACCAATACGATCCCTTGCTTCTAATATTAACGAATTGATTCCTTTTTGTTTAAGCTCATTAGCAGCGCCTAAACCTGATATCCCTGCACCAATAACAATGACATCATAATAATGACCATCTGACATAAAATAAAAACTTGTATCATAAACACATTATTAGTTTAGTCGATCTTAAGATAAACTGACAAACAATTTATTAAACGTTTTAAGGCGATGGCTTTATAATTTTACCAACCACAAACACATTATGATAACGCCCATAGACCTTAATTGCTGTTTTCTCATTACTAAAGTAATACTTGAACTGTTTTAATTTGGATTGATCCATAAATACAAATATATTTTTGCTCGAAAACCAAAGTTTAGCAAAATCCTCTTCAGTAATTAAATACTTTGGCCACTTGTCATGATGCGTTTTCTGATATTGTTTAATTCCAAAATAAAACTCACGAGCCCAATTATCAGATTCAAATTCATTTCTTTGTTGCCATGGATAAACAACATAGACATGATGCTGTAATAACAATGGCAAATCTTCCCAGTAATCTTCATAAGAGACAAAGACAGTATTTTTATGAATATATGGTTTGATGATATTAACTAAAGGCTGTGATGTCTTCTTATCAAATATGGGTATTGTTGTTAAAACTGACGCATTAAATATAACCATTGAAACTACAATAATATAGAGTGCTTTTTTTAATTGATTTTTAAATGAATAAAATACACTTAAGAAAACACCCAAAGCACCAATTGCAGCGGGTATAAAGCTTATATATAACAGACTTGTTGAAAACTCTTTCTGTATTAAAGGATAGATTAATGCGCCAATGGCAATAACTAGAAATATCATACTAGCCAATGCATGCATGACTTTAGTGCTTTTCCCAATAATACCTAGACGAATCATTGCCTCAAAAGATAAAGCAATTAATAAAGCCAATGGTGCAATAATCGGTAGTATGTAGCCCACAATTTTAGAGCTTGGAATACTAAAGAAGATAAAAATTAATATAACCCATAGCTGAATTAAAAGCGTTGTATCATCCCTAAAACGATTACTCCAAATTGATTTTAAACCAGGTAATAGGCGATGCAATAACATAAGACTAAAGGGTAAAAAGGCTGCTAAAACAATTGCAAAATAAAACCACGGACCTAATTGATTATTAAAACCACTACCGACAAAGCGATGCACTTGCTGATAATAAAAGAAATAGTATAAAAAATCTGGGTTTTCCTTTTGTACTAGGTAAAACCAAGGCACAACAACAAGCGCAAATAATAGTATCCCTGTTGGTAAATATATTCTTAATAACTGGCGCCACTTTTTTGTTAATAGCATCCAAATAATAATCACCATTGCTGGAAATACAACACCCATTAAGCCTTTGGTTAAAAACGCTAATCCAGCGACAATATAAGCCAAATACATTAATAATCGTCGTTTGTATGAAGGATAAGGTATCCGTAATGCACAGATAAAAAAGAAAAATGAGATCCATAATAGATTAGCAACAATCAAGTCCATATTGGCATAATGCGCTGCAAAAAAATACAGTAAGCTCACCGATAAGATTAAACTTGCCAATAATGCCACACTTCTTGAATAAAGTACTCTTGCAAAGCCATACAGCGACAAACAGCCAATAATACCAAATAAAGCCTGTGGCAGGCGAATAGCCCATGGGTTAACGCCAAAACATTTCATCGATAAAGCTTCAAGCCAATAATAAAGAATTGGTTTATCTAAAAAAGGGACACCATTAATTGTCGGTGTTATCCAATTACCTGAAGTAAGCATTTCTCTAGCTATTTCAGGATATCGTCCTTCATCAGGAATACTTAAGTGACGTGAACCCAACATAAATAAGAAATAAATACAATACCATAGACCTAAAATCAGTACATCCACTTGCCATGAGGGTATTTTTTTATTGCCTAAGCTTAGATTGTGTTGTGATTTAGTTTCAATCATCTACAATTTCCTAAAGTATAATCGATTAAGACTTCAATATGGTAGCAGAGAGCTTTTCACAAAAACATCAAAAGTGTGATGAAAATGAAAAATTAAGCAAATCCATTATCGTTTGTGCAGATGACTTTGGTCAAGCAGCTGATATTTCTAAAGGTATTTTTGAATTACTTGAGTTAAAACGTATTAATGCAACAAGCTGTTTAACGAATTTTACTGACTTTCAAACGGATGCACTACTTTTAAAATCACTTGATCATATTTTTGTTGGACTTCATTTAAACTTAACAGAAGGCAGCCCCTTAACTAAAGCCCATAGCTTAAGTAATAATGGCCAATTTAATTCACTTAACAAGCTATTATTAAGATCACAGCTACGACTATTAAATCTAAATTCAATTTATTTAGAATTAAAAGCACAACTTGAACGATTTATCCATACCTTTAATCAAATGCCGCATTTTTTAGATGGACATCAACATATCCATCATTTACCCATCGTAAGAGAAGCTGTATTAAGGCTTTATGATGAATATCATCTAAAAAAAACCAATACTTTTATCCGCAATGTAGCCTATATCGTAGATCAGCGTAACTTAAAATCATTTATCATCCAATACTCTGGCGCTAAACGACTACAAAAATTATTAAAGCAAAAAAACATCCCGCATAACTTAAGTTTTGGTGGTATTTATAATTTTCATCCAAATACATTCTCAGAAGCCTTTAGCTATGCATTAAAGCACATTACAGATAATGGCCTTATTATGTGTCACCCAGGCTATAAAGTTGATTTTGATGTGTTAAGTCAATCACGTGAAACTGAATTAAAATATTTTAAAAGTGATGATTATCTAAATACACTCAAAGATTATCATATTTCATTGAAACAACCATAAATCTCATTCATTATCTTCATTTAAATAAATTCTTTGAATTAATACTTCATAAACAACATAAGCTAAGATTACAATAAAAGAAGAGCTCGTATACAATAAAAGTTCACTAATCGATGGTGGTGGGTTGATAAAATCATAAATCATCATAGCAATATAAATAACCATGTTAATAAACAACAAAATTTTTGCAGCAAGCCTTAACTGTAAAACTACTAAAGAAGCGAGTGATACTAAGCCTGCAAATAAGATACTAATATCAGTTGTGATAAAAAAAACTTTTGCAGAGCCAACATAGCCATCAAGGTCATGTATATTAACAATTAACCAACCACCGTAGACATAGCATATGATAATCTGTAACCCCAAATAAAAACCAAATAAGAAAAGGTAAGACTTTTTATAAAATGACAGTGCCATTAAAAATATTCTCCAATTAACATAATGCATGATTGGTATTTAACCAACACAACAATATATCATAAAATCAATAAAATTCAATTTTAAAATAATTACTAAGATAATGCTAATGAATTACTGATTGTTTTATTGGATTGATTAAATAATTTAGTTGCACCATGAACCTGATAAAAAGGTAAGTGTAGAAAGTATAACCATTGAAATTGCTTATAGTCTGAAAATGCACTTTGAAACCATTGATTTAAACTTGTAATGCTTGCTGATACGCCAATCTTTTCATCTTCACTTTCAGCTGAAATACAATGATAAGAAAAAAGTGGATACAATAAATTTTTATAACGATAAATTATTTGTAATAATTCACATTGATCCATACTGGTTAACTGTTTTTGTAAATCCTCTGACATGACTTCTACTTGTTCTACTAATGAAGAAAAATTTTTCAATTGATTAGCATCACAATGATGATACTCATAAGCAATAGGATTTAAGCCTGAATGATTTAAAGCGTCATTAAATTGCAGTTTTTTATTAATTAATTGATTAATCTCTTGTGTTAGTAGATTAAAGTTTTCATCTCTATATAAACTTTCAGATAATTCTATATTATGAATGTGTTGGTATAACATTAAGCCAATTTTAAGCGGTGCAAATAAGGTTTTGACATAAAAGTTATTTTCAGATTCGACTGCCAGGCGATAACGCTCACTAATTTGCTCATAAAATGCAGCGATATACAGTGGATAATTTTTTGATATTTTTTGATGATTGTATGTCAATTTAGATGAATAATATTTAATAATTTGATCTAAACTTAAAACCTTTGTATCTATATCTTTTTGCTGTTGATATTTTCGCAATTGATCATCAGAGATAATTAAGCCAACTTGTAAGAAGTATTCAAACATCTCATCAATAGCTTGGGCTTCTATTGCCTGAGTGATTTTGATAACATGACCTTCGAGCATCCGTAACTCTCCTGATTAAATTCATAATCATCCACTCCCAGTCTAATGTATTTTTTGATAAAATGCTTTATGTTATTTATTATTTTTTTAACCACCACTTAAAGCACAATATAATCACGTTTATCTTCACTACAAAAAACAAATTGAGATTTAACATCAAAAACCTGTTCAATTGATTGTCTATCAATAACCTCTTCTGTCTTACCCGATATAACCACCTGGCCTTCTTTTAAAGCAATGACATGATCACTTATTTGATAGACTTGATTAATATCATGTAACACCATAATAATGGTTTTATTCAATTTTTGATTTAATTTCTTAAGTAGGCTTAATAGCTGATTTTGATGGGCGATATCTAAATAGGTCGTAGGCTCATCTAATAATAAAATATCTGTATCCTGTGCTAATATCATTGCAAGCCATACGCGCTGCTGCTGGCCTCCAGATAAACTAGAAAATGCATGTGCTGATAAATCAATTAAGTCTGTTTCTTTTAATGCAAATTCAACGCTTTGTAGATCTTTTTTCAAGTTACGTTGAAATAAACTTTGATATGGATGTCGCCCTAATAAAACAATTTCTTTAACCGTTAAGCCTTCAGGCGCTTGTGCTTTTTGAGGTAAAAATCCAATTCTTTGTGCTAGCTTTTTACGACTAATTGACATAATCGATTTGCCATCCAATAATACATCACCTGACTCTTTTTTTAATATTCCAGCTAGTTGCTTTAGAAGTGTCGATTTACCACTGCCATTGGTACCAATAATCGATGTAATCATCCCATAAGGTATTTCAAGGTTAATATTTTCTAAGATATTTTTTTTATCATATCCTGCATATAAATTTTTAACTTTAATCATCTTCTTAATAACCAAATAAAATAAGGTGTACCAACAATTGTTGTAATTAAACCTGCTGGTATTTCAACTGGATTAAATACAACCGCATTTAACATATCTGCAAATACAACCAATATAGCGCCTAATAGCATTGCATAAATTATCAAATAATTTTTATGTTTTTTTGCTAATAAAGAAGCCATATTAGGTGCAATCAAACCAACGAAGCCTAAATTACCAGCCCCCATGACAGCCGTTGCAGTTGCAAAAACACTTAAAATAAGCATAACTAAGCGTAAAAGCTCAATTGGCAAACCAATGCTTTTAGCCGTTAGTTCATCTAGCCAAAGTAAATTAAGTTTCTTACTAAAACTTAAAGCACAGAGGCTAATAACAAGAGTCAATGGCATTAAATACGCTAACATTTGCCAATTAGCATGGTAGGTTGAACCTGACATAAAGCTTAAAAGTGCAGTAACTTCAGGTGGCATATTGACTGCAAATAATTGTAAGAGCGCTTTTGCAAAGATAGCAATACCACTACCAACTAATACTAATTCTAAGATACCAATTTGACCATTTTTTTTAGCTAAATTCCAAGTTAATGTAACCGCTATAGCACTACCTAATAATGCAAATAAGTAATACAACCCAAAATAGTAGCTAACGCCAAAACTACTTAAAATAAATACACTTAATATAGTGCTTGAAGTTAGGCCTAAAATTTCTGGTGATGCCATCTGATTTTTCAATGTTGCTTGAAGTAGGCTACCTGCAATGGCAAATAAAACACCACAACATAAATCTAATATTACTCTAGGTAAAATAAACTCATTTAAAACAAAAAAGCGCATGCTCGCTGGTTGCTTTAATAGTACAACTAAAAGCCAAAAACTGATTAATAAGATCAATAGAGCAGCTAACATTAAACCTTTAGGTATGTTTTTTAGCTGATCGCTATTAATCAATGACTGTTGGTTTAGCATAGTAATCTATCAACTCACTTTTTACTGACTCTAATTAAAACAATAAATAAGGGTGCTGCAATTATCCCTATGATAATGCCAATGGGTATTTCATTATCACTATAAAAATAACGAATCACACTATCAGCGATTACCATTAATAACGCACCAAAAATAAATGAAAGCATAAAGCGTTTTTTTAAATCATAAATACCGATTAGTCGCAATACTTGTGGTACAACTAGGCCAAATAAGAAGATTGGTCCAATTAAACTGACAATGGCAACATTTAACCAAATAGCCATAATTAAAAATAAGCTCTTTAATATAATGATGTTTTCACCTAGGCTTGTTTGCAATGACTCATCTAAAGCCAATAACTTAAGCTTAGGCAATAAAATGATTAATAATATAACAGGGATAATGGCACTTATGGCTAGTATTTTAATTGTAACCACATTAACCGCCATTAATGAGCCATTTAAATTAAATAATAATGACTGTGCCTTATCTGGAAATAGTAAAATCAATAAATGCGATAAGGCATAGAAGAGGGTATTAATTGCAATGCCAGATAAAATTAACTTTGCTTGGCTAAATGATCGGCTAAAAGCAAGTAAGATGATTAAGCTTGCCGTGATAAAACCACCGATTAATGAAAAACAAAAATAACTCAATGCTGAAATTGTAGGAAAAAATAACAATAAAATAACATCGGTTAATGCAACGCCTTGGCTAATTCCTAAAAGACTTGGGCAAGCTAAATCATTTTTAGTGACTGCTTGTACAATCAAACCACTAACAGCCAATAGTGCACCTGCAATGGCAGCAACTGCAACTCTGGTAAAATGATTATCCCATAAAATAATGGATTCAACTAAGCTTATTGAAGATGAGTGATTAGGTAAAAATATCGATTCAAAAGCATTGATTAAATGGCTGATTGGGATACTGACAGCACCGAGACTCAAGGATACAAATGAGACGATAACTAATAATAATAAGCCACTAATCCCAATTACCCAATGGTGATTTATCTTTACCATCAATATCTAATCCACCGTCATTATTTTGGGCTTAACAGTATAACGGCAATTAGAATAAATACTAAGGATAAAATCTGCCGCCTATTTAAATGCTCCTTATAAATAAGTATTGATAATATAACAATAACAAAACTTCTTAATGAAAAAATTGGCAATACAATACTGGCTGGCCCTGTATTAATGGCAATGGCTAATAAACTTAAACCTAATGCTGAAAATACGCCAGTTAATAAACCAAGTGCAAAGCCTTTATGTTGAAATGCTGCTTGTAACGCATCACCTTTAGTTTTTAAAAATAAAGGCTTAATTACAAGCATGAGAAAATAAACCAATGCTATTAAATAAGCATATGCTAATACTCGTTGATTATTCATACCCAATTCATTAGTAATTTTTAAGCCACCTTCACGCATAAAAATAAATATTACACCGAGTAAAACATAAATAAGCCAAATTTTTTTCTCAATCGACATCTTTTCTTTTGGATTAAAACTAATTAATGCTGCACCAATTAAAATTAAGATAATACCAATAATTTCACCTATTGTTAAATGTTCACCAAAAAAACAAACAGACAGAATAATGATTATCACTAAATTTAAATTAATTAATGGTGCTGTTAAACTTGCCGGTCCATAACGATAGGCTTTCATAACCATCGTATTACCCATCACAGAACCTAGAGATACCAAAGCTGAAGCAATGATTAAAGGCCAACTAATACCCCATGCACCTTGGTAAGTTAAAATTAATGAAAAACCTAACCCACCCGATAAATAAAGACCTAAAAAAATACTATTACGTGAATACTGAAAACTTGTTGCGACTTTAAACATAAAGCCCGCCATACCAAAGAAAAAAGCACTAAATAATGCTGTAATAAACCACATAATGACTATGCCGCACTAGTTAACTGGGCAATTGAATGATTTACCAATTGAACACAGCTTTGTTCAATCTTACCAAAAAGCGCATACGCTTTAAGCTTCTCTAAAGATAAATGGTTTAATTGCATATTTTCTAATGAACGCCCCATTTTAAGATAATCCACACCATTTAAAAGTGATGCTAATTGAATTAGATTCTGCATCACATCAGAATGATAACCTGATAATAAACCTAATGAATACCAGGGTACTAAAACAAAAGGTACATCTTGTGAAATATAACGCTCTTTTAAACTATTCGGACATAACATCAGTGTATTATGTGCTTGTGAATATTTAAAAAAAGATTCAATCGATGAAAAACGTTTACCATAGAACTCAGCCATTAAGTCAAGGTATGGACGTGTATTTAAACCTAAACGCTCGCCAATTAAACAACGCTCGTAATCTAATTTCTCAATTAATGCTACTGTCGATTCAGAAATACCTTCTTTATAAAAATAAAATGGCTCTTCATCTTTTCCAATTCTGCCCGCATTTAATAATGCATTAATCGGGTGGCTAATGCCACTTGTAATATTTAACCCTAATTCCAAAACACTATCACAAGGAACCAATTTAGATGGAAATATACCATCTAAATCCTCACAAATTGAACTGGCTAAAAAGTGAGGAATTGTTGCTAATTCAATTTGCTTTTTAGTTGCAACAATCTCAACATTTGCAGCATTATCACTTCGACAAGCATAAGGTAATGAGGCAATATCGCCGAGAATAATATCACAATCAAGATGAAATCGCTCAATCAAATCTAAATAGCATAATGAAGAAAAATTAGCTGCTAAAGTTAAAACCTTCTGGCCATTTTCTAAAAATGGCAATATACGCATCATCATAGATTCATGAGCAAAGCTTGGTAAAACAATAAAAATATATTCAACCTTTGCTAAACAAGCGCCTAAATTTAGGCTTGCTAGATTTAACTGAGCTGTTTTTGGTACTGACTGAGTTGTTTTTAAATGGATCTTAAATCCATTATCAATAATTGCTTTAATACCGCCAGGGTGTGTTTTATCAGCAAATAAATTAACACAGTGCCCTTTTAATGCTAACTCTGCTGCTAATGCCTGCCCCCCATGACCTGCACCAATAATCGCAATTTTTTTTGCTTTTGATTGATTATTTATATGCATATCGCATCCCCTTCTATCTTTAAATCAGATATTAAGATTGATTAATCACCTTTTTTGGTGCACCTAGTGTTAAAAAGTTTGTTTCTTTCGCTTGATTAAATGCAATTTCAGTTGCTTTTAAACCATGAATTTGCGCCCAAACATCACGGCTTAAATAATAAACTTTATTTGCTTTAACTGCTGGGATTTGCTGCCAAAGTGGCTTAGCCGTTAATTTTTTAATTGTCGCATAATCATTATTTGTCACTAAAATGACAATTACCTGCGGATTCTTAGCTAAAATCGCCTCAGGTGTCATCTCTACACGTTGGCGCGATGAATAAGTTTTAATTAAATTTTCTTTACCAATACTCGATAAGATTTCTGTAGCAATTGCATTGGCACTTAATGCTCTAAAAGCACCATTTTCAGCTACATAACCCATTAAAACCGTTGCTGGATGTGCTTGACCTAATTTCATATCACTTGTGGTATCGCGCTGATACTGTTGAATAATCTTTTTAGCCTTACTTTGTTTATCAAATACCTTAGCTAAAATAGTCAGATTTTTTATCTGAGCTTTTGGATTACCCATAATGCCATTAAGCATCATCGTTGGTGCAATTTTTTCTAATTGCGACTGAATATTCTTATGAAAGGTAGTATCGGCAATGATTAAATCTGGCTTTAGTGCGGCAATCTCAGTTAATGATGGTTGTTGCTTACTACCAACAGAAGGAATCGATTGAATGTCATTTAACATGTAATGAGGTAATGTACCTTCACCAACTTCATTGCCTGCAATTGCCATTGGCTTTATACCCAATAGCATTAAATCATCTAATAAACTTAATTCAAGCACAACGACTCGCTTAGGTACTTTGTTAATAGAAGTATCAGCAAAAGTATTAGAAAAAATGGCACAAAAAATAATAAATACAATACTAACGAAACTTAAGGTCCTTTTAATCATTTTCACTCACTTACTCGGCTATTTAAGTATTTTAAGTGAGATAATGATAATGAGAATTGTTCTTATTTGCAAATGATTTTTGATATTACTTCAATACACAAGCAATCAACTGTCATATTCGTTAGACTTATTGATACAACTAGTTGTTAAAGCTAATTGCTTAAAAGGATATATACTATCAGTAGATTCTTTTACTGTAGCTTTCATTAAACTTGCTTTGTTTTTGATATGTTCAAATAAAGTGCATTCCTCTTGACGATTCAGCATATAATCTTGCTCTTTTACATCAATAGTTAAAAAATCCAATGGATGCACGTATTGATTGTTAGAATCTTTATCCCAACGACCACTAATAAAAGTAGATAATTTTTTATCCGGCTGTGTTATTTTCTCACCAGATAATATCCCTGCCATTTTAAATCTTTCTTCTAATTTTAAGAAGAAATTAACTACAGCTTCTTCATCATAACTTTCATCTTGAAAATAAAATGTAAATTGATGTTTACCTTTATATCTTGCTATTGATTGCATAAAATCAATAGATTGATTATATTCATCTGAATCTTTTGAAAATTCTTTTAAATCTGTCAAATTAAGATTAAATTTTTCATCACGTTTAAATGGTTGGATGATTTTCATTTTTAAAATGGGGCAATTAGCTTCTTTTAATAAGTCATAAATAATGCGTGCAGCTTCAGCTAAAGATGCCTCTGAAACACTGACATGTATTTTATAAGGTTTATCATGATAGTTTGATCTTCCTAGGTAATAATCACCATCAACGATATACTTAAATATGTCGTTATGAATAAAATACAGACTTCTATTATTTGGCATGGTTCTTATTTTAGTTTCATTTTTTCTTAGAAGTATAAAACCATATAAAAAAAGTTGAATAAATATTTATTGAGCAGAATTTATACCATTTTTATAAATTTACTCTCGTTTTGCTAATGCAACCACCACAGGTGATAATAAAAACGCACAAGCAATACCAACAAAAACACTTAAACCAAAGTAATGTACCACAGGGGTTGAGCTAAAGGCTAATAGCCCAAAAGATAATACCGTTGTAATTGCTGAGAGCATTACAGCAAGCATCGTACTTTGATAGCTTGCATGTGTTTCTGCAAAAAATAAAATATAATCAACAGCAATCCCTAATACCAAAATCATTGCCAAAATATTAAATAAGGTTAATGGTACACTAAATAAGCCTAAAACAGCCAAACCTAAACTTGCAGAGGCTAATGGCACTAGAATATAACTGATTGCCTTTTTAATACCATAACGTGCAAATAACAATAAAAACAATAATACAAACGCACAGCCTAATAACCAACTTAAGCGCTCACGATATGTTTTAAATACATTAGAGATATCTTTTGCTTGATTCACTACTTCAGCATAAGGATATACTTTTAATAAATTTGCTAATTTCTGATAGCCGATTTGATCAGATATTAACATCATTGAAGCATGAAGATGGTCTGTTTTACCTAGCCATAAAAACTCCAATTGATCAGATGCAGGGGATTCAAGCCAATCTTTAACCGTTAATGGATCAAATGGCATTTTTGATAGTTTATGTGCAATTTCTTGTGCTTTTTTTGCATCGATACCAATACTTTTTAAATAATTAACTAATGTTTTACCCATTAACTTTTTCTGAACCAAACGGTAATTTGCCTCTTGCTGTGCTTTGGTTGGAATATATTGACTAATGGCAAGTAGTGGTTTTTTTACATCTGGAAATTGTGCTTTTATGACATTAGTAATATTTTTTTCTCGTTGAATCACTTCAAATCTTGTCACGCCACTGACAACGATAAAACTTAATCCAGTATGATTACCAATAATCGTTTTAAGCTTATGTTCATTTTTGACTAATTGACTTGGCATATGCTCTAATGCTTTTACATCATCATTGGCTTTAAGTTGATAAATACCAAAAGCTGATATGATAATGATAAGAATAAAAACTAAATAAATAATACTTAGTGGTATTTTTTGCCATAGGCGTAAATAAAGATTAGATACTTTCAATATCCAAGGTGTATAAGTTTTTTTCTTTGCTTTTAACATTAATGGAAATGCACAAACAACCGTTAAATAAGCCATAAATAGCCCAACGATTGCAAATAAAGCTAACTGCCTAAGCCCAGGAAAAGGTGCTAGTGAAATAATTAAATAAGCTAAAATAATATTAATTAATCCCAAAGTAATACCAGGCAAGATTCGCTTTAAACCTTCTAACACCTTCCAGTTTTTACCACCTAATAACCATTCTGCATAATAAAAAAATGCATAATCAACTGAAATACCAATCAAGCTTGCGCCAAAGACTAAAGTAAATAAATACACTGAGCCAAATACCCAATATGTCACCATAAAGGCACTGATAAAGCCAATAGCTGCTGAAAATAAGGTATAAAATAACGGTGATAGAGAACGAAAGGTAATTAATACAAGTAAAATTACACCAATAATTGAGCCAAGTCCGATAACTGAGATATCATGTTGTGCCTCTTGTGCGCCGGCTTTGGCATAAAACAAAGTACCTGTTTTTAATACATCAGTATTTGGATATTGCTTGATAATCTCATCTTGCGCTTTATCAATTTGTTCAATCACCTTATCTTGAAAGGTCAGTGAAAAGCCACTTTCTTTTAACTTAGCTGTAAGAAAGCTATACCACTTACCTTGATAATAAGCCATCAAATGATCATTATACAAATTTAAATTTGACGTTGGCCTTACCAATTGAGTTAAGTAATTCTGAAATAAAAAGTAGGGGTCATTTTCAAGTAAACCAGTCGATGTAATCCCAATGGGGCTATATAGCTTGGCTAATGCACTGGTTTGAATTTTTTTAACCTGGTTATTAGCTAATAGTTTGTAATCTGTAGTTGATAAAAGGGATAATCTATGTGGGTAAAATAAACTACCCCACGCTTTTTGTGTATCGGCTGTAATTTCATTGTTAATCTTTGCAAATAATTGCTCTTGAGTAAGCAGCTTTGTCAACTGATCAGCCGCTTGATAGGCTGCTTTTTGATCTTTATTACCAACTAAGAAAATAATTTGATCGCCAAGTGTTGCTGATAAGTGCTCAGTTGCCTTTTTAACAATGGGTGATTGATCAGTCTCTGGTAATAAATCCAATATATTGGCATTAACTGGAAAGCCTCTAATAATCAGCGTCACTGCAAATGAAGTGCAAAAAATAACACTTAAGAGCAACCATAAAAAAAAACGCAATTTCGCATACTTCATCATCAAGCTACTTTTCTTTAATATTTGAGAAATAAATTTTCATCTGGTCTCCTTGAGGCTGATTGACCTCAATAAATGATACATAGTTGCCGCCTGTAACAGTAATACTTTCTATCGCCTTATCCAGTGGTGAAGCAATCGGTACTAACTTAACTTGCCAATTATCACTTTTACCTTGAAAATCAATTTTAAAGTAAGATTTAACTAATTCAATATCTCCTTGAAATAATGACAGAAAAATATGTGTAAATGCAAAAACGATTGGTTGATCTTTCTTATCAATAACTGTCGGTGGATTATCCGCAATCGTTTGGCTAATTCTAGTATCAGTTACGATTAATGTTGATTGAAACGGTTTTAGCTGATACCACTTAAGGCCATTGGTTTTCGATAGTTCAAACTGGCCGCTTGATATTAAAGGCTTTGATAATAAAGCAATTTTACGTATCTGTTTAAAATCACCAATGACTTTCTTTTGATTCGCCAATGTTGTTTTTACTGTATTAAATACTTTTAATTCACTTGCACTTAAATGATCAATATCTGTTGAATAGCCAACATTTAGTAATAAACATAAGCCCATCATAATCAAATATAGTTTTGATACAAAATAATTTAAAATGACATATGCATGCTTCATTAAGCCGATCCTTTTAATTGCGTAAATTTATCAATAATATGTTGTGGTGATTGATAATACATCTCTGAAGTATCAGCATTGACAGCGATTTGGATACTATAGGCTTTTGTCAATTTATCACCGGTTTGTTTATCATAAATAATATACTGAATTTTAAGTCTATTTTCATATTCAACAATAAACGCATCAATTAAAATGACCTGCTTAAAATAAATCGGCTTTATATACTTCACTCTAATATCAATCACAGGCCAAATTAAGCCTTCATTTTCCATATCAACATAATTATATCCCAATTTATCCAAAAGACGACAGCGTGCAATCTCAAAATATTTAATATAATTACCATGCCAAACAATACGCATAGAATCAACATCAAAAAAAGGAATTTCTAATTCTGTTGTTTCAGAAAGTACTGCATTACGCTTAGATGTATTTATCATAATACCACCTTTTACTTATGCTTAGGTTTTGCCCAAAAATCATAAAAATTAAACCATTGATAAGGATATTTATCACAATATTTCATTAGAAAGTCACTATACTTTTGCGCATAAATTTTTAAATTGCCTGCTCTATTTTTTCGTGATAAGTCGACTGTCTCGGCAAACTTTTCATAAATAATGTCAAAATTCCGATTGGGCTTTTTCAAACAAAGCATCATATAGGTAGGCGCTTTTAATAAATGTGCCAAAATAAACGCACCTTCTGGAAAATAAGCTTTATGATCTAAAAAACAAGCCTCAACTGAACGAGTTGCATCACTAATAGAGGTTCGATCTGCAGCAATGACAATAAATTCGCCTTGATCTATTTTTTCTTTTAACTCAATTGCTAATTTAATATCTGTTGACTGTAAGTGAATTAAATTAAGATCAGAAGCTGTATTAATTGACTGTAGCACTTGGTTAAATTTCAACGCATGCTGGCTAAATACCAATGCATTAATTTTAGCACCGGATGCAATGCCACTTAATGCCCTTGCAATTTCAATATTACCTAAGTGTGCAGTTAATATGATGCCACCTTTTTTAGTTTTTAGCTGCTCTAAAAAAACATTTGCATTTGCAAAATTCACTTGATCAACTTTGATTTTACCTGACCAGACAGCAAATTTATCAATTAAATGCTCTCCAAAACTTAAAAAATGTTTAAAGCGATTGAATCTACGTTGATCATTTGCTGTTAAATAGGCTAAATATTTGCCAGATGCATCTCTTGCATTTTTTGCCAATATGTAATAATAAACCATCACAGGTACCATCAAGGTATAAGTTAGATAAAACCCTAACAAACGATAAGAAAAAAGTAGTATTTTCAACCCGAAAAGGCTGCCCTTTTCCTTAATCTGCGACCAATGAGGACTCACTACTTAAACTTCCTTAATAATAATTTTGGTAATCGTATGAGCATAGCAAAAAATAATCGGCTATGCGTTAATGAAATTTTGATATTATCTTTTAAAACTTTAAAATGTGAACTGCCATCTGTAGGGTAAATAACCTTTGTTGGAATAAATTTAACTGGCACGCCTTGCCAATAAAGTCTTACAATAATTGCAATATCAAATGCCATTCTTTGAGGTAATGTAATATTTGATAACAAAACCATCGTCTCTTTTAATGGGTAGATACGAAAGCCACACATACTTTCAACAATATCTAAACTTAATGTCTCTATTGCTACCCAAAAGTTAGTTATTTTTCTACCATAGACTCTACTTTTAGGCGCACTTTGATCATAAATAGGATAACCTGAGATTAAAGTATTTGGATGTTGGTTACTTAAATTCATAAAGGATCTAATATCCTCCACATTATGCTGGTAATCAGCATCAATTTGCAATGCATGAGAAAATCCTTGTTCAAATGCACGCTTAAATCCTGCACACACAGCAACACCTTTACCAGAATTTTCAGCTAAGGTAACTAACTCAATAAAATGATGCCTTTGTAATACTTGCTGAATGATTTTTTTAGTTATGAAATTACTGCCATCATCAACTAAAATACAAGGCAAATTATATTGGCTTAGTGCATCAAATAAAGCCATTAAACGATTACTATGATTATAATTTGGAACCACTATGCAAAGCTTATAGCTCATAAATCCCTCTGAAGTCGGATTTTGCCTGATGAATAAGCCACATCATCTTTTAAATATTTAAAGATGAGCATTTCATTTTTAATCATTAATTCAAGTGTAATATGCGTTTTAGGCTTAATCACTTTCATAAATTTCATTGCATCAACTGCTGATATATCTGCTCGTTGCAAACCAAAATACTCACATGCATAATGGATTGCTAAATCTAGCTGAGCAACACCAGGTAAAATTGGGCAACTGTCAAAATGTCCTTTAAAATATACCAGGTTCTCAGGTATATAAAAATCTATTAATACATAGTCTGATTTTTGAGTTTGACAAACAATAAGCTCAAACTTTTTTATGACTTTTGTATCAAGTGCTTTGTTTTTATCATCCATATAAATGCCTTTTTTCATCAATCAAATAACTGCTTAATTTCATTAAACAATATCTTACTTTGACTATTAATTGGTATCTTTTTAACATAACGAAATTTTTTTGGAATTAAAACTGCATCAAAATAATTACTCAAATATTGTTTTAGCTGATCATTAATAGCACGTTTGCCATTAGCTTCTAATTTTAATTTACCTACGTCAGATAAGACAATTACAACAGCAGTAAACTGTCTATATGACTCTAAAACTAAACAATAACAATCTGCCACTAATTCAGATAGTTTAAGCTTTTGCTCCATTGCATCTAAAGACAGACGTTTACTTTCCACTTTAACAATTCTATCTAACCTACCTAATAGTTGAAAATGATTCTGATCAACTAGTTTAACTTGATCGCTCATAACAAAGACTTCATTTTTACTCTGCATAAAAAATGGCGACGCTACAAGCAAGGCACTTTGTTGATTTTGACTAATTTTAACATCTTTAAATACTTGCCATAGCAGGTTTTTTAATTGACATCGATAGGCAATTGCGCCTGTTTCACTACTGCCATAAATCTCAATAACATCAATATCCATTAATTTTTTAATCATTTGGGCATCTGGATAAGCTAAAGCCCCCCCTGAAGATAGTATGACTAACTTTTCTGATAGATTAACTGATGTCGTCATCCTAGATAATAAGCCAGGTGATGAGATAAAAACAGTTTTTTTATCAAGGTAAGGATCTAGCTGCTCTGGATAATTAATTAGCTTTGTTGCAATTAAGCGACCTGTTATTAAAGGCCATAAAATATAAAATGTTAATCCATACAAATGCTGTGGTAAAACACTAGTATAAAAAACACAATCAATAACAAGATGGCCGAATGCTTTTTCAATTGCATTTAACTCTTCATTCATATTAGCCAATGTACGTATAATTTTTTTAGGCTTACCACTTGAACCTGAGGTAAATAAAATTATAAGTTGTTCGGCATCTAATGTTAACTGATCGATATTTAATTTTTTATCATTTAGAACCGATTGTTGAGTATATGCACTTTGTTCATGATCCTTATCATTTAAGGTACCATCATAATGCTCACTTAAATCTGACAGCGTACCAGTTAGGGCATTCGGTAACAATACTGGTATTTTCTTAGCCAATAACACACTAAATAAATCAATGATAAAATATAATGGATCTTGAGAACAAATTGCCCAATACACTTGCTTTTGAGTAAGTAACTGCTCTTTTCTTATCATAATTGCTGTTAAAAACTCATTGGCTTGAATCAATTGATCATCGACGATAAATAAATTACGCTGCTTAAGGTACATTGTTTTTAGTAGCGTCATTAAATTACATGTTTTATCTCGAGCCATTAAAATTTCACTTAGCTTAACTTTCGTTTTACGTTTAAACGAATCATATATTCAACAATAAAAATTAAGCCAATTAAAATATAAGCTATAAGGCCATTATATAATGTCCAAATTTTCATTGAGGTAAATAGCGCTGTAACTATTGCTATCAAACCATTGATAATGAAAAAGACCATCCATACTAAAGTTACCTTGCGCATATAAGTAATCGCTTCTTTTGGAAATGGTTGTTTGTCAATGACAGAGGCAAAACGTTCAATCATTGTCGGTGGAAAAATAAAAGAATACAAAAAGACCAAAAATAATAAAACATTAACAAAAAATGGATACAATAAAATCCAGTAATGACTATCAAAAATCAAAGCAAATAAACATAGCATTAAGCCACTAACAACCATAAGAATAATCATCATACTAGATAATGTAAATTGTGCTTTTTGATTAAGCCAATTCATTAAAAATAATCTTAATACAAAAATAAATCCAAGAATGATAATTAAATAACGCAATGTAAATAAGCTTAAGCCAAAATAAATAATAAAAGGATAAGCTATTAATAATAAGCCTATAATCAATCGGATTAATTGTTTCATTTACTTTGATTCTTAAGCATCTTCTGACAAAACCTGCTCAATTACACTAACTACATCTGCAACCGTTCTAACTGATTTAAATTCTTCAGGGTTAAACTTTCTTTTTGTTACTTCTTGCAATTGAACGATTAAATCTACTGCATCAATTGAATCTAAGTCTAAATCTTCATATAAACGTGATTCTAATGTTACATCTTCTGGCTCTATTTCAAAGAGTTTTTCAAACATTTTCTTTAGTTCGTTAAAAATCTGCTCTTTAGTATAAGTCATCATTTTACTTCCGCTTTATTATTTAAAATAAACACAGCTAAATTATGTATATTTTCAAAGTGCTTTTTCGTTGCTTCATTATCTGAATCTATCGTTATATTGTAGCGTTTTTTAATGGCAACACCTAACTCTAAAGCATCGATAGAATCAAGACCCAAACCATTATCATCATCACCAAATAATGGTTGATCTGCTTGAATATCCTCAGGTGTTAAATCTTCAAGGTTTAATACATCAATAACCATCTGTTTAATTTCATCTTCAAATTCACTCATTGCTTAAACTACCTTCTGTTAATTTTTCTTCTAAATACCTTGTTAAGCGCCGTGCTGCTAATGACGGCAGCTGATTAGCATCATTTAAAAATGTTTGTGGATTAATTTTTTCACCAACAACTACTTTAAAGTTTACACATCTATCCGGAATTTGGTACCACTTAAGTTCTTTAGTTAGTGTTCTTGGTTGACAGGTAATATAAATTAAACGAATTGGCACATCTAAGCGAATCGCAATTTGGGCTGCACCTCGCTTTAACTGAATTGGCTGATTGACAACACTACGAGTACCTTCAGGAAATAACAATACATTATTACCATACGCCAAGCTCAAACGCAAATTATTAAAAGTATCTTCATTTTGTTCATTAGCGATATAACCTGCTGCCTGGATGACTCGTTTGACAAAAAAATTATTCCAAAGCTCTGATTTAACAATATTATCACAACTACTTAATTCAGATGTAATGACAACATAATCAATTAATGATGGATGATTAGCAATGAATAATGTTGACTGATCTGATAATAGTTTCTCTTTGCCTTCAAAACTAAATTTTGCTAACCCTAGTGTTTGCATTAATAAAACAAACAAACGAAAATTAACTGAAATTGCATGTTGGACTTTATATTTTCTTTTATTTTTAGGCGAGCATATAATAATCAAAGGGATGGTAAAATAAGCTAAAATCAATGCACCAATACCAAATACGCCAAATGCAAATGCAGTTGCAAATAAACGCCAAATATAATTGATATATTTCATTAAACACCCAACTGCCATATAAATTTTTGAGTTAAGCTATACTGTTCTAACGTTTGATTAACCAAACCACTACGGTACCACTTAAAAAATTCAATTGCAGGTATTAGACCTACTTTATTTGTATTCATATCGTTTTGAGCAATTTCACATGAAGATATATCAATTCCTAAGCTTGCTTTATTTTTTTCTGAGTTTTTAAGTAGTAATGCCATAGCATATGCACAATCATAGGCTATATTTAAGTTTTGATAACATGCTGCTAATCGTTGATCAAAGATAACGACTAAAGCTGTTTTATTTTTATGTTGATTTAAAAAACTCATTGCATCTAAGACAGTCATCAAAAATGTATCTACCCCTGCTGCAATTGAAGTCACAGGCTGATTTAATTTTTTAATAATTGTATATAAACCAGCAGTAGCATTATGTACAGCTAAAGAAAATTTCATTGGGCTTAGTGCTTCTTTATCGCTAATTGAGTTTAATACATTAACTGTATTATCTAGTTCACCATGTTGAGAGCCAAAGGCAATATAATCGATTGTATCAATCGTTTGATTTATATTTTTATCTGTTATCGTCAATGCCGCAGTTAATGCTAATTTACTAACATGGCTTAAGCGTCTTCTATATTGTGCTGGAATGATTGTTTGATACTGATGCAAGTCATCAGGTATAAGCAAGAGACTATCAACAACTTGTAACTTACTTTTAAACATATCACACAACTACTATCTAAACTTTCAAAAAACACAAACTAACTTACCATTAAATATACTGCTTATTCCTTAAGCTTACGCATCGCTATTACAGCAGATTTTCAAAAAATAGCAATAAATAAATACGAAACTAGAGACGTAGATTAAATTTTGTTTTATTCTATGGCCTACTCATCGCTTTAAATCGAGAAGGATTCATGATCATGCAAGGACTATTCAAACAAAAAGTCTTTCAGTTAAGTATTATTTTAATTGCTGGCATCTTATTAACCGCCTGCTCACGCATACAGCCAATCACTAACTACAACCAACAAAATGTACCTGCTGGATTAAGCATAGCCCAAGTTAAACAAGCAATCACTCAAGGTGCTGAGAAACGCAAATGGGTAGTAACAGAAGTTAATTCAAATAAGTTACAAGCAACTTATACATCACACAGCCATGTTGCAGTAGTTGATATTCCATATTCAACTAAACAATACTCATTAATTTATGCTTCGAGTAAAAATTTGGATGCTGATGGTAATATGATCCATTATAACTATAACCGTTGGGTAAGAAATTTAAATAAAGATATCCAATCAGAATTTAATCAAATACCAACGCACGAGTAAAGGCTTCTCTTTCAATGACCAATACAAAAAATCAATACTATAATCAACCACATGATATTTCTGCTTATAAAGCTAAATTTGAAGCATTAAAAATCGCATTTTCACCGATGATATTCCAGGTAAGTATTGCATTAGTTGAACTTGGTATTCTACAAAAGTTAAGTGATGCAGGTGAAGTCGGTTTATCAGTTAAGGAAATTGCTAAATCACTCAAATTAAGTGATTATGGTGTTGGTGTATTATTAGATGCCGCTTTAAGTGCGCATATTGTTTGGTTAGATGAAAAAAATAATCATTATATATTAGATAAAATTGGTATAATGTTATTATCTGATCAAATGGTTCGAGTGAATTTGGATTTTAACCAATATCTTTGTTATGAAGGCTTATTTCACTTAACTGAATCAATTAAAACAGGAAAAGCTAAAGGCTTAAAAGTGTTTGATGAAACCGCA
The DNA here is from genome assembly GCA_021713415.1 of Thiotrichales bacterium 19X7-9. Taxonomy (GTDB): domain Bacteria; phylum Pseudomonadota; class Gammaproteobacteria; order Francisellales; family Francisellaceae; genus M0027. Next base: position 56,084 of record JAKJJQ010000004.1, read on the forward strand.
TCTAGCATTTATCCATTATTGACAAAATTACCGGAAAAAGCACAAAAGAGCTGGTTTAATTTTGATCACTATTATTCTGATAAATCATTTAAAGCATTATTGCCAATGATTTTTAAAACCAATAACAAACCAAAAACTTTACTTGATATTGGTGGCAATACTGGTAAATGGGCTATTGAATGTCTTAAGTATGATAAAGATGTCATTGTTACAATTGCTGATTTAGAAGCACAATTAGCCGTTGCCAATAATAATATTAAAAACCATGGGTTTGAAAAACGTTTTTCAAGCTTTGCAGTTAACTTACTAGACCCACAAGTAGAGCTGCCTTCTAATTACACATTTGACTTAATCTGGATGAGCCAATTTTTAGACTGTTTTTCACTTGAAGAAATTAAAATAATCCTAACAAAAATTGTTGAGATTATGACTGAAAATACAAAGCTTGGCATATTAGAATTATTTTGGGATAGACAAATTTTTGAACCTGCAGCATTTGCAATAAATTGTACTTCAATTTATTTTACCGCTTTAGCTAATGGCAATAGTCGCATGTATCATTCAAAAGATTTAATTAATATTATTCATGAAGTTGGTCTTTATATTGACTATGATGAAGATGCAATTGGGCCTGGACACACGTTATTAATCTGTAAGAAAAAAGGCTAAATTATAATCTATAGACGATCACGATTATGAACCATGAACAATGGTGCAATATTTACCATAAACACCGAGAATATTCTGTGATGTATAGCCAACTGATGCAACTTGGCTAATACCACCTTCTTTAGCAGCACTATCAACGGTCATATCACCAACAGCTACTAAACCAAGAATAGAAATTGAACATGCCTTACCTTCTTTAGCTGGTGCTACATTTGGGTTGATTTGTCCTGACACTGGTGCGCCATGAACCCCAGTATAAATTTGTCCCATCGGTAAATAAGATGCACAACCAGATAGTAATACAGTACTAGAAACAGCACCTAATAAGAATAGTTTTTTAATCATTTTCACACTCCTTGTTTAACGTTTTTAATTCCTTTGATATTACGTTAAGCTTAGATGTGTAAAAGTATTTTTAACAATAGATATTATAATTTTATTTGTAAAATATTTATTTAGATTAAGCCTAATGCTTTGACTGCATCACGCTCTTGTCTTAATTCTTCTAAAGTAATATTAACTTTTTCTTGGCCAAAGGCATTTTGATTAAAGCCACTAGCAACTTCTAAAACACCATTAACAGTACGACATGGCATTGAGAAAATTAACCCTTCATCTACGCCATATTGCCCGCTTGAACAAAGTGCAACTGAAAAAGTATCATTTGCTTTAGTATCAAAAATCAAGTTATAAACTGTATTAACCACAGCTGATGCTGCCGATGCCGCTGAAGATGCACCACGTGCTTGAATAATGGCTGCACCTCGCTTTTGAACAGTTTCAATAAAGACATCTTTAAGCCAAGCTTCATCATTAATGACGCTATCTGCACTTTGACCATTGATTTTTGCATTATAAAAATCTGGATATTGAGTAGCTGAGTGATTACCCCAAATAACCATTTCAGTAACGCTTGTTACATCAACATTGGCTTTTTGTGCTAACTGTGCTTTGGCACGATTTTCATCTAATGCTGTCATAGCAAAAAAACGATTTCTTGGCACATCTGGTGCATTTGCCATTGTAATTAATGCATTGGTATTACATGGATTACCAACAGCTAAAATACGAACATCACTTGCTGCATATTCATTAATTGCTTGCCCCATTGGTTTGAAGATACCACCATTAACCTGTAGAAGATCAGATCGCTCCATCCCGGCTTTACGAGGAACTGCACCAACTAATAATACCCAATTGGCATCTTTAACGGCTTCTTTTGCATCAAATGAACACTGGATACTTTTTAATAACGGAAAAGCACAGTCTTCAAGCTCCATGGTAACACCTTTTAATGCACCCATAGCTGGCTCTATCTCTAATAAACTTAAATCTACTTCAGTATCACTACCAAACATTTGACCTGATGCAATTCTAAATAATAAGGCATAACCAATATTACCAGCAGCTCCAGTAACAACGACTTTGACTCGATTCATTTTATTTCTCCCATTTGATAATTTGATTTTGTTTTAACATTTAATCATTAAAATTCTGCATTACCTGGCGTTCTAGGAAATGGTATAACATCACGGATATTATTAACCGATGTGATGTAACTTAACAAACGCTCAAAACCAAGGCCAAATCCACTGTGTGGTACAGTACCATAGCGTCTTAAATCACGGTACCACCAAAGCGCATCCTTTTCAATTTGCATCTCATCTAAACGCTGATCAAGCTCTATTAAGCGCTCTTCACGCTGGCTGCCACCAATGAGCTCACCCACACCAGGTACCAACACATCCATTGCAGCAACCGTTTTATTATCTTCATTTACCCGCATGTAAAATGCTTTAATATCTTTTGGATAATTCATTAAAATAACCGGTGACTTTGCATATTTTTCACATAGATAACGTTCATGTTCAGACTGTAAATCTAAACCCCAACTAACAGGGTATTCAAATGCTTCAGATGACTCTTTTAATATCTCTATCGCTTGTGTATATTCCATCTTAACAAAATCTTGATTCGCAACAGATTCTAAGCGCTTAATTAACCCCTTATCTACCCATTGATTAAAAAATTGCAGATCATCGCCACGTTCCTCTAATGCACAACGAATGACATATTTAAGCATCTTTTCAGATAAATTTGCTATATCATCTAAATTGGCAAAAGCAACCTCAGGCTCAATCATCCAAAATTCAGCCAAGTGACGTGAGGTATTTGAATTTTCTGCTCTAAATGTTGGCCCAAAGGTATAGACTTTAGATAAGCCAAGGCAATAGCTTTCTACATTTAGCTGTCCAGAGACAGTTAAGCTTACTTCACGACCAAAAAAATCTTCACAGTAATCAATTTTTTGTTGATCATTGCGTGGTAAATTTTCTAAATCTAATGTTGAGATACGAAACATCTCACCTGCACCTTCACAGTCATTGGTTGTAATAATCGGTGTATTCACCCAATAAAAACCTTCTTCTGCTAAAAACCGGTGTACGGCTTGTGCTAAGGTATGACGCATTCTTGCAACAGCACCAATTAAATTTGTGCGTACACGTAAATGCGCATTTTGACGTAAATGTTCAACCGTATGACGTTTAGGTGAAACTGGATAAGTCTCAGGGTTATCGATCCAACCATATACTTTTACTCTATCAGCTTGAATCTCGACAGCTTGACCACCCCCTTGTGACTGAATTAATTCACCTGTAACCTCAACTGCACAGTCTTTAGTCAATTTTAAAACATCTGTCGTATAATTTTCTAATGTGTTCGCCACAACAGCTTGAATTGGATCAAAGCATGAACCATCATGGACACTAACAAATGAAATACCTGCTTTTGAGTCGCGTCTTGTTCTTACCCAACCTCTAACTGTCACTGTATGACCAACTAAATCTTTATCATTTAATAATTGCTTTACAGAATAAATGGATAACTTATCAATTGTCTCTGTCATATTTTTTCCTACTGTCGTTACTGCTTCAGCATCAAATGCTTATACTTGATAAAATTCACGATACCAGTTAACAAATCGCCTAACACCTTCTTGAACATCCATCTGCGGTCGATAAGCTAAATTTGCTTCTAACAGACTTACATCTGCACAAGTTGACGGCACATCACCATCTTGCATTGGCATTAAATTTAATTGGGCTTTTTTATCTAATGCCACTTCAACTGCATTAATATAATCCATAAGCTTGGTTGGCTTATTATTGCCAATATTATAAATACGATAAGGAGCATAGCTTGTGGCAGGGTTTGGATGATCACTATCCCAACTTGTATCAGCTGTCGCTACTTGATCAATCGCACGAGAGACGCCCTCAACTATATCATCAACATACGTAAAATCCCTGACCATTTTACCATAATTAAACACATCAATGGGTTTATCTTCTAAAATATTTTTAGTAAATAAAAATAATGCCATATCAGGACGCCCCCACGGCCCATAAACCGTGAAAAAGCGTAATCCAGTTGATGGCAGTTGATATAAATTTGCATAGCTATGTGCCATTAATTCATTAGCACGCTTAGTTGCTGCATATAAAGCTAGTGGATGGTCAACACCTTTTCTCTCAGTAAATGGTTGATTGGTATTTGCACCATAAACAGAACTGGTTGAGGCATAAACCAAGTGTTCAATTTTTTTATGGCGACAACCTTCTAATATTGTAATAAAGCCATTAACGTTTGAATCGATATAGCTCATTGGATTTTCAATTGAATAACGAACACCTGCCTGTGCTGCTAAATGACAGACACGATTAAAATCATAACGATTGAATAAATCAGCCATTGCATCACGATCTTCTAAATTAATTTTTTCAAAACTAAAATTTTCATATTGTTGTAAAATATTAAGGCGTGCTTGCTTTAATGAGACATCATAATAATCATTTAAATTATCTAGCCCCACAACATGATCACCCTGTTGAAGTCGCTTTTTAGTCAAATGAAAACCAATAAATCCACAACAGCCGGTTACTAATATGTTCATATAAATTTTGCCTTATTTTAATCCGTATTCTTAAAATAAATATTGAAATTATATTTCATAGTTGATAGCCAATTCCTAAAGTTAACATAGAGCTAGTTGGGATATTACTACTGCCTTGATTAACTTGGTAGATCAATTGTGAATAAAAACCATAAACCAACTCATATTTTAACCCAACAGCCCAAAATAAATTATTTCCCTTTTGGCTTGCAATGCTATTACCTGTAAAGTCAAAGCTAGACTGATTCAAGCGTCCAATCCCTACTTTACCAATCAATGAAAATCCAAATGCTAATGGTGCTTGACCTTTAACTGCTAAATCATAACCATAAAGCGATGCGCTTTGATCATTACCGTTATAGCGGTATTTTACATCTGGATAATGGGTAAAGCCTGCTTCAATACCAACTAATGGCATAACCATCCAGCCAGCATTAATATTAAAACCATAGCCATTATCTTTTTGATTGACTGCATTTTGAACCGTTAAACTATCAGAGAAGGCGTAGCCACCATTAATATCAATATAAGGTCCACCACCAAAAATTAATGCACTGGCATTTTTTAACGGTAAAATAATAAAACTAAGCATGATACACATACAAATGATTCGCTTGATATTAATCAAAATGACTCTCCACTATTCTTAGATAAAATTCTATCTTTAAGCTGCTTGGAATTATCACATAAAATGCTTTAGATAAGCAAAGATTTCTTGCCAGAAGATAATTTATAGTATACTTAAAGCTAAAGGCTTTTCATTAATCACAACTATTAAAACAAGGATTTGTCAAATGAAAACCAAATTACAAATTGCCAGTGACTGGCTACCTCGCTATACCGGCATGCCACTAAAACAATTTGGTGACTATATCTTATTAACTAACTTTAGATCCTATTTAAATCAATTTTCAGAGCGCTTTAACTCTAAAATCTATGGTGATAACTTACCGATGCAGGCAACGACCAATAAAGATGGTGTTACCATGATTAACTTTGGTATGGGTTCACCCAATACAGCAACTATTTTAGATTTATTAACCGCTGTTCACCCAAAAGCGGTCCTTTTATTAGGAAAATGTGGCGGCATTAAGAAATCAACTGAAATTGGCCACTTTATCCTACCAATTGCCGCTGTACGCGGTGATGGTACCAGTAATGATTATATGCTGCCAGAAGTACCAGCACTACCCTCATTCAAACTGCATAAATTTATTTCTGAACAACTCTATCACCAAAAGTTAGAGTATCGTACAGGCGTTATTTATACAACCAATAGGCGCGTATGGGAATGGGATAATAAATTTAAAGATTATCTAAAAAAATTATCTGTTATTGGTATTGATATGGAAACAGCAACACTATTTGTTGTCGGTCATGTCAATCGCATACCAAGAGGCGCTTTATTACTTGTTTCTGATTTACCAATGACACCGGAAGGTGTTAAAACAAGTCGCTCTGATCACAAAGCCAATCATAAATACACTGACCTTCATCTTGATTTGGGTATTGAAGCAATGAGTAAAATTGGTAAAAATGATGAGTTCCTAAAACATTTCCAATATTAAATAAAAACTAACGCCGCCAAAATGTTGGCATTAATAAAACTAATACTGTGAAAACCTCCAAACGTCCAACAAGCATTGCAATGGCCAATACCCAATGCGCCATTGCTGGTAGATCAGCATAATTAGAGCTAATGCTTGCAATACCAGCACCTGTATTTGAAATACAGGCAGCAATGGCTGCTAGTGCATCCATTGGCTCAATCGATAGCGCCATAAGCACAAGCCATAGAACGGTCATAATAGCAAAATAGCCGGCAATAAATGCCCAAACACTATTAATCGCTCCTTCAGACATCGCCTTTTGACCAAACTTAATTGGGAAAACACCTTGAGGGTGAACCAAGCGCTTCATCTCACGAATTAACTGCTGCTTGATTAATACCATTCTAATCAGCTTAATTCCACCAGAGGTTGACCCTGCACAACCACCAATTAAACCAATAATCATCAATAGAATTGGTATAAATACAGGCCATGATGCATAATCACTATTTGAGGTAAGGCCAGTATTACTAGCAAATGAAACAACTTGGAAAAAACTTTCTAATACAGCTTTTGGTGAGCTTGTATAAAATTGTTTTAGAATTAATGTTAAACTGACAATTAAAGCCAGAAATAGCACATAATAAACATAAAATCTAAATTCAACATCTTGCCAATAGTATTTAATTTTACGACGGCTAACGACAATAAAATGTAAGGCAAAACTTGTAGCACCAACAAACATAAAAAACATTGCAATAAAATAAATTTGTGGCTTATCACTAAAATAAGCCATTGAACTATCATGCGGTGCAAAACCACCTGTACCAACGGTTGAAAATGCATAACAAATTGCATCAAAAAAGCTCATACCAGCAAGGTAATAACTTAAAATACATGCGATTGTTAATACAACATAAATTACCCACAACGCTTTGGCTGTCTCCATAATTCTTGGCGTTAATTTATTCTCTTTCCATGGTCCACTAATCTCAGCACGATAAAGCTGCATACCGCCAACGCCGATTAAAGGCAAAATTGCAACGGCTAAAACGATAATACCCATACCACCGAAAAACTGTGCCTGTTGACGATAATATAAAATACTTTTTGGTAAGCCATCTAAGTGATTAATTAATGTTGCGCCTGTCGTTGTAATACCCGACATTGATTCAAATACAGCATCACTTAAGGTTAAATGTAAGCCTTTTGATAACATATAAGGAATTGCACCAAATAAGCCTAATACCAACCAAATCAAAAATACGACAATAAAACCATCTTTTGGGCTTAACTCTTTTTTTGATTTATACGTTAAAAGCCATAAAACTAAGCCAACAATAAACGTAATGGCAAAACCTAAAATAAAGGCTCTAGCATTATTTTCTTTATAAATATAATCAACCACAATCGGTGATAGCAAAGTCAAGCTATAAAACATTAATAATACACCAAGCACTTTGCCGGTGGCTTTAAATTTCATTAATATCGTATCCTTTTATTATTAGAGTCGTGATTTTACTCTCTTTGTGGAGTATAATCTGAAACAGCATTTATATAAAGTTTCAACTTAAATAAAAAGAGATTAAGAAAATGGGATTAATCAGTAAACTTATTAATTTTGGTGATAATAAGAAACAAAGGGACTATGTTAGCGAACTTGATCAATTTATCCATAAGTTTGATAAAGATCATCCAAGGCGTTCTAGCTCTCAAAAAAAAGAAGTTGAAAAGCATCGAGATATTTTTAATCGCAAATCACATCAAAAGATTAAGTGGTAGTTAAAAAGTCCCGCTTCGACTTAAGCTTGAGTTAGAAGCATCTAATTCACGTTGTTTTAAAAGCTCTTCTTTTGTATGCATTACAATTGGTGGGTGTTTTTGTTTATGTTGACTTTGCTGATCCAATTCACCAAAAAATACATGGCCTAATACAACACTATCACCCTTTTCTAACTCTACGACATCTGGACTGCCAACCATAACCTCAGCATGACCACAAATTGTCTGATTATGTGTTGTAACTAGATCTCTCAAACTAGAATCACCTATTTTTGTAACACATGACAATCCAACTTCCTTAGATACTTTTTTACACAGATGAAAAAGAAATGAAGTATTATATGATCCAGAACTCCAACCACCTTCATAACATAAACTAAATAAAGCTTTTTGTGATAGTCTACTTGCTTCCTCTGCATCTTTTGGTACTTCAACTGCAATTTTTTTTACATTTTCACACCTATTATTATAATTCTGTGATATATAAGAAAATAGTGTATCCGAAATATATGAACCCTTAAATTCAGCAAGTGCATCAGCTTTTGCTTCTTGTAATAAGCTATAAAATTTAACTGGATTCGTATGATGGAGTATAGCAATTGCATTTGCCATAATCTCGGGACTAAGCACTTGCTTTCCCCTAATGCGATTAGCATTAATTTGAACAGCGCTACTTTCTAACGTATTTAACATAAAATCTATATAATGATCTTTGCTTAATGCAATAAAATCATTTTTATTATCTACTAACTGAACACTTGTATCAGAGTCATGAGGATAGTTTTCTGCACACCATAATGCTAGATTGTAATAAAAATTGGTATTAAATGAAGCCTTACTTGATATATAGGTTGTACCATCATTAAAATGACCCTGCTTACACAATAACTTAACTGCTTCTAATGGCGTTATTTTTGAATCTGAAAGATCTTTAAGAATGGTATTAACATTTTTTTTACATGCTTCATAACTACCTGAGCTAGAGTTTTTTTTATATTCTTCCAGTGCATTTCTAGCCAATTCATCAATTTTTATTTTAAAAGCAATCTCAGCTTCTTTTCTTTGCTGAGCGGCTTTAACAAATGAAGAAATTATAGTAACAACATTCTCAAACATATCCATATTCCTTATCGTTTTTTCAAATCCATCGCAAGACTAAAATTAAGGATGATTAAAGCCCCTGTCAATTACATCAAACAAATAATCTGTAACATATTTAATCAAAAAGCATTCATTTAATTTTCTTATTTCATAATAATAAACTGATTACTTACCAACAAAAATCTTACTTTTAAAAAAAAATCATACATAAGGATTAGTAATAAAATACAACGATTAATTGAAACAATAATTCTTAAATATTTAATAATAAAATATAAGAAAAGATTATTTAATGATCAATGATGATAGTGCGATAGCAATAAAAACACCTGTGAACCAGGTACAGCAATAATTGCTAAAATAATACAAATACTATTAACCCATCTGGCAAGTCTAATACGCTGATGCTTGTGAAAATAGTAAATAATGACCGTCATCAATATCGTAAAACATAAGAAAACCATCGAAGTCAATTGCACAAGATCAACTAAAGTAAGCCCTGTTGCCTGTGGCAGATAACTATCTGTTAGTAGTTTATTTCCAACTAATGCAAAAATCGCACCGGTAATTAAACCTAAGCGTCCACGCAATTCATTTAACGGTAAAAAATAAATACAAAAGGCTAAAAAACAAGCCAAATAGGCAACACCAAAAACTTGTATTAGTTTACGCACGCCTTCTCTTTCTAATTCAATTTTATAAATAGCTCTTGAATACGTCGTATCATGCGTACGGTTCTCATTGATAACGCCAAAATTGGATTTATAGTGATAATTATTTAACCTCCAATAACTATTTAATACTTTCCAACCATCTAATGACACTTGTAAATCAACATCACTATCAGCGTTATCAATGACATAGATAAGTTTATCTGAACTATAACGAGTATCTTCAAATACAAATGTAATGCCTTGGCTGTCTAATGGATAGCTTCTAAAATCCCAGTTTTGATGTAATTTAGCATGATATTTACCACCAGCCCAATAATAACCATCATCTAATCGTGTTACCTCATAACTTAAGCGTTTAATACTTTCAGCATTAACAATATCAATATGCTCTAATGGGCTTAATGTCTTATCTTTGTACATAACCCATAGCCAAAAAGCAATATCAACGGTTTTATTTGAAATATCACCGCCAAAAATATCTGTGACATAAATACCAATAATCACAGGCTGCGGATTAGTAGTTTTAGTTTTTTCATTCACGTCATTGGCAAGCGTAATATTAAACATCATAAGATAAATAAAACAAATACTAATGACTATGAAGAAATAGTTTATATAGCGCATTCTCATCATTACATATGCTTAATTAATCATTTAATTCTGTCACTTAAGTAATGTAAGTATAGATGATAAATAACGACTTAATGATATAAAGCTAAATCTTTTAAGATGCTTCAGCTCTAACTTGATGAGATAGGCGATCTAAAAGGCCATTGACAAAGCGATGGCCATCGGTTGCACCTAAGTCTTTTGCATGTTCTACATATTCATTAACGATCACTTGAAATGGAATCTCCAAGCGATGACATAATTCATAAGCACCTAAACGTAAGATCGCTAATTCAACTGGATTAACTGTCTCAAATTCCCTTGCCACAAGTGGGCGAATCATATCATCTAATGCTAATTGATGTTGCTCAACACCATTGATTAAATCATGGAAAAATTCCCAATCGACTGGGTGACGTTCTAGATTATCTTCATAAAATTGTACACGTAATTCGATATAATCAGTACCTGCCATCTCACGTTGATACAGTGCTTGGATGGCATGAAATCGAGCACGCTTTCTTGGTTTTATTTTAAGTGACATGATTTATAAAGCCTCAATTTCAGCTAATACATTCATACTTTCTAATAATGCAAGCGCTGCATCAGCACCTTTATTGCCTGCTTTTGTACCAGCACGTTCGACAGCTTGCTCAATCGTATCTGTTGTAAGTACACCAAATGAAACTGCTATATCATGGTTTAAAGATACTTGTGCCAACCCCTTAGCGCACTCACCAGCAACATAATCAAAGTGGACCGTGCCACCTCGAATGACTGCACCTAAAGCGATAATACCACCATAGCGATTTTTATTTGCCATTCTCTGTGTAGCCAATGGCAACTCATAAGCACCAGGGACATAAATAACTTCAATATTTTCAGCACTAACACCATGGCGAACTAATGCATCAATGGCGCCTTTAATTAGGCTTTCAACAACTAAGCTATTAAATCTTGATGCAACGATACCAATACGTTCACCATTATATATATAGTTACCTTCAACTACTCGATAAGACATCTTTAAAACCCTTCTTAAATTTACTCTTTATTTCATTATGATAATTCATCAATATACTCAACAACTTCTAAATCAAAACCACTTAATGCATTATAGCGTCGAGGTGAACTTAAAAGACGCATCTGCTTAACACCTAGATCTTTAAGGATCCTTGCGCCTGTGCCAATCATCTTAAAAGCTTCATCATGTGTTTCAACCTCATGATCTTTTATTGTTTTATCATTTGTTAATGTTTCGAGACGATTAAATATTTCACTGGAATGCTCATTGCCCGATAACAAGACCATAACACCTGCATCTGATTGAGCAATTTTTTCTAATGCTTTGTCAAAACGCCAGCTTTGCGGCAGATGATTAACACGAATTAAATCTGCAAACATATCTTGATAATGTACTCTCACTGTAACTTTTTCAGCTTGTAATAGATTACCTTTGGTTAATGCAAAATGAATACGATTATCTACTTTATCTAAATAACTATGCATTTGAAATGCACCATAAGCTGTTTCAATCGGCGTAATAGAGACAGGCTCTACTGTTTTCTCATGCTCAATACGATAACGAATTAAATCAGCAATAGTACCAATTTTTAACTGATGTTTAGCTGCAACTTTAAATAAGTCATCGCCTCTGGCCATCGTACCGTCATCGTTTAGTATTTCAACTAACACTGAAGCTGGCTTTAATCCAGCTAAACGAGCTAAATCACAGCTTGCTTCAGTATGGCCTGCTCGCGTTAATACGCCACCTGTTTGTGCCATAATTGGAAAAATATGCCCAGGCTTAACTAAATCATCCGCAACCACATCATCACCAATGGCTGTTAAAATAGTATGCGCACGGTCATAAGCTGAAATGCCAGTGGTTACACCTTGGCGAGCTTCAATTGATAAGGTAAAATTTGTACCAAAGCGACTCTGATTATTCCCAGGCACCATCAACGGCAAATTCAACTTTTTACATTGTGCTTCTGTCATTGGCATACAGACTAAGCCTCGACCAAAACGCGCCATAAAATTAATGGCTTCTGGGGTAACTTTCTCAGCTGCCATGACAAAATCACCTTCATTCTCACGGTTTTCGTCATCGAGTAAAATTACCATTTCACCGTTACTAATAGCGCTGATTAATTCTTCTGTTGTATTAAACATCTTATAATGATTACCTATTTAATCAATTTCAATACTTAAATAAATGCAAATGAATTGTAAACTAAAGCTTAAATCATGCGCAAGCATTGATTTAAGCAAAAAAAGTTAAAAACTTAATCTTTGAGATAAAAAATTAATGATTATTAGAAGAATAAGCTTAAGATCAAGCCATCTTTAACCATTAAAATTAAAGATAGCTTGATCTATCATCTTAATATTGCTGATAGCCACCACGGTTATTATTACCGAAACTACGACGAGTTGAACCGCCACTACCACCAGTTCTATTTTGAGGCTTGGCGATACTTACATTGACTCTACGCTTATCAAGCTCAGTACCATTAAGTTCCAATGCATCTTGAACTGCTTCTTCATTTTCAAAAGTAATAAATGCAAATCCTTTTGAACGACCAGTTTGACGATCTGTAATTAGTTTAACTTCTTGGATTTCACCACAGTTGCCAAAGGCTTCATGTAAATCCGCTTCCGATAGGTTGTAAGATAAATTTCCTACATAGACTTTCGTATTTTGCACGTTTTTTTTCCTCTACAATAAGTAACATTTCACTGAAAGAGACACTAGAGATAATGAAGTTAAACTTAGATTTGTCAGATGCTTCGTCAAAGTCATGGCCATTACTAACTTCTCTTTCAACCACCAAGTATAACACAGAAGTTCATAATGCAAACAATAACTTAAGTTTTAACGAAATTTCTCAAAAATATAGATATATAAATTATGCCTAATTAATAGAAAAATTGTATAACATTTAACGCAATTAGCCTAATAACAGGTTATGATTTAAAAAAAGTCGTATTAAGAGGAAAACCATAATTAAATGACAATCATATTAATTTTAAGCTTTATTATTGGTTTATCTCTTGGCAGCTTTATTAATGTAATTGCTTATCGCTTACCGTTAAAACTACAAGCCAATTGGCAAAAAAACTGTCTTAATTATTTAGGAGTCGATGAACAAACAAATACTAATGCAAATACCAATACACCGTTTAACTTATTTGGATTACGTTCTCACTGCCCTTATTGCCATCAAACCATCCGCTTTTATCATAATATTCCAATTATTAGCTTTCTTTGGTTAAAGGGCCAATGTGCTTACTGCCAAAATAAAATTGCATGGATCTACCCAGTTACAGAATTAGTTAGTGCAATTATGTTTGTGCTTATTGTAATGCAATTTAACCTGACATTAACAACGCTTTTTGCTTTAATCTTTGTATTTTCATTAATTACGTTAGCGGTTATCGATATACGTACTCAATTGTTACCCGATAGCATTACATTACCCTTATTATGGCTTGGATTAGCCATTAATAGCTTCTCTTATTTCACCTCTCTAACAATGGCCTTTTGGGGTGCTGTAATTGGTTATCTAATCTTATGGTTTATCTATATTATATATAAACTACTAAGACATACTGACGGACTTGGTTTTGGCGATTTCAAATGTTTAAGTGCCATCGGTGCTTGGTTAGGCATTAATGCGCTTTTACCGGTATTATTAATTGCAAGCATTAGTGCGTTAATTACAATTAGTATCATACGATTAAGCCTGATGATTACAACTAAAAATCATCGCCCTAAAACTCAATCGAGTGATCGTATCGCCTTTGGTCCTTTTTTAGCCTTTGCTTCCATTGTTGTACTATTCTGGCATAATAGTGCACTACTATTAAATATCTCGATTACATCAATTATGTGATTTATATGACCTTACAATTAATCAAAGACAAATATCTCAGTCTAATTGAAACATTAAATGCTACATTCTTTCAAAGCCCAGATCAATTAACTGATTTAATGGCGCACTATTGTAAAAAAATCGATCATATGATCACAGAAAAACTAAGCCAAAGCATAGATACAACACAACAAAAGGATATTGCATTAGTTGCCTTAGGTGGCTATGGCAGAGCAGAACTTTATCCATTCTCTGACCTTGATCTACTTGTTATTTGCTGTAATGATCAAGATAAAACAGCACTTGCTAAACGCTTTGTATACCTTTGGCAAATGCCAATAAGAATCAATATTAGTTATCGTAATATAGATGAAATTAAGAATGACTTACAAACAGATTCTACTTTTTTTACAAGCCTACTTGATTGTCGGCTGCTTTATGGCAACAAACAATTATTTAACTTACTTAAAGAGTTACTAAATCAACAACCCATTGAACATAAACAGTTTCTGCAACACCTTTATCAGGATGAGCTTGATAAACAAATTAAAACAACACAAAACTTAGAGCCTAATTTAAAAATTGATGCTGGCAATTTAAGAACATTACATAAAATTCAGTGGCTGAATAACTATTTTAATTTAGATCAAAAACTATTTAACAAAACACAATCAGAGCAATTAGCTCAAGCTCACCAAATACTGGCTAAATTACGCTTTGGGCTTCATCTTATTGCTCAAAAAAATGAAAACAAATTATATTTCAATCATCAAGAAGCCCTTTATAAAGCATTCAAATATGATTCAATTTATCAATTAATGCAGCCTTATTATCAAGCTGTATTAACGATTTCATTTTATTTTAAGTGGCTTATTTTAAAGCTTGATAAAATGACAAACCAACAGACAATAAAAGTAGCAAAAATAAAAATAACCACTACCGATCAAACAGATGAAGTATTATTAATACTATTACAACAGCACGCAATATCAGGGTCAACCGATGACTTACCACTGTCAATTTATACACTTGCTGAAACGTTAAACACAAAGTCAATTGATCAACCCAACAAACCCAAATTACGCAATCTATTTTTATCCTTATTCCAATATTCTAAAACCATTATAAAGCATTTAACATTTCTTCATCAATCAGGTCGTTTAGCTGAGTATATGCCACTTTTTAAACATACCATAGGACTTCAACAATTTGACTTTTTCCATAGCTTTAGCGTTGATGTACACTCGATTAAAATTGTCACACAAGCTACAGACTTAATCGCTGGCAAATATCACAATATGATGCCAGATATACAAACAATAACTGACAATATTAGACCTGAAATATTACTTCTTAGTGCCTTTTTTCATGATTTAGGCAAAGGTTTAGGTGGTATGCATGAAGTTATTGCAGCTGATAAGGTTAATGCTTATTTAACTGAAGAGAATCAGTATTTAAGCTTATCAAATGATGATATACAGTTAATTTGTTTTTTAGTTAAGTCACATCTAATTATGTCACATGTTGCGCAAAAAAAAGATATCAGTGATTTAAGTGTTATTAAGTCATTTGCAACCACTATTAAAGATAAAACAACCTTAGATTATCTTTATTTATTAACCATTTGTGATATTCGTAGCACCAATATCAAATTATGGAATCATTGGCGTTTTAGTTTATTAACAACATTATATCATACAACCAACCGCTATCTTCAACAACCATTTGAGGACTTAATCAGCATTCAAGCAGATCATTCAAATAAGAAAAAAATCGCTATTGGTAAAATTAATCGTCTAAAAAATAAATACCCATTAGAAGCTTTAAACAATTATCTAAATTTATGGGGCAAGCGTTATCTAATTCATTTCGCACCATCAAGTATCCAGTGGCACTTAGATTGTATTTTACCCTATCTTAATACAGATGGTTTATATCTTTTTGGGCGATTTAATCCAAGAATTAAACAAGCTGAAATCATCACTTATGCTAAAAATGAGTATTATGTTTTTGGACCCGTTGCTTCTATTGCAACTCGCTTAAGCTTAAGTATTTTAGATGCGCGTATTTATACATCATCAACCGGTGCAACATTCAGTCAGTATGTTATTAACCATCAAAGTGATTTGGCATCATTAGATGATGAATTTACACTATCTAAAACTATTGATCAATTTAAGACCATGTTAGATGATCATCATAAAAACACTATGCCAATTAAATTTAGAAAACGCCTACCAAAACGTTATATTCTAAAAAGTACACCTAAGATTAATATACAAATCATTAATGACACACAATTAACCGTTGAAATTCACACAATCGACTATCCAGGTATACTTGCAGAAATCGTTAGCGTATTCGATCAATTTAATCTCTATATTACACATGCTAAAATTAATACACTTGATCAAAAAGTTGAAGATATTTTCTTTCTTGATACGCAAAATTTTAGCGTCAATGAACTTTCATTTGCACAATTAAAAAAAGCGATCATACAAACCATTGAGCTTTAAAGCTACAACCCTACCAATGAAAGTTCATGACTACTATTATCACTAGCATTTTGATCCATTTCTTGCCATGGAAAAAACGTATCATTTTTTAGTACATGGGTGGGTTTTTCATATTGTCTTTTTTTAATCACTGCTTGCGCATCTAGTTTGAGCTTCTCTAAGCTATCTACATAGATTCCATCAATAAGTTCAAACTGAGATTTAATAATAAGCTTTGCCAACGGACAGGTAATATCACTATAAGGTTTTTCAAACGATGTTAATAACGGTTCATTTGCGATCTCTTTAATACTTTGTTCAATTAATTTAATTAGTACTTTATTATCACACTTAGATCCACTAATACTATCTTCTTCACAGAAAAATGAAGTCTCTTGAAATAAATCTCCCTGTATTGCAATCATAGCAATCGTTGGTAATAACTCAGTTTCTAAAACATTATTAGGCGCTTTCTCTTTAGTTAATGGATCTATAAAACGGTTAAATCGCCTAAAGCCTGCACTTGCTAATTGGTCACATAATTTGATCAATTTTAATCGAGTAATTGCTTCATTTAAAGCTTCTGTATGCTCATCATCAGAATATTGATAAGCACTGACTGCCGTTTTTTCTAAAACAGTTTCTTCAGAGGCTTTTTCATAGAAAATAGAGTTTGTATTAATACGCTCTGAAGTATGTGCTAATGTCATTGATATCCCAACGAAAGGCGCAATACTAACATCTACTTTATGTGGTACTTCAATTGGATAGTGAACTAAATCACCTTGTTGATAAACTTCATCTGAAACTTCATGAATGATACGTATACCCTCTTTTTGAGCCAATCGCATAGGTTTTTTCTTAGTTGCTCCATCACCAGCTGTTGGTACCAAATTATACCTATTATACAACTGACCTGTACCTTTCTCTTCTGCAATATAATTATGATTTCTAAAGCCACCTTTTAAAAATTTTGAAGCTAGCTGCCAAGAATGCTCATGAATGTGATTTTCATCATCTCTGATTTCATGACCTAAGTTACTAATCATATAACCTTCTTTTTCAGAAGCTTTCATCACATTATAAGTATGCAGTCTAAGCGCCCAAGGGCCATTAACTCCCTCTCCTTGCATAATAACTAGTTTATCAAATAAATCACTACGTCTGGATAAAGCTAATGACTGTGATTTTAACTCCGGAGTATCTCGAACTTCTTCTAACAGGCAGATCACATCATTAAAATCTAAACCTTCAATATTTTTAACTAAAACATCAGATGTTCTATATTGCTTATATATTGATTGATAATTCACCTGAATACTCTGTTGAATCTGATCATATTTTTCTCTACCCATTTTAATTCCCTACTATACTATTACTCTAAACTGATCACTGTTCTCAATAAATTAATTTTATTTATTATTTGAAATAATGCCTATTTAAAATAGTTTTGGTTTGTAATAAATCATCATTAATAAATAAAAAATAAATTACCTGTATCAATCTAAATTTTATTTTTATTGTTATACTTCTTGTTATCAAAAATAATTTAAATGACTCATAAGCTCTATGATTAGTGAAAAAACCTATCGTTGGGAAAATAATGATCAATACTATGAAGCTCATATTGGGCGAGATATCTTTGGTGATTTGGTTGTGACTTGCTACTATGGTAGTAAACATAGAAAGACAGCAAAACGGGTTACCTACCCGGTTAAGTCAATTGAAGAAGCTTATCAATTAATTGAAGATATTAGTCAAAAACGCATTACTAAAGGCAAGCTAAAACCACTTTCTTAATTTAAAAATCACTAATAACACTATACTTATCATAAACATAACACCAACAGTAACAAAAAAACCAAATGAACTATTAAGCCCTGGTATGACTCTAAAGTTCATGCCAAAAATGCCTGTAATAAAGGTCAATGGAATAAATATCGTTGAGAAAATGGTTAAAATATTAATTCTTTGATTCATTTTATGATTCATACTATTCATATAAAGCTCAAGCATTTCTCTTGTGATATCTCTATATATATCAACTGCTTCTAAAGTTCTAAAGGTATGATCATATAAATCTTGTAGATAGGTAATTAACGCTTGCGAAATCACTGACTCACTAGCATAAGGATCAGCAACCTCATATTGAGGACGCTCATTATATAGCATGCCCACCAAATCACGAAATGCCTGCATATGACGACGTAAATAAAGTAACTCTCGACGAAATTTATAAATACTCTCTAGCGATGTTTTTGTTGGGTCTTTAATCATTTTCGATTCTAATCTATCGAGTATGTCACCTTTTTTTTCAGTCATTATCATATAGTCATCAACCAAAGTATCCATCATAGCATAAAGTAAGTAATCAACATTTAAAGCCCTTATTTTTGAATGTATTTTTTTCATTCTCTCATTGATGGAGTCAAATAACATTAAGGGTTCACTGGTAAAACTAATGAGTAATTTTGGCATTAAAATAAAGCTTATTTGCTTATATTGTATTTGACTTTGTTTAGATGAGCGTTTGATTGCTCTTAATACAACAAATAAATAACCATCATAGCTTTCTGCTTTAACACGCTGCTTTGTATTGATGATATCTTCTGCAACTAATGAATGGACACCCAAACCATAACATAAGGCATTAATAAATTGTGTATTATTTAAGCCTGTCACATGAATCCAATTATTTTCTCTTTGATTGAGTTGCATTTTGATTGCATCTAAATTTAATGCTAAATTAACACGCTCGATTTGCTCTTTATCATATTGACATAAAGTCGCACGTGTATGCACTTGATTTGATAAATGTTTATCTATTGTGTTTATTTGATTATTTTGCAACATTTATTCAACTTATTTTCAGTGATTAATCTGATTAAACTATAGATCAGATAGTAAAAATATTCTATGCTTAGATAAAAACAACCTTTAAATATAC
Source organism: Thiotrichales bacterium 19X7-9 (assembly GCA_021713415.1). Taxonomy (GTDB): domain Bacteria; phylum Pseudomonadota; class Gammaproteobacteria; order Francisellales; family Francisellaceae; genus M0027. The sequence goes on from JAKJJQ010000004.1 coordinate 75,744, forward strand.
TCAAATGTAATTATCATGTTAGAGACAATTTTAGCGAATGAATTTTACAGTAATATTCTAGCAACAGTAATTCTCATTATTGTTTTAGTCTTGATTTACTTTATGATTCATGTGCTATTAATTCGTCCAGTTGTTGATTCCAAACGCCATAAACGCAAACGCGTACGTGTATTATATACATTAGTGATTATTGCAATTATTTTATTAGCCAAAATCTGGGTTAATGGCTTTGTATCTTTCTTAGCTATCTTAAGCTTAGTCTCAGCAGCACTTGTTATTACCAATAAAGAATTAATCATGAATGCAATTGGCTCATTAATCATTAATTGGCGTAGCTTATTTATTGAAGGTGATTATATTCAAATTGGTGAATATCGTGGATTTGTCGCAGAATTAGGTCCATTATTTTTTAAACTCTATGAAGCCTCAAAAGGCTCAACAACCAGAGCCAGTGGTAAAGTAATTAAAATTCCTAATGGCTTAGTGATGACTTTACCTGTCTTGAACTATTCTCGCAAACGCAATGTAATTGAATATACTCAACAATGGTTATTTAACCCCAGTAATAATATTAATCGCATTAAAGAATTTTTAATAACTGAAACTCAAGAGATTTTAGATCAATATTATCAAAACGATACACGTTATACCTCAGACTATATTAAGATGCGCAGTAAACTACTTGCTCAAACAATTGATTTAAAAGTCTATGTTGACGCTCAACTAATTTTTGAAGAAAAGCACTCTGGCATTTCAGTATGGGTACATTACTATTGCTTTCCTACCGACTATGAACACTTAAAAGCGTTAATTACTGAAAAAATATTTGAACGTTTAAAACATGAACCTGATATTGAATTACTATTCCACATAAGAAAATAAAAAATAATAAATTTAAAAGCAAAAATACAAATAATTGATATACTTAAAATAAGGAGGTACTTATTTTATGGTGACCAAGTTACTGGCATGCTTAATGGGTTTTATTGTTATTATTACAACTAGCGCATGTAGTTCTTTATTACCACGTACCAAAGATGTCACGATTTCAAAATGGGAAAATTTTGATCAATTACAAACAGCTTATAATCAAATCACCCCCTATAAGACCACCACTAAAGATTTAGAAGTGCTCGGTTTTTCCCCTTATAAAGCAAACAATATTAGAATTGTTAATTTTCTTGATGTACACAAAGAGTTTGACCCTTTAATGACTTTTAATAATCTACCGCTTGAAGTTGCAAATTGTTTAAAACAAGAAAATGACTGTGTTGGTTATTATATTGATATAGAGCAACTGAATTCAAAACGTGTTGGTAATGCATTTTTAGATGTATTTAATTTTAAACGGATTACTTATACCACTGGCTGGGATTTTCAAGCTAAGTTAATTTTACTCAATGACTTAGTTATTTTTAAAACAATTTCATCACTACCTGCAATTGAAAAACTATCAACCAAAGTCAATCCATTAGGACCATTACAAAATGGTGTTAATTTTGGTATTGGTATCCAATATAATCTTAATGTGAATGATTAATTTTAATATAAGCAGGATCAAAAGATGCATTAAACTCTGATTCAATGACATGAACTAGTGCATCATCTTTTAAATGTTGATAGCTCTTTGTTAATAATGCTTGTTGCTTTTCTTGGTCAATTTCAAAAGGTGTTAGATTTTTTTTTTCCGTAAGCGTTTTTTCTTGATCATGAATAACTATTTCGCTTTTACTACCGCTTACATTATCCAAAGGCATTGAGTGATCGTCTTTTACAAATACAATATCAACTTCACGCTTTAAAAGTTGACTTAACTGTGTTTTTAACTTAATTTTTAGATTATCAGTAACTGAATAAACCTTAGAATCTAAATAATAGGTATTACCTTTCACTTTAATACATTGACTATTTAAAGCAACTTGCTTTGCCATTCCTTTTAACTTTAACTCAGTTGCTAACTGATACCAGTTATTATCGTTCTCTGGCTGTTGCGTATCAATATCTCTTTGCAATAGCTTATTTGGTTTGCTCGTTTGTAAAACCTTTGGTGGTGCTACTTGAAGCGCTCTATTTTCTCTAACCGTATCTTGCGATTGTTGAGTATCAACCGATGACTGCTTAACACTTAGATCAAATGAAATCATGCGCATCAATGCCATATCAAGTGCCATTTTAGCTTCGGGCACTAAGACTAATTCTGGTTTTGCTTTTAATGTGGTTTGGTAATAAAGCTGCAATAACTCTGGGGTAATTTGTTGTGCTAGCTCTTTTAATTTTTCAGCGCTAAACACATCAAATAATACCGTTTCTGTTAATTGATAAATACTCACTGCATACCAAAGCTCAGCTAAGGTATCTAAAATACGTGAAACATGTTTACCTTGATCAACAATACGTTGAGTTAATGCCAAAGCAGCATTAGTATCTTTTGCAATCACTGCTTTAGCTAGATCAAACGCAATACGGTGATCAACAACACCTAACATATTTATAACATCATCACTTGTAATACAGCCTTGGCCAAAATTAATTGCTTGATCTAGTAGGCTTAGTGCATCACGTAAACTACCAGATGCAGCTTGTGCTAAGTAATCAAGCGCTTCTTTTTCAAAGCTCACGGCTTCTTTATCTAAAATTGTTTGCAACTGATTAACTAATTGCTTTTTTTTAATTGGCTGTAAGTGATATTGTAAGCAACGTGATAAAATCGTAACCGGTAGCTTTTGCGGATCAGTCGTTGCTAATAAAAACTTCACATGCTCAGGTGGCTCTTCTAGCGTTTTTAATAAGGCATTAAAACTATGAGTTGATAGCATATGCACTTCATCAATCAGATAAACTTTAAAGCGCGCCTGTGTCGGCATATACTGCACCTGATCTAATAGTTCACGTGTATCTTCTACTTTTGTTCTACTGGCCGCGTCAATCTCAATTAAATCAACCATATTACCATCAGCAATACTCAAACATTGAGGACATTGACCGCAGGGTTGATCGGTAACACCTTTTTCACAGTTTAAGCATTTAGCCAAAAGGCGAGCTAGAGATGTTTTACCAACACCACGAGTACCACTAAATAAATAAGCATGATGCAGACGATTTGACTTTAATGCATGTAGAAGACTTTTAAGCACAGTATCTTGGCCAACTATTTCATCAAATTGTGTTGGTCTATATTTACGTGCAAGTACCTGATATGACATCACAATATTGCGTACTTCCTATAAGTTATCAATAAAAGGCAAGAAAAATTAGCGCCCAGCCACACCCCGGCACATGCATCAGTCGTTACCGCTGCTTCCTTCCGGACCTGACGGGATTCACAACGTATCATTGCGGGGGGACCAGGCTTTTAGCATTATCATAAAAATTAGCTACTTTTGCAAGTTTAAAGCAGAATATATTTTAAAAATTAACAATTGCCTCACATATATGGTCGGTTCAATTTTATCTCACTAATAGAACCAGCCTTATATAACGCATCTAAGCTTTGCTGCATTGTTTGCATACCATCTTTTTTACCCATTTGCATTGTGGAATACATCTGCGGTATTTTATTTTCTCGAATTAAGTTTTTAATTGCATGTGTTGCAACTAAAACTTCAAAGGCAGCGACTAATCCTGATGTCACTTGCTTAACTAACTTTTGTGCAATCACTGCTTCTAATGATTCAGATAACATCATACGAATCATTGCCTGCTCACTAGAATCAAATACATGAATCAAACGATCAATCGCTTTTGCAGCCGAGTGAGTATGCATTGTTGCTAATACTAGATGTCCTGTCTCAGCTGCCGTTAATGCTAAACGAATACTCTCTAAATCGCGTAACTCACCAATTAAAATATAATCAGGATCTTGGCGTAAACTTGCTTTTAATGCACAACTAAAATTCTCTGTATGCACTTTAACTTGGCGCTGATTGATTAAGCAATTATTTGGCTTGTGAATAAATTCAATTGGGTCTTCAATGGTAATAATATGTCCTTGGTGATTTTGATTTAACCAGTTAATCATGGCAGCTAAAGTGGTACTTTTTCCAGAGCCTGTTGCACCTGTAACTAATATTAAACCACTTGTTTTTTCTAATAATTGACAAATAACTTTCGGTGCTTGAAGTTCATCTAGTGTTGGTATTTTCTTTGGAATAATACGAAATGCACAACTTAAGCCTTCTAATTGATAATATAGATGTAGCCTAAATCGCCCAATATTTTCAAGTGTGATTGAGTCATCATATTCTAATTGCATCTTTAATGTAGTTATCGCTTTATCCGATAATAAAGGTGTTATTAATTTAAAGATCGCCTGACTATCAAAAGGCATTATTTCCTCTAAAGGCAGCAATAGTCCATCTATACGCACCATCACAGGTTTTTTAGCTGCAATATGTAAATCAGATGCATTTTTTGATACACATAACTTTAGGATTTCGGTAATATCCATCATATAATATCAATTAATAAGTCCGTTAAATAAACTACTATAGCATGAGCGATGTACAACAAACTAACCTATTAGCACATCTAAATAAGGTTAAACAAACCATTCAACAAGCAGCTGAGAATGCCAAACGTTCTAAAAGTGATATCACTCTCTTAGCCGTTACTAAAACACAATCCATTGCAACAATTGAGCAAGCATATAAACTAGGCTTAACTGCTTTTGGTGAAAATTACCTACAAGAAGCGATACCTAAAATCAAAGCCTTAGATCCAAATATTAGCTGGCATTATATTGGTCATATTCAATCGAATAAAACAAAACTAATTGCAGAATATTTTAGTTGGGTACACACCGTTGATCGTATAAAAATTCTTAAACGCTTAAGTGAACAACGCCTTAACCATCTACCTCCTTTAAACATTTGCTTTGAAATTAATATTAATAATGAAGCCAATAAAGCAGGCTTTTATTTAAGTCAAATAGATGAAATTAATGCTTGTATTGAGTATCTTAAAACACAATCATCTCTTATATTAAGAGGTTTAATGTGCATGCCAAAGCTCACGGATGATATCAATGAACAACAACATAACTTTGCTCAAATGCATCAACTACTACATAAACTAAATAAAACACACCATATCGCTATGGATACACTATCTATGGGTACAAGTTATGATCTTGAAAGTGCTGTTAGTAAAGGCAGCACAATATTGCGTATTGGTCAGGCAATTTTTGGTAAGCGAAGCTAGTCTTCTTATTTTTCTTACTTATTAAAATACGAATAGCAAAATCTAAATTTTTTCCTAAAATAATAATAAACTTGTATTAAAATAATTAATAAAAGGTTAGATTACTTTGTATATTGTACATAAAATAAATATTTTCTCCCTAAAAATGTTATGTCAATCTTTAATCTTATTACTAATTATTGTTAATCAATCTAATGCTAATACACATGAAATAAAAAACCATACACAAGCGATAACACCTTCAAACGTGTTAGCTCAAGTTAATATGATTAATGCAAAGCTTGAACTGATTCGACAAGCAATAGGTAAACCAGCAATATTACCACCATCATATCAAGTAAAAAACGCTTCACCTAGAGAGGTCTATTTTGAAGCACAAGCACTATTTGATAAATCTAACCGACTTGCCTATGAAGTCACTGGCATCTATATACATACCCCTATTATTAAGTATCAAAAAAACCTTCAGCCAAAAGATGTGCTTAAAATTGTTAATCAAGCATTCAGCTGTATTAAGCTTGTTAGTCAAGCCTTAGCAATTGATAGCTCATCTATTAGTAAGCCAACAATAAAACCAGCAACACCAACTGATGTTTTTAATCGTATGATTTTTGTCAATGCAGTACTTGATCATCTCTTATATCAAAAAACCTCACCTGCTGATGTCTATGAACAAGTGACACTCTCCATAGAGTATGTTAATGAACTTTTAAAGCATTTTAATGTAACAACTAAAGTAACAAAGCCTCAGTTTATTTCTAATAAAACCCCAAAAGATGTTTTTCTAGGGTTAATTAACTGCTTAAAAATTATAAAGCAGCTTGCTCTATCAGCCCATATCCAAATGATAAGTATTAATGATCAATTAATAACACAATCAAATATTACACCCAATGATGTATTTAATATTTCAAAAATAATTCTAGCTGAAATTAAATATCTTGATAATAAGATAATAGGTGATATGCCTAAAAGAAAAATTTTTAGTCATCATCCAGGCTATAAAACACCTTCAAAAGTGTATCAACAAGTTAGTTATTTACGCTTAAAATTAGAGCTTTTGGAAAAAACATTGGTTCAAAACCCACATTGGGTTAATCAACTATCTTATCATACGACTAAACAAAAATTACTCATAAGTGCTAGTAATGGCAATAAACAATTAGCCACACAATCAGTGTTTAATTGGTTTGCCTTATGAAAACAGATAAACTAAAAACTTTATATCCAGAACGCTATTTTTTTGCTGGTATTATAGTTATTATTGGCTTTATAGTTATGCTTGGCTGGAAATTTAAGCTAATTAGCTTAATTCAAATTCACCCAAGTTTTGTACCTATGCAGTTTAATACTGCTCTTTGTTTTAGTCTTATCGGTATTAGTCTTCTTTTGATATCAACTAAATTACACTATTTTTCATCATTCCTAGCATTACTTGTGCTTATTATTAGTACAGTGACATTAATTGAGTATATTTTTCACATTAATATTGGCATCGATGAACTATTGATTAAACATTATGTTTTAACTGAGACATCACATCCAGGGCGTATGGCACCAAATACCGCTCTTTGTTTTTTGCTATCTGCCTGCATTATTATTTTATATAATCATTTTCAACATTTATGGTTTAAAATAACCTGTATCTGCCTTCTATTTGTTATTGGTTTACTAGGATTTTTATCCGTTATAGGGTATTTGTTTTCTATCCGAGCTATTTATAGCTGGGGCAATTTAACTGGAATGGCCATTCATACAGGTTTTAGCTTTTTTATAATTACTTTAGCTTTATTTAGACTATTAATTTATCCACACCTTAAAGAAAAAATTCAACAAAATATATTGTTACCCGCCTTAGTTGGTGGTTTTAGCATGACATTTATACTACTTTCATGGCAATTAATGGAACATTATCAGCATCATAAAATCAAACTGAATTTATACAAGCAGTTAAGTTTTCTTGAGATAAATACTAGTTTACAACTAAAGGAAAAAATTAGTCAAACTGAAGATTTATTTGTAAGACTTTCCTGGTTAAAAAATTACCCTTTCAATCTCTATAGAAATGCGATTAATCAATATATTAATTTAAATCCAAGTTTACTTTTAATTACACAGAATACTCTTTTAAAAAATCAAAAAACCTATCTTAATTTTCATCTAAAAGTTAATCAGCCCAATCATTATATTGATCATTGTATCAAACAATTAAAGCCAACAAGATCGCCACATATAATCAATGTCGCTTTAACTAAACGAGCCTTATGTATTTATCAAAAAAAGCATAATTTATTAGCAATTTACCAATTAAACGATTTATTCAATAATGTTATTAAAGAGCCCATATTTAATCATTTTGGTATTTTAATTTATAAGCAAAATTTAAAATACTTTGAAAAAGATATCAATGAATCAAATTTTTATATCAATCAATGGCAGGTTTCAAAGCCTTTTAATCTATTAGGAGAATTATCACTGACTGCAAAATTATGGCCTTCAGAAACCTATGTAGATGCTCAGCATGATGAATTTTTAATTATTTATTTTTTATTTGGAATGATAATTACTATCTTTTTTGTTATTACCATTAGAAATTCACAGTTAATTTACATAAAAAATAAACACTTAAATCAAAAGCAACGACAATTAGAAATGATTGCATATAATGATTTTCTAACTGGCATTCCAAATCGATTAAAATTTAGAGAACTCGCCATACAGTCTATTTTTAGAGCGCAAAGACATGAAAATACTTTGGCATTATTATTTCTAGATCTTGATGGTTTTAAACCCATTAATGATAATTATGGACATGATATGGGTGACCTTATTTTAAAAGAACTTTCATTACGATTTTCTAATACAATTAGAACAAATGATACAGTTGCACGCATAGGCGGAGATGAATTTGCAATTATCTTAGAAGACGCCAATTTTGATGGTGCTAAAGTCGTCGCTGAAAAATTAATTGAATCAACAGAAAAGCCATTCAAAACTAATGGAGAGAGTATTTGCTTATCTACTAGTATTGGTATTGCCATCTATCCAGCCAATGGTACAGAACTCGATCAATTATTTAAATATGCAGATATTCAGTTATATAAAGCAAAATCTAAAGGCAAAGGGCAATATTATCCTAGCTAAATTAACTAATTTTCTTTTACTGCAATCGCCTGATTTAAATCAATTTGTGCTAGTTTCATTAATGCTTCTGTTGTATCTTCTTGAAGCATTTTTTTTGCATCAATGATTGTAATTAGCACCTGAGCTGCTTGTTTTTTATCCCATTGATCTAAATGAAAATAGTTATATTTATCTTCTAATAATTTAACATAACTTTTTAACATGGTAATTTTTTTAAGCTTCATTAATTGATCAACCATCGTAATGATTAATTGAATTTTTAATGACTGATTGATATCTGATGATAAATAAGGCATAAGCTTTGCTAAACTCTCCAATCGCTTTGCTTTATTTTGTTTTTTAAGATTAGCTAATGCCTCTACTAAGTGAGCTTCTTCTTCACTTAATTGCGCACCATCAGTAACTTTTTGTGTATCACTACTTTCTTCAATAGCAAAGCTAAAGCTATGTTTCATAGCATCACTAATCATTGAAAGACCATTAGAGAATGTTAAATCTAATAACTTAGGAAAGCGACTAATCATCATCATACAAGCTGATTTAATCTCAGATGCTTCAAGTTCAAGATTGCCTAAATTGATCATTGATTGATATATACTAAAATGAAGATCAAACCAATACGGATTATCTTTTACCCATTCTTCAGTAATACGAATGATGCCTTGATCGTTAGATGCATCTTGTAATAACTGTAACTGCTTTAATTGCTCTTTCTCTGGTGGCGGTACTTTCGTTTTATATTGCTCATCATACTCTGGTAAATGCTCAATACCTTGCCAGAGTGCTAAACGCGATAAACGATAATAAATATACTTAGTGTCTTCCTCCTCAGAACTATAGAAATATTCAGCAACACCTTCTATTGCTTGAAGCATATTTTTAAACTGTACTTTTGCATCCTCTAAATTTGTAATTGCTTGCGTATTAATGATACTTAATGATGATTCAGCCATCGCATCAGCTGTACCATTACCATTGATACCATTGGCAGTTTCAACAACTTCTACTTTTTCTTGTTCAGGTGCAATAATCTGCTCAAATTGTTTAATGAAGGGTAAAAAATTAGGCGCATCATCACTAATGGAAGCAAGTAATTTATCAAATTTAGTAAAACCATCTAATAGTGGTTGAACTTCTTGTTGTGTTTTTTGTGTTTGTAGGTTATCCAAATAATCAGTTAATTGCTCTTGTAACCAAACAAAAGCTGACCATCGACCATTAATACGCCTTAATGGTGGATAGAGTTTAGGCCAATAAATCTCAAGCATTTGATTGATCACTTCAACACCAACCGTTAAGCCTTTAATATCATCAGTATTCAATAAACCAATCGCTAAATAACAAGCGACAAGTAAATCTTTACTTTCTTTAGCTAAAATCTCACTTGATAATTGTGAAACTGCTGCCCAATTAATTGAAGCTTCGTCCGCATTTGGATTATTTTTTTTTGATAAGAATGTTTTAATTTTGGTATAACGCTCATTATCCCTACAGTTCTCACCAATTTGATCTTCACTTAAACTTGTTGTTACTGATTGTTTTACAATTTCTAAGTCCATATCTCATTTTCACTTTCTGTCGTTATTGATGCTGAGCTTGTATTTGCTTTATTTGTCCATGGATGGTCATTCCAGCAACTAGCAACATCCAAATATTGCCAGTCTGCAAGCTTACCATATACATGTTGAACCAAATTATCTTTGCGTTCTGTATACTCGTTTAATAGTGATTTAACTGCATCTAAACCTTTAAAGTCAATCGCAACGGTTATTTGGTGAATATTATAATCTTGTAGCTGTGTATAATGATTGGGGAAATCAGCTGATTTATAGACTTTATGTGCATCTTGGCTAAAGTCTTTAATCAACTCTAATAAACCATCTTGTTGCGTATATTTTTTAGTGATCGTAAAGTTTGTTGCACCTTCAAAGTGGATATCTAATTTAGCAGAGGTGCAATTAAAAATATTATTCGTTAATGAAAAATTCGACACCATATCAAAATTGGTAAATTCTTGAGCCTTATCACCACATAAAATTGTTAGTGTTGTTGATACTGGCAGCAGTTTAGCATCTTTATTAACATCTGTTGGTTTCATTTGAATTGGAATTAATGCTTGAGTCTTCTTAATTGTTGTTTTAATTTGATTTTCTAATATCTCTAATTGTGAGTAGTCATATTGATTACGAATATAATCATAAACAAATGGTGAAAATTTAAGCTTATGACCAAAGACTGCTTTTGCAGCATAACCATTGTCGCGACCACTATATCTAACAAATGGATAAACATACTGATACATAAATTTACTAATCATACTTTTTTGACCAAATAAATCTTCCAAAGACAGCTGGGAGCTACTTAATGTCGCAGCGTATTGATTAAGCACCTGATTATTCCACATTTGCTCTGTATAACACATAGCATTTTCTATCGTACCATGAAGTAATAAATCAAACATGCCTCGATATAAATTCCAAGTCGCCTGATTTTTATTTAATAAGCCAAAGTCAGTTGTTGCAAAAAACTTAACTTGTTGAAATGCATTATAGGTTGTATAAAACTGATTTTTACTCGATGATTTTTGGTTATTGTTGGTTGTATCTTGGCTATCACTACCTGATGCAAATAATGATTTAACCGTTTTAAATGATGATGCTTGATCAAGTGTTAATACATATTTCTGTAACTTTAATAATGATTTTTGATACGCTTGTACTGATTTTAATAAATTACTATCATAATTAATCAGTTCAACACGTGATTCAAACTCATTAGTATACTGATTTAGATAAGCAACTAATTTATCCCAAAACGTTGGCTTAGTTTCTGATGCCAAAATATCAAAGGCAGATTTTTTAAAATAATTTCTTAAATTTAAAAATAGCTTCAACCATTCCGGCTGGTTAATCAGCATGCTATCGGTATAGTTTAATGATAAATCTCGAGCATATAAAGCATAGGGTGAGTTTGTTACATTTAACTGCGCTAATGAATACCATGCAGCCTGTGATGGAATGGTATCAATATCACTTCTAAAATCATTGGTAAATTGCTCCCAAACATTGTAACGATTTAAATCATATTGTGCAAAAAATCTAAGACTATACTGTTCAACTTCTGTTGGCTGTAAATAAATATTTGCCATATTATGAAATAATGCTTTTATTTGCTGCATACCATTTTGAGTAAAAGCTGGAGAAATATCAGGTTCATTTTTAGTACTAAAGGTATTCTCAGGCCAATAATTACTTGCAATAATTGGTCGTATATGACTAACTTGGTCGACCCAGTTTATAAGCCAACTATAAGGTTTATTAAATACATCCAAACTCTCTAATAAATTCAGTAATTGTCCTCTTTGTTTCTTTAAAGAGATGAAATGATTATTCCAAGCGACATAGTTTTTATATAAAATGCCATAGTTGTTAGGTTGAAAGTGATTATCAATAATTAAGCCTTCCATATTTAATGACTTAATTTCACTGTATGGCATTAAATCCAATCTAGCCTGGATTAAGTTTACACCTTGTACAATATTTTCAACAACATAACCAAAATTCTCTTTATATTTTGGTTTTGTCGTTACTAATTTAGCGCTATTAGCTAATGTCTGTTGTAAATCATTAATAATATACTGATTGAATATTTCAACATAATACCTTTTATAACCCCGAATGATTTTATTAAAAACAGAAGCATAAGGCCAGGCTGAAAAAAACCAACTATTTTTAATTTCAACCACCCGATAAATATCCTTATTCATCCCAGAAGCCAATAGCAAATTATAGTTCAAGTTATTACCAAACTGATCATTTCTGACTTTGGTAACTTGTTGAATTTCCATAAATGCTTTAATCGCATGTGCATAAGCCGTCCCAAGATAAGCAGTGCTACCAATTAAAATAATCCACCAAGCACCAAGTGTACGACGATAATACTGTTTTCTCATTAAGACTTTTTTAGAAAATCTTTGGTATAAATCAAAATCATTTGGTAAGGTTGATGTAAATAAATGCTCAACAAATAAACTTGCTGAACTAGCACGGTTACGACTAGGCAGTAAAAGCCCTTCTAAGGCCGTATTTTCATCATAGGATGACGCTTTAGCATCTTGACGAACACTGGTTAAAAATAGCCCTCTAAGTACTGGATTATCCTCTCTAACCTGCGCTTTTATTTTAAAAAATGCCGTTAAGAATACTTTTAATGGTTTCTTTAAATGATTAATTTGATTCTCTAATAATAAAACCCTTGCTAAAAGAGAACCATTAGCCTGTAATTGTAATGTATTAAACCCTCTGATACGTTCATTAATATGCTCTGCCCATTGATTAATCTGTGTTTTATGCTCTCCATAAAATGTATTTTCTGAAAATAGTTGTCCAAACCCTTGGCGTTGTATTTCTTCAGGTAACCCCAATGCAAAACTTTCAAAACCCTGAAGATGATCTGATTTGGTAATCACTAAATAAATTGGATAACTAAAACCATAGTTTCTCGAACACTTTTCAATTTCTTCTCTTAGTTTTAGTGCATACTCTGCTAATAACTCTTTCTCTTGATTCAGTTGATCAATTGAGATTGTGACGATAAATCCTTTAAAATTTATATATCTAAAATTGGACTTAATTTTATTATTTAGCCACCGCCAAGCATACTTTGCCATAGCCGTAGGCTTACTTGCAAATAAATCACCGCTTGTCTCAGCAATAACCATATCATCTAATGCCCAACAATAGCCACATTTAGTAGGTAAAACTTCTTGTGTTGAATCTACTTGATCTGAAAGCGTATAAATATTTGAACCACTAATAAGACTAGATTTACCACTAGTTGATGTGCCAAGCATAATATACCATGGCATCTTTCCTTTATATTCACGATTATATTTCTTCGTATGCAATAATGCATTGTTAAAACTTTCTTCTAATTGTTTTTTATCACTACCTTCAAACTGTGTGTCATTGGATGATTTGCGTCGTCTTAAATAAAGCCGTATTTTCTTCATCACAAAACGATTGATAAAATAAAGCAGTATAATCAAAATAAAAATAGCTGGGCTATACAGTAGACTGATTCTAAAAAATAATGTGATAAAGATACTAAAGCATGCTAGTAGTAACAAGACAATAACGATAAAACAAAATTTCAAAATTTTTCTAAACATCGTAACTATCCTTAGCTTTTACGAAAAGTTCTTAAAGTAATCAACAGCCATCGACTGAATGACTTCATTAAATACAAGCGTTACAACCACAAATGGAATCATCGGTACTAACCACCAAATTAACCGTGTTAATCTTCGTCTATGTTTATGACCTTGTAGTTGTGTAATTGCTGAATTTTCTATTAGCCCATCGGGTGTTAACGTACAATGAACTAAAGGCTTATCAAAATCACCCCCATGTTGACCCATAACCAATTGATAAATTGATTTACACTTCTCTGTTAAAACAATACAATCTTGTGCTCGATGATACTTACCTTTAAATCCAAGTTTTAAACAATAAAAATAAATTTCAATTAAGTCAATTTCTCCAGGTGGAATCGTATCAAGCTTTTCAAAAAATATTTCACCAGCTCTTGTTGTATTGAAATATTTTTGTTGTAGCATTGCTTTTTTCCATTTCAGTTTCTCTTTCCAATTTGAACATAAAACAATTTCATCAAACCAGGCACAAATTGCAAATAAGCTTTCTTGATACTCTTCTTCTGAGTAACGTAGTAATGTGATTATTTTTATCTGATCAAAATAGTGACTTAACTTTGTTTGAACACCCTCAAGTGTCTGGTCCTTAAATTGCGTTTGATTTAACCCTATACCAAAAGCAATAACATCACTAAAATTAGTTACTAGACTCATCTTTATGACCTCACTGAAACAAAATCAATATTAACACCATCAATTGGCTCTGCCCAAAAAACAGCAATTGATTGAGATGAAACAATTGAACGCCAAGCCTCAACCGTTGGATCCAACCTTAAATAAACACAGACTGAGTCTTTAGGCACACCTGCTGGTGCACTATCTAATACTTCCAGTGGAATACCTGATAATGCACGTTGTACAATCGTCTCTATGCTAATAATCGAACCAATTTTTAATTGCATATGAAAATCAGTTGCTTTTAATTGCTGCATATTCTCTTGTGCATGCACTCTTAAATAATAACTAGTTCTTGGCGTAAATATTGTATGCGGTAAATCAGCAGAATATAGGTCATTAATATAATCTAAAGCAAAGAACTGATGTGGTACAAAAGTAATGTTATCGCATAGTTTAAAAATTAACTCTTTTGCTTGATCAAAAACTTCTGTTAAGCGATCATGACGATACTCAATAAAATAAGTACTTTCATCTTCAGTCGCTAAAACACTTTGCTCACTTTGATGAAATGCTTTTAATTCACCAATTAATTGTAATAAAACCATAAAACAATCACTTGGAGATACAGGATCAATTACAAGTAAATGTGAAATAGCCGGGATATAGCGATTAAATACTTGTAAGGCTAATAAATTCAACCATAGCCTTGATAGACGTTGATCATCCTCTTCTGCTGTGGGTAGTTTATAAATATCTAACTGTTTTGCCCTTGCATATAAATCATCTCTTAAATCTTTGACCAAATTATTTAGCCTGTGATAGCTTTTCAATGCTAAACAAGGTGGAATATATTGCGTATCTAAAGCAATTTTATCACCTTTTTGAACCACTTTTGCAACTTGTATTAATTCAAAATCTGATGCCTTTTCAATTTCATCACCCCAAATAAGCTGTAGTATATACATCTGCTGCTTAACATAGGCATCTGGCCCATCATAATAATAATCTTTTACAAGCTCCGGCTGCTCTAAGGCTGCATAACGGCTTTGAACCTGATGGATTTCATCCCATGATTTAACCGTTGTTACATTTAAACCATGTTGACTCATCCGCTTAATACCTATATAAACATCCAAAGGCTGAAAGCGATTTTGCCAACTTTTATTAAATGCTCTTGGTACGATAAGCGCATTTTGGCCTATCGTAATGAGTGCGCCACTTTTAAATAACAATGTCCCTGAATGAATGTTTATTTGTTGGTCTTCTAATGCCGCCTTATCAATAACAATTTTTTCGCTTCCCCAGCAATTAGCATGTGTTAATTGCGTATGATAACTCTGTTGTAAGTCATAATGTGCTTCAACTAATTGAAAATGTTGTGGCTGTAAAAATAACCCTTGCTCCCAACTAACTTTTTTAAATAGTTCCATAATCTTAATATTCCTTAACTTACGAATGACTGATATTACTAATATAAGTTGGTCCTAACTCTACCTTAACATCTAATGGTTGTGGCGTTCCATCTAATGGAATAGGGATTAAATAGCTGTTTTTATCTAGTACGCCTTGAGCATAACCAAAAAATAAATAAACATACTCTGTTGAATAAGCGCGATCTAATATAAGTGTTCTTTTCTCGCCTGGCTGAATAGAAATACGCTTAAAGCTTGTTTGTCCTTGTACTGGTTTTTCATTAGCAATGACCGTTACTAAACCATTACTTGTTTGTAAAATTTGAGCATACTTATCAGGGGACGATACTTGAGCAATACCAATCGTTAAAGCATGCGCATAACCATCATAGACATTGAGTTTTTTATCCGCTTCTAAACTAATAGTAATGGCATCTTTTGCATAACTCCAGTTGGCTGTCTTTCGAGTAACACTAGAAGAACATGCCGTTAATAGGCACAATAAAATAACCAAAAATCCACTATAAACACTATGTGTTAATTTTATTTTTTTTATCATCTTAAACTCCATTTAACCAATTTCATAACTTGTTTGATAGGTCATTTTTTTCTTTAAGCCAAGCCATGTATTCTGTCCAAGCTTACTCCAGTTATGATCACCTAATACTAAATTTTTAGCATAATTTCTTTTTAGCGAAATGGTGACAAAACACTTCATTGGCGCAAATGAGAAAAAATTAATTAGAAATGCTAATGCTTTAGCGTAAGGTTGCTGATAACTAAATAAATTAAATTTCTCATAACTTAAATTATCAATATTTAAAGCGATACTAAAGCTTGCAGCCTTTAACTTCTGACCCAAATAAATTTCTTTGCCTAAACAGTGATTGGCCATACCCAATCGCACTTGTTGTAACTTTGAGATTGTCTCAGTTGTACGATAGGCACTGGTTACTTTAACAGAGACTTCAAAATAATCTTTTAATAAAGTTTCTAATGCTTTAGCCGATCTTGGTTGCTGATTTAAAAGCCCGACATATTTAATTAAACTTTTAGCATTAGGCACCATTTGCCTAAGTGTTTGATCCCCCAAACCAATCATATGGTATAATTTATTGATATATGAGATATTTTTATGCTCAAACGCACATTGATTTAATTTATATTTCAACCAAACATCATAAAGTTTTTGATATAATATCTGATGAAAAATATCTAAAAAATCTTTACCAACAGTTATATCCTCTGAAATTTCAAACATCAGATCTTCTGTATAAAATGTTGGTAATGGTGATGCAGTTCCATATAAGGCTAGAAATGTGACGATGATTTCAACCGTATGGGTGTCTGGGTGGTAAATGGCTTGACGAATATCATTACCAATAAAATCAAGACTTAACTGAGGTAAAACCTTTAAACGTAATGGTTGATGACCCAACGCTTGAAGTTGTTTTGAGATATTTTTAAGCCAACGAATGGCTTGATAAAACCCATAACGATGACCATTTAAAATAAAAGGCTCAATTAACTTAAGAGCTTCTCGCCTACTCTCATCGGCCATGTAATACACTCTCCTGTTGCTGCATCTATTAGTTCAAGTAATGTAAATGAATTAATCGCAACATAAGTTGCAAAAAAATGATCCAATACACTCATGAATAAAAATGCTTCTCCTTCTGATGAAAAATCACTTAATTTCAATTTGATTTTGATATTTTCGCCACGCATTAGAATGCCTGATACCATACGATTAATCGTTGAAGCTTCGACTTCTTCAATACTATCAATTTGGCGTTCAAATATCGTTCGTGAAACATGTCGTCCTTTATTTAAGAATAAATAAAATTTTAACAATGAACGTAAATTCTCACAATTAGCAATGGATAAATAATTTAATGCAAGCATCGATTGTAAGCGCCACATCCATTGATCATCATCGGGTGGAACTTTATAAGTTGTTGGCACATAAAGATTCTCAAATGCTAATAAACTAGGCGAATTACTGGTTGGCTGACTAATCTCACCTTTGGATAAATATTCTGGTAATGCACCATTAGAACACTCTAGTAATACCGATAATGTTTCTTCTGTTTCAACTTGCTTGTCATGATTATATAAAATAGCAATATAATAATCTAAGCCTTCACCACTTGAAGATGATTTATTAATAACTTCATAGGCAGCTCGATCTAAATGCTGATCTTTTAAATAGTCAATATTAACGTAATTTTTTGCATGTACTCTACCTTGTTGATAACCTTGCACCTGTTTAATGGTATAGATTGGGTAATGGTTTCGCTCCTTGGCATCTGGCTGAACTGGGTATTGATATTGCATATGATTTAGAGCAATTGGCTTAGCATCATATTCAAATAAATTAATCGCAGGTGCTGTGTGTAATAAAAATGATTGTTGCGTAATCTCTGGCAATAACTTTGCATCATTTGATAAATAAAGGCGAATACTAAACTGATTACTTTGTCCTCTATCTTTCCAACTAGATAAATGATTAATGCTAATATATAAATATTTTTCAGGCATTAAAAAATATTCTTGTAAAATACGAAATGCTGTATTGGCATGTCCTGGATAAGGTAAAATAGCTTCTTCATCTGAAAACCCTTCGGCTATTAATGCATCCTTAGATAAAAGAAACTGCTGCTCATTTGATCTTAATTCAATACGCTCAACATATCGCATGATGATATAATATAACTGGCAAGCATCTTGATAGCTACCACCTAAATGAAATTTCAACTGATCACTTTGCCAAGAACTTAAATCAATACCAGCTAAAGAAAATGATAATTCAATATACTGTTGTTCCCCTGAATTATTAACGACACAAGCTTTATTAAGTGTAATAGGATCAACGCTTAAATCCGAGCATAACCTAAACAAACAGGTTGTTCCATTAACAGGAATTGAACCAAAGCTTGCACCTTTTTTTACCGTAAACACTTCTGATAGCTCAGCTTTAGGTTGAAAATGCATAACCGTCGCTGATGGTAATGGTCGTAGATAATGTGGAAAAAATTTATTGATCAATGCACCACTAAATTGTGGGATTTGATCATCAATAATCTCTTGAATCTGTGCTGAAATATAGGCAAATCCTTCTAATAATCTCTCTACATCTGGATCTGAAGATTTATCACGCAACATAGGCGCAACATTTGGATGTGCTTTTGAAAACTCCTTTGATAACTGACGAATATTATGCAATTCACGTTGATATAAGTCTTGGAACTTTGCCACTAAATTAAGTCCTTATTATTTTAAGTTAGCACATTAAAAGCTTTCTCTATAGCTGAATCGTTACTCGCCCATTGGCAGTTAAAACCGTTGTAAATCGTAATAAATTATCTCGGCCTTTAATTTTACCAGCAATAGATACCTCAATGTTGGATGGCTCAGTATCTTTTGGTGCTTTACGAGTTACACTATCAACTTCAAGTCTTGGCTCATAGGTACTAATGACTTTTTTAATCTCATCTTCAATCACGCCTTCTGATAAATCATGAAATTCAGGCACCCCATAATCATTAAACAATTTTACCCCCCCTTTTTTTGTATTTAGCATACGCTCAAGATGACTCAAAACAGACTGAAGAATGTCCGTCTCTTTTGATTCATTAAATCGAGAAATCTGGCCTGTTTCCCAAGCTTTCATTCTCTCTAATAGTCTTAGCTTATGCATTATTTTTTAGTGATTTTTATTGTGTTATTAATTAACGCTCATCCCAGCTATAAGTCATTTGTTTATTATGAATTAAATCTTGCTCTTCAAGTTTTTCATAGGCAATTTCAACTTCAACCATAGTAGGTACTGTATCATTTTCTTGCTGCCATAATGGCGGAGAGATACGTCGAACACTTGTAATAATACCTCCAGTTGCTTTAATCGTATATGAGTTTTTCTCTTCACCGCTTTTATCTGTAACTGGGAATGAAAAAGTCGCTGTAGTGACTCGATCACCTGTCGCACAAGCTTGCTTTAACTCAGTCTCATAACAACCCATCGATAAAGTAAATTTAATTGGGTCAGGACGTGCAACTGAACCTGCATGTGCTTTATGATGACTAATTGACATTGCAATATTTTGATCAAACTCTTGAACAAGTAATTGCTTATCATAATTTTTCTTTGTTTGACCTGGATCTTGAATTGCGCCACCTTTTTGAGTTGCGATATCTAAAAAAATTGGATTTGCCATGATAATTCTCCTTTGTTTTAATTAAATAAAATTTATTGCTTTTCTAATTTGCCAACTAATGACAAAGTAAAACTTGCACCCATGTATTTAAAATGTGGGCGAATATTTAACTGTACTTTATACCATCCAGGCTCACCTGCGACATCAGAAACACTAATAGATGCTTCACGCAATGGACAACGACTTTTCACTTCAGCCGATGGGTTTTCCATATTCACTACATATTGGCTGACCCATTTATTTAGCTCTCTTTCTAGTTCATCACGCTCTTTCCAACTACCAATATTCTCTCTTTGTAATACTTTAATATAATGAGATAGTCTTGAAACAATAAATAAATAAGGCAATTGCGTACCTAGTTTATAATTTGTCTCTGCAGCTTTACCTTCTGGTGTATTTGGAAAAATTTTAGGTTTTTGACAAGAATTTGCTGAGAAAAAGGCTGCATTATTACTACCTTTACGCATACTCAAACCAATAAAACCTTGCTCTGCCAATTCATACTCACGACGCTCTGAAATTAATACTTCAGTTGGAATTTTCGTTTGCGTTTCACCTAATGCCTCAAAGTTATAGATTGGTAAATCTTCTACTGCACCACCACCTTTAGGGCCTGTAATATTTGCAGCCCAGCGATATTTTGCAAAGCTATCATTAACTCGAGCTGCTAATGCAAATGCGGCATTTCCCCATAAGAATTCTTCATGACCACCTGAAACATCTTCGCTATAGTCAAACTTCTTCGCTTTAGTTGTGGTTTCACTATAAGGTAGGCGTAATAAAAATCTTGGGCAAGTTAGTCCAACGTAACGAGCATCTTCTGACTCTCTAAAACCGTTCCATTTAGCATATTGTGGCATTTCAAAAATAGAGCTTAAGTCATTTAAGTTTGGTAGCTTTCCATATGACTCTACACCAAAAAATTTAGGTCCTGCTGCTGAAATAAATGGCGCATGTGCCATGGTACTTACACTTGCAATATTCTGTAATAAGCCAACATCTCTTGCATCTGGATTAAAATTATAGTTACCAATAATTGAACCAAACGGTTGACCTCCAAACTGACCATATTCTGCAGTATAAACTAACTTATATAATGCACTTTTAGTAATCTCTGGCGCATCTTCGAAATCATCAATTAACTCATCTTTACTAACATTTAAGATATTAATTTTAGTGTTTTCTCTAAAATCTGTATTATCGACTAAATATTTTAATGAGCGCCAAGATGACTCAAGTTTTTGAAAATCTTTATTATGTAGAATCTGATCCATTTGTTTTGAGATTTTTTTATCTAGCCTTGCTAACATATCATTAATGAGTGTGCCAGAAATCTTCTCGCCTTGGCGTGATGGCTCACAAAGTTCATTAACAAATGCATTAAGACCCTTTTTAGCCAAACTAACGGAATCTTCACCTGAGGATAAATTTGAAATATCCAATAAATCTTCTAGAATACCTTTACTCTTCTCTTCAGTTGCTTGAGGTTTTGATGTTGCTTCTTCTTTTGCCATTATCTTGATCCTTAACTTAAATAATTACTCTTTATTACCTTCTAAATTCAATTCATCCAATAATTGAGTTCTAGTTTCTGGGTTCTCAATAATACTGGCTAAGCGCTTTCTAAATTCTGGCACATTACCTAATGGACTTCTAACAGCTTTTAAGGCATCTCTTAACTCAATTAATTGTCTTAATTCTGGCACCTGATCGACAATGCCATCAGGAGAAAAATCACTAATGGACTCAAATTTAAGCTTAACACCAAGCTCATCATCTTCTGCCACATCTTCTTCAAGACAGTTTTTTACATTGATTGACAAATTTAATTTTTGTCCCTTTAAGACATCGTTAAAGTTATCTTTATCTACATTAATGGCTTTTCGATCAACAAGTGGTGTTGGATCAACCTCTGGTGTAAACTCTCCAATAACAAGTGACTTCATTGCAAGTTCAACATCTTCTTCTACGCCATCTGTTGCTGGACTATAAACAATATTGACACGCTCTTTTGGTGCAACTGAACTTTCCTTTCCCATGTTATCTCCTATGTTGAAATTTACAGCTAACGTATCCTGTATAGCATAGCCTTATTGATAAATCCACGGTGATAGCATAGACAGTCACCATTAATCATAATAACTAACATGACAGGCCCCATAATTAAATTTATAATGGATTTAATGCTATCTAACAATACTTATTTTTGATTTAATTTATTGAAAGATCATGTTGTTAGAATATGTGCTTAGTACAAGGCTTAAGGATGCTGAAATGAAAAAAATCAAGCCGCCAAATTTATACTTTATGCGAAAAGTTACCTGGGATAAGCCCATTTTTAGATTACATACCACAATTTATGCTGGATTTAACTACGACAAACAAACTGATCAATGGCTGGATAAAAAAGCGCTTTTAACACTGATAAAAAAAATTCAAGCTAGCGCTTTATTTGATCATGGCGTGCAAAGAAAATATAGTGAATGTTTAATCTATTGTGAAAATAATCCAACTGAAGATATAGGCTTACAGATTGGCGATATCAATAAAACAGATGCTAAAAAGACATTTTTAGCACTACCATTAACCGATAAACATTATCGTAAAACGAAAGGCACATTCAATGATGAATGGCTTAAAAATAACTGGCCTTCTTTACCTAAAGACCATCAACAAGAAACATTTCAAATTGCACCTAAAGATCAGTGGAGTAAAACACCCTTTCGCTGGAATGAAGCCTTTAAAATAATTGATCAGTCGACGAGTGAAGATGAAAATACTACTTACTCACTGCCTTTTAAACGCATTGAACTGTTTGTCGAAAAAAAAGATCAATTACATCAAGTGAAATTACAACCTGATCTAATATGGCTACTTCCAGAATATCAAACGGGCATTGTCGTTGCCCATGGTACAATTGAGGTAAAAGATCAACTAGCCAGTGATATTGATTATTTTTATATTACTGATCCAACCTTAGATGAAACTATCTCACTAGAAGAACACAAAAACGAATTTTTAAAACAAAAAGCACTGAAAAAACCCAATTTTAAACCAAAGCCTATGCAGATAAAAAAGCCACAAATCCCTTCTGAAATTAGCATAGATAAGCCACAGCCAAAACCAATTGAATTAGATCCTGAAATCGAAAATATCAAAGCAGATATTGACCAAAAGGTTGCAACATTAAAATCTCAATATGCAAGTCAAATTCAGCAAGCTCAATCACAACAACTACCCAGTGAACTTGAGAATGCTTTAAATGAATCCAACCCTAAAATGATGATTAATAAAATTAAAACCTACGTTGATAGTAAGTTACAAGCAGTTCAAAATCAAATAACAGAGCACTTGCCTGATAAAAAAGGTCTAACTTTAAATCCTTCTGATATTACATTAGATAGCATGCTCTTAAGTTTAAGTACATCATTAACCAATAGTTTTAATCAAGCAAAAGCACTATTGCCTAAAAGCGAGATTGATAAACTGCCTAACCCTGAATCTTTACTTAAAGAGGTCACACAACAAATTAAAACAGCCGAAGAAGAAAAAGCCAATAAAGTTAAGCCACAAGCTAAAAAAATCACTAAAATTCATTTTCAAAATGGTGATTTTTCAAATGAAAATTTCTCAAATTATGATTTCACTGATTGTGATCTAACCAATAGCATTTTTAAAGGTGCCAACTTAACCAATGCACTTTTTAAGCGTACAATCATTAAAAATACTAACTTTGAAGATGCGAATCTTAACGCTAGCATTTTTAAAAACCTACAAGTTGATTCAAGCAACTTTAAAAATACTTTATTATCAGAGAGCCAATTTGACCAAACAATTATCAATCATAGCCTATTTGAGCAAACAGATTTATCTAAAAGTACATCTATTAGTAGCCAGTGGCGTAACTGTCAATTCAAAAAAGTACGTTTTAATCATAGCACTTTAGAAAAGGTAGAATTTAATCACTGTAATATGGGCGATATTTACTTTAGTCAATCACAATTAACGAAAGTGGATTTTAACAATATTCATGCTAAATCCTGTTATTTTGATCAACTCAATGCTAATGACTTTAAAATTAATCATTCAACGATTGAGCATTGCTATGCGCAAGAAAGTAAACTTATATCAACTAAGCTTATACGCTCACAATTAAGTTTTGCATCATTTGAATCAGCTAAAGCTTGTGAATTATTATTAAATCAATGCCAACTTAAAGAAGTTAATTTTTCTAACAGCGATTTAGCTGGCATACGTATTCAAAATGAGTCAAACATTGACCAGTGTCTATTTAATCACGCTAACTTAACCAAAGCACGCATGATGAAATCACACCTTTATAATAATCAATTTAACCAATCGATTCTCAATGGTGCAATGATTTATCAATGCACAATCAAGATGCAAAAATTTAATAAAGTAGTCGCTAAAAATAGTAACTTTAATGGCTCAAATTTAACAGCATGTTTTTTTGAAAAAACCAACCTACTCAATGCAAAATTTCGTTTTGTTAATTTAAATCAATCAACCTATAGTCAATCTAATCTCTATGGCATCAGCCTTTATCAAGCTAAAATGAACGACACACTCTTTGAAAACAATTTAACGAAAGATAATTTTGATCTAATTAAAAGCGTTCAAACTCAGGAGGTGCAATAATGCAAGCATCACCACAATCAAAAAAAATTAGCCAAGTTAATTTTTTTCAACAAGATGCTATACCGATATTAAATAAAAAATTAATTAGTGAATGCTTATTCAAAGATAAATCTTATAGTAACCTACAAGCGCAACATGCTTTATTTTTAGAATCAATCTTTGCAAACTGTGTACTAGAAAAAGCACAATTAGACTTTACTTCATTTAAAAACTGTCAATTTGAGAATGTTAAGTTTAATCAATGTTTATTTAAGCGGGTAAGTTTCACAAATTGTCAGTTTATTAACTGCCAATTTAATAACTGTGATTTTGGCTATGCTTCAATTACTGATTCTAGTTTTAAGCATATAAGCTTAACTCATTGCTCATTTGCTCATACCAATGCAACAAAACTTAGTATTGCAACTACTCAGATGACAGGTTGCAATTTTGATCATGCTCGATTTCGCTCAAGTACCTTTAATGAAAGTAAGTTTGAAGGTTCTCAATTAAATAAAACAAACTTTAGTCATTCAGAGTTCATTAATTGTAGCTGGCAGAGTGCAGATTTAATACAAACAAATTTTACACAAGCAAATCTAGCAAATGGTGATTTTAGTGTAGTCAATCGACTCTATGGTGTTTTATTTATCAATGCAAATTTAACCCGCGCAAATTTTTCAAATCTTCAATCAGAAAAGCTAAATTTTCTTAAAGCTGATTTAACAGACGCTAAATTAGATCAACTCAGTGCACCAAAATCACAATTTTTACAAACGAATTTAAAAAAAGCTAAGCTAAATAAAGCAACACTTAACTATAGTAACTTTAAACATAGTAACTTTAGTAACGCACAATTACAAAACAGTAATTTATCATATAGTAACTTAAGTTATGCCAACATAGATCATACAAATTTTAGTTTATGTGATTTATCTTTTTCAAACCTTCATGGTAGTACAGGTGAAGCCATTTTTGATGGCGCTCAATTAAAGCATACCCGTTATACCAATCAAGCTAAATTAAATGCGGAGAACTGGCATTATGAATAATACGACCTCATCCATTCACCTATACCAGCCACATCAGCAAAATCAAATGATCCAAGCAGAAGTCGTTGATATAGAAAACGAACGTTATCAAATTAAAATAGATGATTATTGTTACTATGCAAAAGTTGCTCATAGTTGTCTTATAGCGCCACAAATTGGTGACTATGTGAATGTAACATTCACAGATTCAGCTATTTATATTCTTAATATCCTAGAAAGTGCAACCCCTAACACTATAACAATCAATTTACCCAATGATACAACGATTAGTTCACAAGGTAAGCTTCAAATCAAAGCCAAATCAATTGAGCAAAGTGCACTGAATATTGAGTTAGTTTCACAGAAAGTTGCCATAACAACATCCATTTTAAAAACTTTAGCAGAACATATTTATCAATATAGTCAATACAATCAATTAAAAACCAATCAACTACTAAAAGAAGTTCATGAGTTTGAACAGTCTATTACACAATCATTACGCATGATTGTAGAACAACAAATGCGTATTGATGCTGAGACAATACACTTACTATCTGAACTTGATACAACCATTGATGCACAAAGTGTGTCATTAGGCTAACCTAAAAAGGAGAAAAAAATGTTAGTTGGTGTAATTGATGGAGAAGCTATGGCGCCGGGTGATGATGTCTGTAAAACCCAAGTTGGTCCGGCTGTAGTGCCAATTCCTTATCCGAATATCTGGGATCTAACCTTAAGTGAACCATTACCAACGATTCTTATTGATGGCACACCTGCTATGAACCTAGAATGTATGGGTGATCTCACCCAAGGCGATGAAGCAGGTATTGAAGGCGGTATTATTTCATCAGAAATTATGGGTGAAGGACAGTGCTTAACTGGCGCTGAAAATGTATTATTAGATGGTGCGCCTGCTGTGATTATGGGAGGTTCAACAACCATGCAAAATTCAGAAAATGCACCTGGGGATGTTATGCTAGTTGCACAAATGATTGTTTCAGCCATATAAGGATAAATTATGATTGCAGGATTTTTAAGCAAATTTGAATGTAAGGTTTCCGGTTATAATGAATCACTCACAGTCCTTGATTTTACCTATGATGCTGGATTATCCAAACTCTATCAATGCCAAATCAATTTGATCTCTAGTGATTGTAATTTGGATTATTGGTCTTTTGTTGATAAAAATGCAACTTTAACTATTAATGTACAAAGCACAGATGCATTACAGTATATCAATGGTGTAATCACAACCTTTACGCAAATGGGTAAAGTAGGTGATCATTATATTTATCAAATCATCCTTGAACCACATATTACACAAATGAAGCACCAAGAAAAAACTGAAGTTTATTTAAATCAATCCATACCTGATATTATTGAAGCACACTTTAAAGTTGCAAATATTCAGCATTATCGACTTGATCTATCTCAAAGCTATCAACCCCGTGAATTTGTTTGTCAATTTCAAGAAACTGACTTTAACTTTGTTAGTCGCTGGATGGAGCATGAAGGCATTTATTATTACTTTGAGCAAGGTAGTGATTATGAAACGCTTGTTCTAACCGATCGCTATTCAACACATAAAGATCACCCCCACTTCTCTGAATTAATCTATAATCAAGAAAATATTACCATTACTTCACAATCATCTAACACCATTGAAGCATTCTCATCGCATATTACCAAAGTTGCTAAAACATTGATATTAAAAGGTTATAACTATAACGATGATACAAAAACCATTACAACCTCACATGAGGTATCATCCCATGGTATTGGCAGTATTGAAATTTATGATGAAAATGTCTTAAACGAATCAGATGCTAAACGCATTGCTGAGATTAGAGCCCAAGCCATTGCATGCCAAGAGCAAATCTTTTATGGCAAAACAATGGTGACTAATATTACACCTGGCTATCGATTCACATTGGCCAATCATTTCCGTAAAGCCAATAATCAAGAATACTTAGTCTTTGATATGACTCAAAAAGGCTCACAGCGTGACCTTGTACTTGCTCATTTAGGTAATCATTTAATGAATGATCAAGCCATTGATACTGTGGTTTTTATAACAGAATTTAAAGCCATTCCTGGTAAAGTTCAATTTAGAGCGCCTTCTAATACACCATTGAAACGCATTGATGGTATTATTCCGGCGATATTAGATGCTGAAACCAGTGGTGAATACGCACAACTTGATAACCAAGGACGTTATAAAATACGACTATTACATAGTGATAAACCTAGTGGACAAGCATCTGACTGGGTAAGAAAAATGGAATCTTACTTAGGCAATCAATATGGTAATCATTTTCCATTACATAAAAATACCGAAATCTGTCTTGCATTTGAATTTGGCAATCCTGATCGTCCGATTATTATTGGTGTAGTCCATAATTCAAGTAATAAAAATGTTGTCACTTCAACCAATCAAAAAACCAGTGTCACTAAAAGTGCTGGTGGTAATATGATGGTGATGGGCGATCAAAAAAGTCAAGAGTATACGCACTTTTACAGTCCTGTAGGTAGCACACAATTAATACTAGGTAGCGTTGGTACAGCCCTAGCCGCAACTAGCTCATCATCCAGTAGCCAAACAACACAACCACCTTGGCCATCTGATTGGCCGGCTATATTTCCTAAACCAGATCCAAATAATTGCTCAACTTGGTCAGATACAAAAAAAGCAACTGCCTCTCAACAATATTCTGACTACTATAAATATATGAAAGGTGCAAGTGCTACAGTAACTAAAGGCAACTCATGGGCTCAAACTTGGGGTAACCAATTTAGTCTTACAATGGGTGCAACGGAAAGTTTTAAACTAGCAAATGATTTCAGCACAACACTAGGCGCATCTCAAGCAATTACTTTAGGTATTATTAAAGCTTCTTGGAATTATAACCCCTTAGTAATTGACTATACTGTTGGTAAATTAAGTAAAAAATTTGATTTTGCCGGCAATGATGTAACAACGGTTGTCGTTGGTAATTGGACGTTAACTGTTGGAGAAGAAATTGCAATTACTTCCGGCGCAGGTAGTATTACTAATACTGCAACAACAGGTAATATTGTTAATACTGCCCCCATTGCGGCAATAGAGAATACATCAACATTTTATAAAATTACGGCCGATACCACTACCGTAACTTCTGAAAATGGCACACTTTTAACCTCAGGTGATAGCATTATTTCACAGTCACCAACAAATATTGAAGCTGAAGCCAATGCAGGAATTACTTTAACTTGTGATGAGTCAAGCCTTGAAATCACACCTGCTGGCATCACTATTTCAGCAGGTGAAACAACCATAGAAGTAACACCTGCCGGTATCACATTAACTTGTGGCGCAAGTTTTGTTGAAGTAACTGATGGCTCAATAACAGGTGGCGCACCAATGGTAGATATTTCGCCATAAATAAATATTTAATTCATTTTTAACTCTAATCTTAAGGATAAGTCTATGTTAAATGTCGAACTAAAACCTTTAATTCAAAAATTAAATACCGCTTCAACGAGTAATTTAGAAGCTGCTGTTGGTTTATGTATGAACCAATCTCACTATGAGATTACGATTGAACATTGGTTATTTAAACTCATGGAAGATAAAAGCTGTGATATTTATCATATTTTAAATGCTTTAAATATCAACACAGAAGATTTTAAACAAATACTAATCAAAAACCTTGATGCCATGGAAAGCGGTAATTCCGCTAAACCAAGCTTTTCATTAAGTTTACTTGAATTAGTTGAAAGCGCCTGGGTAATCGCTTCAATTAATTATCAATTAGCAGAAATTCGCAGTGGGTTTCTAATCTTAGCTTTACTCAATAATCGTCCCTTATTATCGAGTTTAAATTTGACTGATATTTTTGCCAACACATCAAGAAATGAATTGTTAAAAAATTATTATGATCTCTGTGGTAGCTCTCCAGAGACTGCAACAGTTATTGGTGAAAAATCATCAACCTCAACTGCTAGCAATAAAATACAACATAAAGATTCAGCCTTAGCTAACTTTTGTGAAGATTTAACTGAAAAAGCCAAAACAGGTAAAATTGATCCAGTATTTGGTCGCGAAGATGAAATTGAACAAATGCTTGATATCTTTTGTCGGAGACGTAAAAATAATCCAATCTTAGTTGGTGAGCCAGGTGTTGGTAAAACTGCTGTTGTTGAAGGGCTAGCTTTACGCATTATGCGTGGTGATGTGCCAGAAATATTACAAAACGTTAAAATTTTATCTCTGGATATGGCTTTATTAGAAGCTGGTGCCAGTGTTAAGGGTGAGTTTGAAAAACGTCTAACGCAAGTTATTGATGAAGTAAAAGCATCTGAAATACCGATTATTCTTTTTATTGATGAAGCACATCGCTTAATTGGTGGTGCTAATCAAGGTGGCAATGACGCAGCTAATATTTTAAAACCAGCACTATCACGTGGTGAATTAAGAACTGTTGCAGCAACTACTTGGAAAGAATATAAGCAATACTTTGAAAAAGACGCTGCAATGACACGAAGATTCCAACTTGTGAGCCTTGCTGAACCTAATCTTGAAACTACCACTTTAATTTTACGCGGTTTAAAAGAACATTATGCTAAATCACATCAAGTAACGATCAGAGACGATGCGATTAAAGCAATTGTTGAATTATCATCTCGATATATTACTGGACGCTATCAACCTGATAAATCTGTTGACTTACTTGATACTTGCGCTGCCAAAGTAAAGGTAAGCTTGTCATCAAAGCCACATGAAATTAATCATATAGAAAGAACAATAGCGGCACTACAAAGAGAAGAAAAAGCATTATATGCAGATGAACTCTGTGGTAATGATACTGATAAAGAACGCCAAGAAGAGATTGTCCAAAAGAAGATACAACTAGAAACATCTAAAACTCATTTGGCTAATCGCTGGCAACAGGAAAAAGATTTAATTGATCAATTATTATTTATTCAGTCACGCTTGTTAAATCCAGATGCTTCACCTATTAATAGCCACCAAAGCAATGCATCTGAAAATGAGCCTCTCAAAGATGAAAATAGCCAATCATCAACTACGGATTCAGACATACAGTCACCTGATTATATAGCTGAGTATGCAAATTTAACTCAAACAGAGCTTAAGCATAAACGAGATGAGTTAAAGACTCAGCTTAAAACAATACAACAAGAGGATTTTCTCATATCCTATGAAGTAGATCCTGACTGTGTTGCAAAAGTTGTTTCAAACTGGACTGGTATTCCTTTAGGTAAAGTACTGCGTGATCAAGCATCTAGTCTTTTAATGTTAGAAGATAACCTCATCAAGCGTATTAAAGGCCAAGATGAAGGTATCAAACGCATCTCAACTTATCTAAAATTAGCTAAAGCTGGCTTAAGCCAACCTGAACAACCGATGGGAATTTTTCTACTGGTTGGACCAAGTGGTGTGGGTAAAACAGAAACCGCGCTAACCATTGCTGATACCATATTCGGTGGTGAAGAAAGCATTATTTCAATTAATATGAGTGAATTTCAGGAAAAACACACCATTAGTCGTTTAATTGGCTCTCCTCCAGGTTATGTGGGCTTTGGTGAAGGTGGTATGCTAACCGAAGCCGTACGTAAACGCCCTTATACGGTCGTCTTACTTGATGAAGTTGAAAAAGCATCACTGGATGTTTTAAATTTATTTTATCAAGTCTTTGATAAAGGTAGTTTGACTGATGGTGAAGGCAGAGAAATTGACTTTAGTAATACGGTGATGATTTTAACCAGTAATTTAGCAACCAATGAAATTACTGAATTAACACAGAAAGATCCTAATATTTCTCAAGATGAGATTGTTAATCAGATTAGACCAATACTCAGTCAATGGTTTAAGCCTGCTTTACTTGCAAGAACCACCATTATCCCTTATGCAATCTTATCTGAAGATGCTTTAGCTGAAATTGTTGCATTGAAATTATCAAAACTAAAAGATAGACTCTTTCAGCAAAATGCAATTAACTTTAACTATAGCGATAAAGTACTTCAACAAATTGCACAGCGTTGTACTGAGCATGAAACTGGTGCAAGAAATGTTGATCATATTTTAAAAAGTAATGTAATGCCTAAATTATCTGATGTGATTTTAGAGTCAATGTGTGATGAACAGGTACTTGAATCCATTACATTAGATATTGATCAAAATGGTCAATTTACATTTAAGGTGAATCAGGAGGTATCAACGACAATACCTAAAAATGAACCTGTAAGTGACAAGCTACAACAGTCACAGCGCCCACATTAATCTATTACAATATCTTCTGTTATTTATTTTGTTTCAATTATTATCAAATTTAAATTTGTCTAACTTATTTATTTATAATTAAAATTTATATAAAAAAATTGCAATATCACCTAATCAAATGTTACAAATTGAGTTTGACAAAATTAAGCAAAATATGAGGTAATTTTGTTTATACAAGACATAAAAGTATTACTTAGTTAAATAAAGAAACAATAACGATAGGTATAAAAAATGTTCAAAAAAATTTCTTGTGCGCTAACTGCTGGTGCTATTGGAGCAGTTTTTTTAAACTTTGTTGTATCGATGATTTACGGATTTGATAGCTCCGATGATTTTCAATTAACACTTTATCGCTTAATGCTTTGGAGCTGTTTATGGTCTTTATTATTAGTTGTGCCAAAATTTGATAAAAAACAATGGTTTTTAAAAACATCAATCATTGCAACGCTCGCAATATTATTTAACTTTATTATTTTAATGCCTTTTCATGGTGTCGGTCTTTTTGCATACTATGCACCTATTTCAATCTTTTTAGGTAATATCATCTTTAATGCCATTTGGTGTTTAACTGCAGGTTACTGGTATCATTTATGTATTGATGATTAATCATTTATTTTTTTATTATAAACAAACCATCTGAAAAAAATTAAACTAATTAATGCTAAGCTTAACATAATCATTGCTAATGGTATTTGGCTTTGTTCACTAGTTAATGCAATCAATGTCGCAATAGCTGCACTAATTAACATTTGTAATGCTCCTTTTAATGCACCGGCACTGCCACTTAATTGTTTAGTAAATGGTAATAATAATCCTGTATTGGTATTTGGAAGGATGATACCAATACACAGTGTGGATATGGCAAATGGAATAACAATTACATATAGATTTACTAAATGGCATAAGCCTAAAATTAATAATATCAGCGCTGATAATAAAAGTATCACTAAAGCAGTATAAGTAATTGATACTGAGCTATAAAAGTTAATTAATCGATGGTTAAAATAAGCACCTAAAATGATCATTAATGAGCTAATAGATAAAACCCATGCATAAGTTGTTGGTGTTAAGTTTAGTATTTGCTGATATAGAAAAGGCGTTACTGTGTTATATGCAGTGATGATTGCAAAAACAAATACAGAAGTGATACAACAGCCTAAAAACATCTTATTTTTCAGTATTTGATAGTAATTTTTTGCTATATGATAAGGTGCTAATGGATATGCTCTAATAGACTGATTCGTCTCTGGCAGCCCTAAAAGGATCAAAATTAATATGATAAAACTAAATATAAAAATAAAACCAAAGGTTGCTTGCCAATCAATCAATGTTTGTAAATAACTACCAATAACTGGTGCAATTAAAGGTGTTAATGACCATAAGGCCATAACGATAGACATTGCTTTAACTAGTGCTTTACCATCTAATCGATCTCGTAAAATACTACGGGCAATAATTGCACACGATGCACTACCAATACCCTGTATTAATCTTAAAATGAGTAAAATATAAGCATTTTGATTCATACAAATTAATAAAGTTGATAGCAAAATTATTAATAAACCTAAGATCAATATTGGCTTACGTCCAAAATAATCTGAAATCGGACCAAATAGCAATTGACCGACACCATAACCAATCAAATAATAAGTTAAAGTTAGCTGTATGATATGCGTTGAAGTTGAAAAATAGGCACGCATCTCTGGCATTGCAGGTATATAAATATCAATACCTAACTGGCCAATAATCATAACACAGGCAATTAGGCCAACCAATAAACGATCAGAAAGTGTTTTTGACATACTACCCCCCAAAATAGATTAATTAACCCATTATACACCAATTTAAATTATAATTAAGTATTATTTATCCCAAATCGCCTCAGTCGTAAATTCACTATTTTCAAAAGCTAAAAAACCACCATCAACATAGCGTAAGTTTTTATCTAATTGATTAATCAATTGCATATCATTTTCTTCAAGCTTAACAAACTGTGCTTGATAATTCTGTGTTAGACGTTTAGAGTTAATCGATTTTGGAATAACGATCGTATGACGATTAATCGCCCAAGCAATTAGCACTTGCGCTTCGGTAATATGATATTTCTGACTAATTGAACGAATCACCGGATGCTCTAAAACGCTATTACCCTGATCACTAATATCTCTGCCCTTAGAACCAAGTGGTGAATACGCAGTTAGTATGATTTGATGATTTTGACAATAAGCTAATAAATCATTTTGTGCTAAATAAGGATGAAGTTCGATTTGATTAACAACCGGTTTAATCCTTGCCTTATCTAACAATTTATCTAATTTTTTAATATTAAAGTTTGAAACACCAATACTTTTTATATGACCTGAATCTACAAGCTTTTCCATCTCTGCCCACGTTTCAAGTAATAGTGGAAAATTATTTGCGATAAGCTGCTCTTTTGATTCTGGAAATGCGATACCTTCTATAAAACTCACTGGCCAGTGAATTAAATATAAATCGATGTAATCGAGATTCAATGCCGATAGACTACGCTTAAATGCAGATTCTACATTATTTTTTCCATGAGAATCATTCCATAATTTTGATGTAATAAATAAATCTTCGCGCTTAACTAAATTCATTTTTATTGCATCACCAATGGCTTGACCTATTTCTTTTTCATTACCATAAATCCAAGCACAATCAAAATGACGATAACCTATTTTTATCGCGTCAATCACTGTATCATACACTTCTCCCGCTGCTGCTCTCCAAGTACCTAATCCTAAAGCTTTAACCTCTATATGATTATTCATTGTAAATAAGACATCATTCATCGCATTAGCTCCTAACTATCAAAATAGATGCATTTATTCTGCCTTAAAGTCAAAGAAATAGAAACCTCAACTTAAAATTAAACTGAAACTCATAATCATTAACTGTATAAGCAAGTATGACTAAAAATTAACTGGAATAAATAAATTTATGATCCATAATTCAACAATTAAAATAATAAATGTCGCTACAATCCAAGTAAATTGTTTTATTAAAGAAATATGACCAACTTGGTGATGATTATGACCTTCTAAGTGAGCATGATGATCATTTTGATGATGGTTGTGATCGGATGCCATCATCGTATGGTCTTCTTTAATAGCGTAGCTCGTCATACAACCATGTTTTAGTTTTCGCTTTACTAAATAATAATTAATTGGATAGGCCGTCAACATTGAAACCACAACAGCCATACCCATCTTAAACCAGAAATATAAACTTAAAGGGTTCATAGATTGTGGCCAAATTTCTGTTAGAATAAGCATTATCAAAAACATACCCATCATAACAAAATTCATAGAAACCGTTTCAGCAAAAAGCGTTTTTTTAACTGCTTGAAAATATTGATAATTATACATAGGCAGCATCATTAATGCTTGAAAAATAAATAGTCCACAGATAAACCCTAATACATATTCAATGACAAGCTCTAAGCCATTGGTAACACTAAATCCTGTTAAAATAATACTGGCAATAATAACACCTGTCGCATCTCCTGCAATACAATGCATTTGACTATTAAATGCTTGTTTATAGATTGGTTTGATATATTCATCATGTGCTTTAATCCCACGCTTACGACAGGTAATTAGATAAAAAATTAAGGCAATCACCCCAGCATAAAGTGTTACAATTGACCAAGCCAATGCTTGAACCCAAGAGATTGGCACTCTAAAAAAACTATCAAATAAGACAAATAAATATCCCCGCGGCAAGCAGCGGGGTATTAAAAGAGTCGCAATTGCGCTTCATCCAGTTTTAACCCTTGATTCTTAACATACCGCTCCACCACTTTCCAGTTACCTCCTTCACCAACTGTCCCA
>JAKJJQ010000040.1:0-28204 GCA_021713415.1 Thiotrichales bacterium 19X7-9
CTTGAAAGCCGAATATATGTCTGCTGGCAATTTAATAACATCATATCATTGAGTAAAATATTGGAGAATAAAATGAGTTAAAATTGCATTAAATTACTTGAAATATAAAACGAGTCCATATATGTTGCAAAGATTTCTATCAGTTTGTTTTTTATACAATTATGTATCCTCTGGGTACAATTAACCTGCAAGTGAGTTAAATTGTTCAAAAATAGTTTGATTAGCACAATCTAAATGCTGACCTTTTCTTAACATGTTTATTAATTCATAACCTGCTAAAGTAGATTCAGCCGACTTAAATGATTTAAATCCAATCATTGGTCTCGTTCGCCTTTTTATGGCTCGGTGATCTTGTTCGATCTGATTATTCAGATATTTAATTTGACGATCTTCCACCCAATAATATGGCCAAAGACCAATGAGAGCATTTCTAATACAGTTTTTATAAAGCTTAACTTATTGATTTATATATTATATGTTTTAATAAAACTACAAAAACAAACTACACCAGGAATGCTCTCAAAGAAACATAAGGCACAATGGAATCAAGAGTCCGCTCACAAGGTGTTGCAACTTAGAACCTCTTTAGCAAGTCACCAATGGACTAAAGATTGGAAACTAGTTAAACGATATATTTATAAAAATGCTGCATAACAACTATGTTAGGGATGCTCTCATCGAAATTGACCAACCTCATCAATTAAGCCTTTCATTAAGATTTGGTGGGCATTAAGCATGTCATTTAATTTTTTAGGTTGCCATTGATTGAATTGTTCATAAGCTTCAATTGCATTTCTTACTTCTTGAATTTCTTTAGTAGGGGCTAAGACTCTTTTACCATTTAATATGTCGGTTATATGTTCTTCGCTTAATGAATTACCTTCAATTGCCAGTGAACCTTGAATTGTTTTAATTCTATTAGCTCGTCTTAGTTTTAAAGATTTTTCATTTTCAGTAATAATAGATAAACGTCCAACAGATTCACTGATTTTTGCAACAAAGTTTAGAATTTTTGAAGTGATGGAGTAAGGTGGTTGATAATGTTTTGCCATGCTTAAATCCATATAAAAAGTATTTTAATATTTATAAATTTAATTATATACTATATTTAAATACTAGGCTATCGAATACATTTTAAGTTTGATTACTAGCTTGAATCTACTTCTTATAAGTTGATTTTTTAACATTTAATGGGCAGTTTTTTTCATAAAATCGATTCATTTTATGATCTGAAATACCGATTTTATAACAGAATTTTAATAATTGGTTAGATAGCCATTGCTTATAAATACCATTTTGTTGAAAGCGAATCGATGAGGTCATTACAGGATAATTAAGCATCTGTGGTTGATTACTTTGGCTTAATAACTCAGATATTAAGGTATCTTCAAAGATATCTAGCTCTTTAATTGGAAAGTGTAGGCTTGCTAAATCTTTGGTTAAAAAAATACAATGATCCAAATAAACAATATTTTTTTTAATAAAACGTACTTGATTAGAATACCAAGAGATAAAAGATAGAAAAGGGTGTTTAAGATCAAACTGATGTTTAAAGCCAC
The DNA here is from genome assembly GCA_021713415.1 of Thiotrichales bacterium 19X7-9. Classification (GTDB taxonomy): domain Bacteria; phylum Pseudomonadota; class Gammaproteobacteria; order Francisellales; family Francisellaceae; genus M0027. The sequence continues at coordinate 1,560 of JAKJJQ010000040.1, forward strand.
CCCAAAAATATTTAGTTTGTTTATATTGTTGAAGTGAATCAATGGCTTCAATCGGTAGAATAGAGCGTGGATGATGCAATAAGATTAAGTCTCCTCTAGCCTGTAAAATACCTTCATTAATTCTTGCTGCTCTATTGTATTTTTCAGTCGATATTAAGTAAGCATCTGATTGTTGTATCAGTGCCTTTGTACCATCATCACTGTTAGAATCAACACAGATAATTTCAATATCTGCAATCAATTGATATTTGCTTAATATATCTTCAAGATAGCCATGTTCAATTTCATTAAAAGTAGGAATAATAATACTAATCATAGTAAATGAAACTAAATCCTTTTAATTTATTTAATATATTTAATTTGAAGTATTATTCTTATAAAAATAGATGATGTCAAATAACAATTTTAATTAACATCAAATTGATAATCTAATGTTAATGGTGCATGATCAGAAAACCACTGTTGTTTGTAAACACATGCATCTACTATTTTTGATTTTAAATTAGGGGTAGTCCATTGGTAGTCTATCCGCCAACCGACATTATTTGCTCTTGCTTGTCCTCGATTTGACCACCAGGTATATTGATCTTTTTCAGTATTGACGACTCGAAACGCATCGATCCAGCCAATTTCATCAAAAACATAATCAAGCCAAGCACGCTCTTCAGGTAAGCAGCCAGAGTTTTTTTGATTACTTTTAAAATTTTTAATATCAATTTCTTTATGGACAATATTAATATCTCCACAGATAATCATATTGTCTTTATCATTGATTTGTTGTTCTAAAATCGATTGATATTTCTCTAAAAATTGCATTTTGATAACTTGACGTTCATCTTTACTAGATCCTGATGGTAAGTATAAAGAAGCAATACTAAAATTCTCAAAATCAAGCTGAATATATCGACCTTCCGTATCGGCCCAATGAATATCTAAGCCTGTAATAACATTTTTAGGTTTAATACGACTATAAATTGCAACACCACTGTAGCCTTTTTTTTCAGCATCAAAAAAGTAATTGTAATAACCTTTAGGGTGGTAAACTGGATCGTCTAGTTGATCACGCTGTGCTTTAGTCTCTTGAATGCATAAAAAGTCAGCATTCTGCTTTTCAAACCAATCAAAAAAACCTTTTCTAGCTGCTGCTCGAATGCCATTGGCATTAAAAGTAATAATACGCATGAATTACCTCTTTTTAAGCTTAATTATCCCAGGATTGGTCAATCGGTCAAGGTTTATTCAAAAGAGATACCTTATTTTATGAGGTATTTTGTTTATTACTATCTGATTATTATATTTTGATGAAATGATAACTTAAAAATATAATGATTTAAGAAGGGGTTTGCCTTGAAAATAATTCAAATTTTTATACTTAGTATTTTATTTATTTATAGTAATGTATATGCTTCGGCAAATTATAAAGTACAAATATTTAATAGATCAGCATACTCTGTCGATATAAAAAAAGACTCAACTACCTGCATTAATAGTATTAGTGGCTTACCTTTTTCTATTGAAGGTTTAAAAAATAATAATTTACAAAATGGCCTATTCAATTTTGAGGACAAAAACACTTGGGCTGGTACTTGCGATGGCGCAGAAAAAGAAGTTGATTTATCATTGAATTTTATTGGTGCAGGCAGAAGTGCTGGCATAGTAAAAATTGAGCATAAGAAGAATAATAATGGTAAATGGAGTACAAAAGTATCATCAGCAAGTTCTGTTATAAAGGTGACATCAGCTGCTTGTTATACAGAAGATAATAAAAGCCATAATTGTCGTGATACCTGGTTTGAAAGTTCAGATGATTTGACTATTAAGATGGATGTTAATGTTGATGCTGCAACCCCGCCGCCACATCCAATTGCAGGTGATACATCACCTGTTTCAATTGGCTTGGGGGATATTACATTTTATGATGGTTTTGGTAAAAAGACACAGTTTGATGATATCAAAAGTGCTACAAGTGGTCACTATAGTGTTCATTTTTCTAAAACGCTTCAGAGATGTACTATTGTTGGAAATAGTAGCTCAATTGGTGCTTATTTAGTGTGTGGAGATGGAATTGACTTTAGAACCGTTCAACAAAAACAGGGAAACACTACAGTTGATCGTTTAGTCTTTTTATGCGTGCAAGATAAAAAAAATGAAGACCCTTGTCCATTAATAAATGAAGGTACTCAATTAGTGAACAGTTATAATATTTTTGGATAAATAAAATTAGAATTTAAAAAAGTAACACAAAACTTATTGTGCTACTTTTTTCGTTACATCTGCTTTTGCAGCTGCTGTAGCAGGTTTAATATCTTTTAGCGTTACTTTAAAGGTTAATGCTTGGTTTGGACCAATCATTGGAGGTGCATACTTACCATAGGCTTGATCAGGTGCAATATAGATAGTCCAAGATGAGCCAACAGTCATTTTTTCTAATGCTGACTTAAAGCCTGGGATAACACCACTAACTGGGAATGTCGCTGTCTTACCTTTTTGTGTTTGGTCAAAAACTTTACCATCAGGTAGCATGCCTTGATAGGTTACAACAACTTGATCATCAGCAGTAGGCATTACTTTACCAGTACCTTTAGTATCAACTTTGTAGTAAACACCATCAGTTAATTTTTCAACACCGCTTTCTTTGGTAACTTTAGCCATATAGGCTTCTGAAGTTTTAGCATTGGTATCAGCTAATTCTTTTTGCTTTTCTAAAGCTTTTTGCATCATTTGCTTTTGAAAGTCTTGCATAACTGTTTGCATATCTGCTTCTGAAATTGCAGGTGTTGTGCCTTTTGTTGCAGCTTGGAAGCCTTGGATAAATAGACTATCGTTTAGATTGATGTCTTGCTCTTTAGTACTTTTACCGATTTTATAACCAATCGTATAGCTTACTTTATCCATCTGTGTTTTAAATGCTGTTGAGCTAGCATCATTACTAGCTGTTGCTGCAAAAGCTGAACCACTAAGCGCAATGGCACTTAATGCAGCTGTGATAAGGGATAGTTTTTTCATTATGTGATCTCTCCTACAAGTTTTAATAAAAAAATCATTGTGAACCATCTTAAGCAATAATAATTGCTAGCGTCAAGCTATTTACAGCGCCATTTTACTTTTAATTTAGCTTAACTACTTTGATAGGTTAAAGGTTTTTTATACTTATATTTAAGCAAAATCTGTCTAAAACTTTAGTTTTGGAAAAAATATGATAAAATTAGCAACCAGTAACTGGCCAATGTTTAAAAAACTAAACGGCCGGTAAGTTTAATAAATAGATTTTTAGTGATATGGCTTCAGTTCATTTATATATGCTTGGTATTGATTATCACCATGCTTCAGTCGCAGTTAGAGAGATGCTTTCTTTTAGAAAGGATCAGGCAATGCTTGCGCAAGAAGAATTACTCAATGCAAACTTAGTTGAGGAAATTGCTATTTTATCAACTTGCAATCGAACTGAGTTGTATATTGTAAGTCAATTTCCAAAAGAAGTGCTTATTCAATGGTGGTTACAGGCAAAAAATGTCTCTAAAGCGTATCAGGCGTATATAACAACTCGAGATGAAATCGATGCACTACGACACTTAATGCGAACTGCTTCAGGCTTAGAATCGATGATTTTAGGCGAGCCACAAATCTTAGGTCAGGTTAGACAAAGCTATTTAAGCGCATTAGAAAATAAGTATTTATTGGGTCATTTAGGGCAATTTTTTGAGCAAGCTTTATTAGCAGCAAAAGCGATTCGACGTCGCACCGATATTGGTAAGTGTCCTGTCTCTGTAGCTTTTTCAGCCGTGCATTTAGCTAAAAAACATTACTTAGAAACTTTAACTGATAAAACAGTATTAATTATTGGTGCTGGTGAAACTGCTCAATTAGTTGCGCGACATATTTTTAATATGAAGCCTAATCGAATGATTATTCTTAATCGTACCTTGGATAAGGCAAAGCTTGTAGCAGAAAAAGTTAAAGCAGAGTATCAACCTTTAACTAAATTACCTGAATTACTGTCTTGTGCTGATTTAGTGATATCAGCTGTTGGCGCTAAAGAATATATTATTAATAGTCAATTACTTAATGTATTAGAATCATCTCAACTAACTAAGCTATTGATTGACTTGTCAGTTCCAAGAAGTATTGACCCTAATTTAAATCAATTAAACTCAATTACACTCTATGGTATTGATAACTTAAATCAAATCATTAAAGAAAATAAACAATTACGTCAAAAAGCATCGCTTTATGCTGAGCGTTTAATTGATCAGATGGTAGATGATTATTTAGAAAAATTACGCTATAAAGCAAGAGTTCATAGAATTAAAGCATTACGTAAAAGCACAGATCAATTGGCTTTAAATGAATTACATAAAAGTCTAAAGCGCCTAGATAATGGTAATGACCCTTATGAAGTATTAACTCAATTAGTGCACAGCCTTAAAAATAAATGGCTGCATCAACCAAGTATTTCAATGCGGAAAGCCGCTGTTTTAGGACATGATGAGCTTTTGGATAATGCTTCTGAATTATTTGGTCTTGACTCTGATAATCAATCTTAAACAAAAAATAAGTTGAATTTATGAAAGAAAGTATTCGTCTAAAATTAGAAAACCTGCTTGATCGTCATCAAGAATTAAGTGCATTATTAAGTGATGCCGATGTGATTAATGATCAGAATCAATTTCGTCAATTATCTCAAGAGTATGCAGAGTTAGAAGAATTAGTTAAAACATTTAGTGACTATCAAAGCGCAGAAAGTGATTATACGCAAGCACAAGAAATGCTAACTGAATCAGATAGAGAAATGGCCATGCTCGCTCAAGAAGAGCTTGATCAAGCAAAGCTATCTATGGAAACTTTAGAAGGACAGTTACAGATTTTATTATTGCCTTCTGACCCAAATGACCGTGCCAATGTATTCCTTGAAGTAAGGGCCGGTACAGGCGGTGATGAAGCGGCTATTTTTGCAGGGGACTTATTTCGTATGTATAGTCGTTATGCTGAAATTAAAGGTTGGCGTGTTGAAATTGTCAGTGAAAGCTTTGGTGAACATGGTGGTTATAAAGAAGTCATTGCTAAGATATCCGGCGAAAAAGTCTACTCGCAATTAAAATTTGAATCAGGTGCTCATCGTGTGCAACGTGTGCCAGTTACTGAGTCGCAAGGGCGAGTACATACCTCAGCTTGTACGGTTGCAATTATGCCTGAAGCACAAGAGATTGATGCCATTGATATTAATACCAATGATTTAAAAATTGATACCTTTAGAGCATCGGGTGCCGGTGGTCAGCATGTCAATAAAACAGACTCAGCAATTCGTATTACCCACTTACCGACAGGGCTTGTTGTTGAGTGTCAAGATCAACGCTCGCAACATAAAAATAAAGCACAAGCGATGTCAGTGTTAAAAGCAAGGTTGTTACAGAAAGAGCAAGATCAACAACGTCAAGAGCAAGCCCAAGCTAGAAAGTCATTAGTTGGTAGTGGTGATCGTTCTGAGCGTATTCGTACCTATAATTATCCACAAGGGCGAGTTAGTGACCATCGAATTAATCTAACACTTTATAAATTAGAAGAAATTATTCAAGGTGATTTAGATTGTGTTATTCAGCCACTCCTACAAGAGCATCAGGCTGATCTATTAGCACAGTTTAGTTAATTATATGATGAGCATTGAAGAAGTTATATCAACTTGGATTAATCAGTTTAAAAAAATATCTACATCACCTTATTTAGATATAGAAGTATTATTAAGCTTTGTTCTACAAAAAGAGCGTACGTTTTTAAAGGCTTATCCTGAAACTCAGTTAACTTCAGTGGAATATAATCAATTAGTAATTTTGATTAATCGAGCATTACAAGGTGAGCCTGTTGCCTATTTAATTAATAAACAAGCATTTTGGGATTTTGAATTATATGTTGATTCATCTGTGTTAATTCCAAGAAGTGATAGCGAGATACTCGTTGAAGCTGTTTTAGAAACCTATCCAGATAAAAATGATACAAAAACTTTAATTGACTTAGGTTGTGGTAGCGGTGCTCTAGCTTTAGCAATCGCAAAAGAGCGAAAAAATTTTTTAGTTTTGGCAACAGATATAAGCCTTAAAGCATTATCTATTACGCAAAAAAATTGCCAACACTTAGGATTAGACAATGTATTTTTATTTGCATCTGATTGGTTTAGTGCAGTAAAACAGTCTATGCACTTTGATATTATTATCGCCAATCCACCTTATATTGATAGATCTGATCAAGCAGTTGAAGCAAATGTAAAAAAACATGAACCACATCATGCATTATACTCAAAAAACAATGGTTTAGATGACTTATTTGCAATTATTAAGCAATCGAAAAATTATTTAAAACCACAAGGTAGTATTTTTTTAGAGCATGGCTATTTGCAAGATCAAGTTGTCAGAGAAAAGTTATGCGATGAAGAATTTTGTCATGTCAAAACTTATCCTGATTTAGGCGGATTACCTCGAGTAAGTTTTGGAAAAATAACTTAAAGAACAATAATTTATTTTAATAATTTAATGAATTCATTAAAGATTAGAGGTTTGGAAAAATAAAATCCTTGCCCATATTGACAGTGATGTTCTTTTAAAAAGTCTAATTGTTCTTTTGTTTCTATTCCTTCAGCAATTACTTCTAAATTAAGGTTCTTAGCCAAATCTAAGATTGTGATTATCATATTTTGTTGTTGGTGATTTGTGTGTATTTCTTTCATAAAAGACTGATCAATTTTTAAAATTGAAATAGCTAAATTATGTAGTCGCTTAAGCGATGAGTAACCAGAGCCAAAATCATCAATACTAATACGTACACCAAGTTTAGCAAGTTCATTGACTGTTTTATCAAAATTTAATGAATTAGTTGTCAGTGTAGATTCTGTTAATTCAATTTCAAAAATATGACTTGGTAGATTATGTAATTTGATCTGCTCTTGAATAAATGTAAGGTAACTATGATCATCAAACTGTTTAATTGACGTATTAATTGCAAAAAATAGTTTATTACATATTGTTTTATCAATCGTTGCTATTTCTTGTGAAGCAGTTTTAAAAATCCAATGTCCTAGAGGGTTAATTAAACCGATTTCTTCAGCAATTGTAATAAAAATATTTGGTGAAATATCACCTAATATTTGATGCTGCCAGCGACATAGAATTTCACAACCAACAATTGTTTGCGTATTTAACAGATAAATTGGTTGGTAGGCTAAATAAAATTCATTATTATCTAATGCTTGTTGAATACTAGATGCAACTGTTTTATAAAATTGATAGTCATCTTGCATGGATTGATTGAAAAAATAGAATGTATCATTGGCATTATTTTTAGCACGATACATGGCTGTATCTGCACTTTTAATAATTGATTCAACCGTTGTACCAGAGTCAGGATAAAAAGCAATGCCGATGCTTAAGCCAATACTTAATTCATGTTGATTGATTAAAAACGGTAGTCTAAAAGCATCGATTAAACGTTCAGCAACTCTACCAACGTAGTGAGTCTTTGTAATATTATTTAATATAATGGCAAATTCATCACCACCTAAGCGTGCTATGGCATAATCACTTTTCACAGGTAAAAAATGTATTGCGGAAGTGAGCGTTTTTTGAAATCTATGACTGACAAGTACGAGTAATTGATCACCAATATCATGGCCAAACTGATCATTAACGGATTTAAATTTATCTAAATCCATGAACATCATACAAAATACTTGTTGTTGGTTTTTGGCATTTTTGATACTTTTTTCAATAAATTCATCAAATCCTAGGCGATTATACAAACCAGTTAAAGCATCATATTTAGCTATTTTTTCTAATTCAGTATTTGTGCGTGATAAATCTTTTTGTATCATATCTAGATTAGATAATTGATTTTCCATAATTTTATTATGTCGGTAATGATCAAGGTAGACTGATACTTTGCTGGTTAGCACAAAGGGATCAATAGGTTTAACAATATAATCGACAGCACCTAGTTCATGCCCGTAACGGATATATTGTTGGTCCTTACTGAAAGCTGTGACAAAGATAATCGGTATATCTTGTGTACGTTTATGTTTTTTAATTAAGTTAGCTACTTCAAAGCCGTCCATTTTCGGCATTTGTACATCTAAAAGAATTAATGCAAACTGATGCTGAGTGATTAAATTTAATGCAATTTCACCACAGTCTGCTTCAAATAATTCACAGTTGATATCTTCTAGTACCTCAGTAAATGCAAATCGATTTTTTACATCGTCATCTACAATTAATATTTTAGGTGTTTCAATTAAATCTGTGAATTTATGATTATTCATTATAAGCTTCCAGAAATATCGTTAATTGTTCAGCATTTAAAGGTGATTGAAATAAATTTCCTTGAACAAATAAGCAGTGATTTGCTTCTAAGAATTTTACTTGTTGATCCGATTGAAGGCCTTCGGCAATAATTTCTATATTTAAATTTTTAGCTACTGAAATAATGGCTTTAATAATCATTTCAGCACTGTTATTGTCACCAATCCCTTGAATAAATGAGGCATCTATTTTTAATGCGAAAAAGGGTATTTCTTGTAGCTTGATTAAAGAAGAATAACCAGTACCAAATTTATTAAGGATGATATTAATGCCTAACTTATTTAATTGGTATAAAAGCGAGTGATCATTTTGTTTAAATGTAATTAAAGCACTTTCATTTAACTCTAACATTAAAAGTTTTTTAGGGAATGAGTACTGACAAATTGCTTGATTAAGTTTAGTAAAAAAGGTTGGATGTAATAATTGTTTTGTAGAGAAATTGATTGTAAAAAATAAGTCATCATAGCCTTGATCATAAAGTGATTGAACTTTAAGCAGTGCTTGATTGATTAACCAGTTACCAATGGTTTCAGAGATGCCAATATTTTCAGCAATAGACATCAATACATTCGGTTGAATACTTTGAAGTTTGGCGTGTTTACATTGAAGTAATATTTCAATGCCATAAGGATTTTTAGTTTCTAAATTAAAAATAGGCTGATAAATTAATTCAAAAGCACACTGATCAACTGCTTCTTTAATTAGCGTTTCAAGCTCTAGCTGAGCTAAGTATTTATCTTGTAAATCATCTGTAAAGTAACAAATCTGGTTTTTACCTAAAGCTTTTGCATGATACATAGCAATATCAGCATTATGCATTAATTCTTTTGAGGTATTGCCTGCAGATGGGTAACAGGCAATGCCCATACTAAATGAGGTATAAATTAAGTGACCATCAATTTCAATGTTTTGATCTATGACAGATTTAATTAAATTAGCTGTTTTTAGCGCATCTGAAGCTTTGTTAAGGTGAGTAACTATAATGGCAAACTCATCACCACCTAAACGTCCTTGATAATCTTCCTTTCGTGTATTTTCAGTTAATAGTTTGCCAATATGTTGTAATAATTGATCACCAATAGGATGACCTAAGGTATCATTAATCGATTTAAAATCATCTAAATCAAGGAAAATAACTGCAAATTGCTCATCAGTATGATCTTTAGCATAAGCAATTTGTTTTTCTAAATCTGTTTCAAACTGTCTACGGTTGGCAATCGATGTTAATGGGTCATTTAAAGCAAGCTTTGATAATTCTTGATTTTTCTCTTTTAATTCTCTTTTTACGATACGTAACTCACTAACAGTTTGTAAGATTTCTGTGTTTTTCTGTTGGTAAATATTAAGAAAAATCTGGATTTTTGATTTTAAAATATGTGTTTCAATCGGTTTAAATAGATAGTCGACTGCGCCTGCTTCATAGCCTTGAAATACATATTGTTGCTCTTTAGATATCGCTGTGACAAAGATAATTGGGATACCTCTGGTGCGCTTATTTTTTCTCATTAGTTCAGCTGTTTCAAAACCACCCATACGTGGCATTTGTACATCCATTAACACAACGGCAAATTCTTCATCAATCATCAATTCGAGTGCTTTTTCACCTGAGTTAGCTGTCACTAGGTTGGCATCAATGCCCTCTAATGCCTCAACCATAGCAACTAAATTATCTTCTAAGTCATCAACAATTAATATATTTGATTTTTTAAAGTGAGATTTACTATCCATTTTTCATCTCCATTTGATTCAACCACTGTGTGATTTCTACTAATTGCATGACTTTAGCTCTAGGTACTTTAATGATAGCAGATTCAGGCATCATTGGTGCTGAGGCAGATTTAGGATCTTGAACAATGCACATACCACCAGTTTGATTGATTAATTTAAGTCCAATTGAGCCGTCTTGGTTAGCTCCTGTTAATAAAATTGCAATTAATTGATTTTTATAAACATCACAGGCAGAGCTAAATAATAGATCAATTGATGGTCTTGAATAATTAACTGGTGGCTCTAAAGATAATGCAATGGCAGCTTTATTTTCAATTAACATATGATAACCAGGCGGTGCAACATAAATCGTATTTTTTTGAATGATCTCTTTATCACAGGCTTCAATGACTGTTCTACCTTGAGTAATCTGATTGAGATGCGTTGCTAAGTAACTATCATCATTTTCCATTAAATGCTGAACAATAAAAATAGGTAAACTAAAGTCTTTCGAAAGCTCTGTCAAAACTTCACTAAAAGCATTTAAGCCACCTGCAGAAGCACCAATAACAACTGCCTGATATTTCATTTTTACCTCTTTTGATAGATTTTCATTTGTTTATCGATGACATCAAAATCATTTTCTACTTGTGAAAATTGTAATGTCTCTTTAGTTCCTATACATAAAAAACCACGGTGGCATAAGCTATGTTTAAATAAAGATAAGACTTTGTTTGTTAAATCATTATCAAAATAAATCATTACATTTCTACACAGAATAACATTCATTTCACCAAAGGATCTATCAGTGACAAGATTATGATTAGCAAATGCAATTGAGTCTTTTAAAAAATCATGTAATTTAATAGCATCATATTTAGCGGTGTAGTAGTTTGAAAAGCTTTCTCTGCCGCCAAATTGATTATAATTATCAATAAATTTTTTCATATGTTCGGTTGAGTAAATACCTTTTTTGGCAATATTTAATGCTTGGTTGTTAAAGTCTGTTGCATAAAGCGTTGTTTTTTCTAAAAAGCCTTCTTCATGTAGTAAAATAGCAAGTGAGTAGATTTCTTCGCCTGTCGCACAACCGGCACTCCATATTTTAACAAAGGGATATGTTTTTAGTACAGGCAGTATATTTTCTTTAAATGAGCGGTAAAATAAAGGATCTCTAAACATGGCAGTGACAGTAATCGAGAGATGTTTTAATAACTCCTCAAATAAGTTACTATTATGCAGTATGATATCCGTTAAATGTATATAGGATGTAATTTGATAATTATCCATAAATAAGTTAAGTCGTCTTTTTAAAGAGGACTTAGCATAATGCCTAAAATCATAACCATAGGCTTTTTCAATTGCATGAAGTAGTAAGTCAACTTCAACTATCTCAATATCGTTTCTTTCAATCATGATTTAGCCGACCATACTTTCATCATGGATATTAGCTGATCTACATCAATCGGTTTTGCAATATAGTCATTTGCACCGGCTTGTATACATTTTTCCTTATCATCGCTCATTGCTTTTGCAGTTAAAGCAATAATTGGTAAGTTTTTAAACTGTTTGTCTTTTCTAATTTCTTCAATGGCTTGATAACCATCCATAACAGGCATCATAATATCCATTAGAACAATATGAATATCTGATTCTAGTTTTAATTTATCCACTGCTTGTTGTCCGTTAGATGCAATAACAACATCAAGTGCGTATTCTTCTAATTCACTCGATAATGCAAATACATTGCGCATATCATCATCAACTAATAATACTTTTTTGTTTTTTAGTGCCTGATCACCACTGTGAAGCATTTTAATTTCTTTTCTTGATTCTTTAGGTAAATTATTTTCAATACTATGTAAAAATAAAGTCACTTCATCAAGTAGACGGTTGGGTGAATTAACACCTTTAACAACAATGCTTTGTGTGTATTTTTGTAGTTGCTGATGCTCGTGCTCTGTTAGATCTCGAGCGGTATATACAACAACAGGCGGTAATGAAGCAAAGGTATGGTGTAACTGGCCTAAAATTTCAAAACCTGATTGATCGGGTAGGTTTAAATCTAAGATAATACAATCGACTTGGTTTGCTGCTAGATAAGATAGTGCTTCTTTACCATTACTAACCGCTTTAATTGTATTTGTATCACTATCAATTAGTTCACAAACGGCTTGTTGGCTTATTTGATCATCATCAATGACTAATATATGTTTAAGATCAGATTGTAGTACAGAAGAGAATCGCTTAAAAACATCCATTAGTGAATCTTCTGTTGGAGGTTTTTTTAAATAGCCAATAGCGCCTTGTGCTTTAAGTTGTGGATTTTCATCGCGAGCAGAGATAACGTGAATCGGAATATGGCGTGTTTGTAGGTTATCTTTTAATGTCTCTAGGACTTTGATTCCATCAATATCGGGTAGACCTAGATCTAAGATAATTGCATTAGGCTGCTCAATAACTGCTTTTTCAATAGCGTCTTTACCTGAAGATGCAGTTTTTACTTCATAGCCTTGTTCAACTGCATAGTCACTTAAGATTTCAATAAATGTTTCATCATCTTCGACAATTAGAATACTTGGTTTATAAGTTTGGGTATTATCTATTGAGTTTTGTTTGACTTCTAGCGAATTAGTTGTAGCTAAATTAGATGATACTTCACTTGATACTTGATGTGATGGGCTATTAGCATTACTCAATATAACCTCTGAGGCAACTTTTTGAGATGATGGTGATTTCAATGGTAAATGTAGACTAAAGATACTACCTTTATTTTCCTCACTTTCTAAGGTAATTTCACCACCGAGTAAACCAGCCATCGTACGTGAGATTGCAAGGCCTAAGCCTGTACCACCATATTGACGAGAAGTTGATCCTTCAGCTTGTTGGAAAGCTTCAAATATAATGCGTTGCTTATCTTTAGCAATACCAATACCAGTATCAATAATAGAAAAGGTAATTAATTGATTTGCTGGTTGTACCTGCCCATGAATGGATAAATCTTTATTCGGCTTATTAACTTTAACTGTAACTGAGCCTGTTTCAGTAAATTTAAAGGCATTGGAGATAAAATTTCTTAAGATTTGAGTAACTCTTTGAGTATCAGATTCAAATGTTTCAGGTAATTGATTACTAATATGGAACTGAAAATCTATGCCTTTATCATTTGCCATTGGCTCAAATTGTGTTTTTAAATCCTCACAAATTGTTGTAATTGAGCAAGGGGATATCTCAACTTGAAGTTTTCCAGCCTCAACTTTGGATAAGTCTAAAATATCATTAATCAAGGTTAATAAATCATGACCACCTTTATGAATAATGCTAGCTGATTTAACTTGTTTTTCAGTTAGGTTGCCATCGCGGTTTTCAGAGAGTTTTTTAGATAAAATTAATAATGAGTTTAAAGGTGTTCTTAATTCATGTGACATATTAGCAAGAAATTCAGATTTATATTTACTCGATAAAGCTAAGTCTTGAGCACGCTGCTCTAAATCATCCTGTGCATTTTCTAATTCTTTTTTCTGCTGTTCAAGGCGTTCGGTTTTCTCTTCTAATTCTTCATTCATCACTCTTAATTCTTCGCTTTGTGAACGCAATTCTTCTTCTGATTGTTTCAGTGCTTGTGTTTGTTTTTCAAGCGCTTGATTTGATTTTGCTAATGCTTGTTGTTGAGACTGTAACTCTTCATTCATCGATTGAGATTTGTTTAATAAACTCTGTGTCTTATTATGTGAAATTACATTACTGATAATCGTAGCTAGATGAGTGCTTACCTCTTTTAAAATAATTTGTTCTTTATCAGCCAATAGATGAAAAGATGCAACTTCAATAACACCTAAAACTTGGTTTTGGTGGATAATTGGTAAGACCATAATATTTAAAGCAGCATGATTACCTAATCCAGATGAAATTTTAATATAATCATTAGGTACTTCTGTTAGTAGTATTGGTCTTTTCTCAAAGGCACACTGACCAACTAAGCCTTCGCCAAAGTTAAAGTGATTGGTAACTTGCTTACGTTGTTCATAGCCATAGCTTGCAACTAATGTCAGTTTGGCATTTGCTTTATGCTTATCATTTTCATCCTCTAGATTAATTAAATAGAATGCGCCAAAGCCGGCATTTAAATTTTCAGATAAATCACTGATTACTTGTTGTGCTAGCATTTGAATATCTAAAATGCTTTGAGCTTTTTGAATAATATTGGATATTTGAGTTTTTATCCAAACTTGCTGTTTATTTTCATTATTCAGTGATTGTAAATTATCACGCATATTGATTAATGCATAGGATAATGTATCATCTTTTGACCTTGCTTCTATCTGCGTATCAAATTCACCTTTACCAAGTGAGTTGGCAATGTTTGATAATTGTTTATTATTCTCAACTAATTTAATAAAACTCGGGTATAACTCGCCAAATTCTCCACTGTTAGAGGCATCAATCTGAATATTGGTATTACCAACGGCAATCGCTTCAGCAAACGTTTTTAATTTAGCTACAGGCTTACTGAAGTATTGCTTAATAAACCAATAAGCAAGTAAAAAACTTAATAATATCACAAGTGATAATACAGCGATAATGGCGATATTAAGTCTTGCAACATTTTTTTGTGTATTAGTAAGATCTGTAAATGCAGCATTTTGTATTTGTTGATTAAGTAAACTATCCATATCTTTTGATACTGTTGTTAGTAGTATCATATCATTACGCTTCTGATCTTCTAAGTTAATGATACGATTGGCAACTGCTTTTATTTGAAGCAGATATTTATCAAGTTGGTTATAAAGTATCAATTCATTATTATTAAAATTGGTTGATTTAAGAGTTGTAAGCCACCTTTCTATATGATCAACACTATTATAGAGACGCTCTTTTTGCTTAGCCGATGCTTCTAAGATATAGCCTTTAATAGTTGATGCTAGAGCATAGATATTGGTTTTTATTTCTAATAAGGCATTATGCTTAGTTGTATATTGAGCATCACTTTGTGTTAATTGCTTTTGCCAACTATTACTTAAAATCGCTTCGACTTTTTCATTAAGTATAAAGTTCAGCTGATTAAGTTGATTAATTTGATCATTTTCGATGCTAATTAAGCTATTTGTATGGGTTTGAAATTTTTCAAAATAGCTTTTTAAACTTTCTAGATATTGAGTTTCATTTTTTGTTAAAGGTAGTGATTGATATTGTGCTTGGTAATAATTAAATTTATCAATATGATTTTGATAGCTTACAAGTGATTTTTTATCTCTGTAGCCTAGATAATCAATCACATTTTTAAATGCTTCTTTATCATTTATTTCCATTTCAAGTGCAGCTTGGACTTTAGATGTGTCTATTGTAACTGTGTTGGTAAAATGATAGCGTGACCATAAAAGCCCACTTAAGCTTAATAAACCAACAACCAATAGAGGTACTAAAAATAAAATCAATAATTTATGGTTTAGTTTCATTTAAGCTTACTCCAACGTTTAAAGAAGTACTTGAAAGTATAGTTAAATAATCAAACATTTTCCACAAGTGAAAATATACATTTAAATTGTTATATTATATTTGTTTTTATCTAATTTTATCGGCAATTATTTATATTTTATGTATTTAATTATGGTTTGTCTATTTTAAGCTTAAGATTGCTATTTAGATAAATTAATCCTATGATTGAGCATAGTGTAAGCATAATAATGAATTAATCTAATGAGTCAAAACAGTGATCAAGCTAAAGTCTTAACTATAGCAAGCTTAACAGAATTTGGAGAGCGCTATGGCTATTATGTCATCCAGTCATTATTAATTTTCTTTTTAATTGAGCGCTTTGGTATCTCTCAACATGCCAGTGCATCATTAGTTGGTACTGTTTTAGCAATGATTTATATTTCAGCACTTGTTGGTGGCTATATTGCAGATAAGTTAATCAACTATTATCGTGCTGCATTTTTAGGGTCAGTTTTTATGATCATTGGTAGTAGTATTTTAGCTCTATCAACCAATGAAAATATGATGTTTTTAGGTTTAGCATTTATCTCGATTAGTACAGGCTTAATTAAATCGAATATTTCATCATTTATTGGTAGGTTTTATGATCGTTCTGGTTTATCGGATAGTCATCGCGACTTTGGTTTTAATATTTTTTATGTTGGCATTAATTTAGGTTCATTTTTTGCACTTTTTGTTGCATCTGCGCTAAAGAATGCCTATGGATTTTCAGCACCTTTTTATTCAAGCATTGCTGTGTCAATTTTTATGTTGTTATTACTTTTAAGTGGATTTTTTATACTTAAAAGCTATATCAGTGAAGTAAAATTAACATTTAAGAAAGTGTTGGCAACAGCAATTATTATTATCGTTTATATTGGCATTGTTTATGCATTATTAAGACATCCTGATATTGCAAACTTAGCTATTTTATTAGCGGCAGTTTTAGCCGTTGCCATCATGGTAATATCTGCTCAGAAGAAATACTGGCGCCAAGTGATTGTTGCAGGTATTTTTTATTTATTATCAATTCTTTATTGGTCATTATATTTTCAGATTTTCATATCAATTTTACTATTTATTGCCCATTGTGTCGATCATAGCCTTTTTGGTATTACGATTAATAATTCGCAATTTTTAAGTGTTGAATCATTAGGTGTTTTACTTTTTGGTGCTGTGATGGGTAAGATTTGGTTAAGCTTTGGTAAACGTGGAATTCCTGTCAATGATATCGATAAATTTAACGTTGCCTTTGTGATTATGACTTTAATGTTTATCTTATTTTATTTCTCAATTGCAACGTCTTTAGGCGATCATAAGATACCTGCTATTATTATTGTTGTTGGCTTTTTAATGCTGGCAATTAGTGAGTTATCACTTTCTGCTATTGGTTTATCTTTAGTGACTAAAATTGCACCACCAAAGTATGTATCACTCTATATGGGAATTTGGCTTGTTACCATTGGCTTAGGTGGTAAAATTGCAGGCTTAATATCTTCACATATAACCATAGATGCGAATATTAGCTTATCAAAAGCGAATATGAACGATGGGATGTTGATTTTTATAGTATTAGCAATTGTTGGTAGCATTATTTGCTTTATAACAAGAAGGGTAATCATAAAAACAGCCAAGTCATTGGATGTATAATTTACTTATATCGAAATTGATTCTAGATGATTTAAGATAGGGAAATAAAGAAAGGTTTTAATCGATTGATTAGATATAGATAAATGATCTCTTATTAAGTAATGATAGCGCTTTATTTGATCTTTATGTTGATTAACCTCGTCATTGATAAATCTATCAAGTGAATCATTGTTATCATTATCATAATGTGTTGTTTTATAATCAATAATAACGATATTATTTTGTTTATCTATTACAAGTAAATCAATAATTGACTTTTGAAGCTTCTCTTTAGATGTTGGGGCTATATGATATAAGCTATATTCACAAAAGATTTGCTTTGCATAAGAAAAGTATTGGTTTAGCTGTTTATTATTTAATGTATTATCTATCGCTTGGTGAATAGTTTTTTTTAATATCAAAGCCTGTGTTTTTTCAATACCAGCAAGATGTAGTTGTGTCGTGATTAAATGATTAAGGTAAGTTTCATTGGGGTAGGCTAACCAAGCTTGTTGTTTTATTAGTTGCTCTAATAAATAATGGATAATATTACCGAGTATTTGACCTTCCAGTTTAAAAACATCAAAAGGCTCAGGTAGGTTATTCTCATTAAGATTATCATGATCTAATGGAGTTAAAGTTGGTGGATTTATTGCTTGTAATAATTTGCGTTGAAATATTTGATTTTTATGATTTATTTGACTTAAATCTTTATCGGGTTGATCAGCTTGCCAATGATTGGCTGTTGCAGGATAAAGTGTGCTAAAAAAAGAGCGTTTATTTGCCTTAGCATGGTCAATATCAAAAGCTGCAAAACAATAAAGATAGGACTTTGCTCGAGTGGCAGCAACATATAATAAACGATCAGTCTCATAAGCTAAACGACGGTTATTATTATCGGTAATTAGTTGATAAAAGGCATCGGTATGTTTTTGCCAACGATGTGCTTTATTTGCCAGTAAGAGGCGAAACTTGTGATTATCATCATGATAATAATCATAGTTTAATAGTTGATGGTCATTGGCTTTGGGTGCTTTATTTAATCCCGGAAGGATAACAACATCAAACTCTAAGCCTTTTGCTTTATGAATGGTCATAACATCAATCGTTGCATCGGAGCATTTAGAAGAGCGTAAAGTTTTTAATTGTTGATAAAAGGCTTGCTTGTCAATTAGATGACCACAATCTTCAAAGTTAGATAATAATTCAAAGAATTTTTCGGTCTCATCAAGTTGATTTTTTGGATAATAACTAGGCCCATTTAAACTTAGCCATAGATTATGTAATACTATCGATAAGGGTAGTTTAAATCGCTCATTTATCGCTTTATTCAGCATTAATAGTTGATCTTTAAAGTGATCGCTTAGGGTTAAGTCAGTTATTGTTGAATTTACTAGATAGTAGCTAATGCTATGATATGAAGACTCATCAAACTCCTTTAAGAATAATTCAATACGATTAAAATCGATACCAAATATGCGAGAAGTTAATAGTTTGGTTAAGCTTAACTTTTCAGCTGGCGATAAAATAACTTCTAATAATGCCAGTAGGTCTTCTATTACTGCTAAGTGATATAATGATTCGATTTCTGTTTCATTGTAGGGAATATTGGCTAACTTTAATTGTTGAATGATTTGATTAAGATGATTTCTTGAGCGAGCTAAAATGCCAATACTTACCTTTGAGTTGGTCACTTGATGTTGTTTGATGATTTCAATAATCTTTTTTGCTTCAAGATGATCATTAGCAATGTTAATTAATGAAATATTTGATTGCTGTTGATGTTGAAATACAGCTTCTGAGGGGTGATAGCTAATTGCACCGAATGCTTTTTGATCAACTTTAGGAAAAATTTGCCTAAAGGTATGATTAACCCAATCGATGATCGTTTTATCTGATCTAAAGTTACATTGAAGATAAAGTGGGGTTAATAAGAGATCACCGATACCATCTTTAGCATTTAAAAATAATTCAACCTCAGCTTGACGAAAGCGATAGATTGATTGCATTGGATCACCAACTAAAAATAAGCTACGTCCATCACCTTGTTGCCAGCCACAGGTTAATGATTTTATGAGTTCATATTGTAGTTTAGAGGTATCTTGAAACTCATCGACTAATAAATGCTCAATTGCATAGTCAAGATATAGCATTAAATCAGTTGGATCCTCTTCATAACCTAATGCTGTAATTGCTTTAATTGCAACTTCATTAAAGTCAACCTTGTGACTTTGAGAAAATTTAAGGTAAAGGCATTGTGCCGATAAGAGTAATATATCAATTATATCTGTAAGTATTTGCCATTGACTTGGGTCATAGATTAATGAGATTGACTTTAAGTCAGTACACAGTTCGATTAATCTGTTAACATCGTCGGACTCAGTTAATGCACTTAAGATATCTAACAGTTTTGATTTTTGTTGTTTTTGATAAGCCTTTTCATCCTTTTTAGTGCTTGATGTGGGAAAGCCATCATTTTTAGTTAGACGTTTTTTTAAAGTATTATCTTTGGTAATAAGTAAATGGTTAATTAAAAATTGCCATCGTTTTAAATTATCTAAATCTACTGAAAGTTTTTGATTTTCCATATCAATGGCAAGATGCTTAGCTGCATAGCTAGATAAATCTTCTAAGTCGTCATGATAGGGTGCTAAGTATTGATAAAGTTCAGTTAAATATGTCTTTATTATTTGAGCAAAATTATTTTCTAAGGTTGATTTTCGTAGTTGTTCATTGGCATTGATTAGTGCTTGTAACCACTGCTCTCTTATCATAAGCATACGAGTAATTAAATCATAGAATTGAGTTAAATTATTATCTAAATGATTTAATACGTTATTTAATTGTTGGTATTTAGGATGTTGTAAGTTAATTTCTTCTAGCATCATATCAATGGCTTGACGATAAATTGTATTGATATCTTGTGCAATTTCAACGTTGGTTAAAAATTGAGACCTTTCAGGCATCATCATTGTTAGTTTCAGTGAGAGTGCATCAATCGTTGTAATTGAAAGTCGATTAGGGTTTTCTAATAATTGCCAGTTGTATTTTTGATCTTGAAGTAGTACTTTTTGCGCTAAATCATAGGTTTTTTTCTTATGCTTATCTAGGGGTATTTTATTTGCCTTAGCTAAGCTTAACGCTTCAATAATACGTTTATGCATTTCTGATTGTGCTTTATTGGTAAAAGTAATGGCAATAATTGATTCAGGTTTTTTAACGACACTTAAAAGTGTTAGAAATCGTTGCGATAGTAACTCTGTCTTACCAGAACCTGCTGGTGCTTGAACGATAAAAGATTGGCTAATATCTAATGCTTTTTGACGTTGTGCTTGATCAATAATATCCATAAATAAGATCAGTTAAATCGTTTAATATAAGTTATTATTTTAAGCGATAGACTAGGCTTATAAAATAAAAAAGTACCTAATAATAAACTATTCTTTTAAGTTCTAGGGTTGGTGTTGCCAGTTTTTAATAAATTCGACAAAGTCATCAGGCGGCATTGATTTCGATAAAAGATAGCCTTGCATTGAATCGCACTGATGCTGTTTTAAGAAATCATATTGTACTTGATTTTCAACACCTTCGGCAATTACATGATAATTTAGCGCATGCGATAGTTCAATAATTGCCTTGATGATTGGTTGTTTGTCGTTATTTGTAGCGACTTTTGATATGAAGGAACGATCAATTTTAACAATATCTATAGGTAACTCATTTAAGTAGCTTAAAGATGAATAACCAACGCCAAAATCATCAACAGATACCTTAAGTGAATCGCCTAAAACTTTGCGTATATCAGTTAATTTTTTAAGCATATCATCATAAGATTGAATCAATTTAGACTCTGTAATTTCAATTTCTAAATTTTGCGGTGGAATTTTGTATTGACTTAGCATATTACTAATAATACTAACAAAGTGCTCTTCACTTAAAAATCGTGCTGAAGCATTAACAGAGATTCGAATATTTTCTAGCAGTTTATTTTTATGCCATAGTTGAATTTGTTGACATACTTTTTTTAAAACATATTGATCTAAATGCACAATCAAATCAGATTCTTCAGCAACATTAATAAAGCTGCCTGGCATTAACAAACCTTTTTTAGGATGCTTCCATCTTACTAGAGCCTCAGCACCGACAATCTCTCTATTTTTAAGTGAAAGTTTAGGTTGGTATTCAATAAAAAATTCATTTTTTATTAGTCCTTGATGGATATCTTGAATCATCGCATGTTTATGAATAATTTTATTATTGAGTTTTTTGTTATGCATCACAACACGATTTTTACCACTGTTTTTAGCTTGATACATGGCAATATCAGCATTTTTTAATAAAGTATCAGGTCTTTTAGCATCGATAGGATATACTGCAATTCCAATACTTGTGCTGATAATGAGATTTTTTTTATCAATTGAAAAAGCCTGTTTTGAAATGGCATTACTGATTCGTTGCGCAATGGTTAAGACGTCATAGCCATGGTTTAGATTTTTTAAGGTGATAACAAATTCATCACCACCTAAGCGTGAACAGACAACTGGATGTTCTTTAATTTCTGAATGATAGCGTCCTAGTATATCATTTTTGCGTAATGATTTTTTTAAGCGTTGGGCAATCTTAGCTAGTAGCTTGTCACCAACATTATGGCCATAAGTATCATTGATTTTTTTGAAATTATCAATATCGAGAAAAAATAAAGCAACTAATGTGTTATTATGACTTGCCTGTGCAATACTATCTTTTAATAATTCGTTAAAAAACAACCGGTTAGGTAGTTGGGTTAATGAATCATAATAGGCTAAAAAATTAATTTCTTCTTTTGCTTGGTTTAGCTGATAGATTTGTTTTTTTAACTCAAGTGTTTGTGATTCTATTTGATTTTTCATATCGAGTAATAATAGCCACTTTTCACAGAGTGAAAAAACTAACTGTTGTGCTTCAATGACCTCAAATGGCTTTTTAAGAATTACCCAACGTTCGGGTGATTTTAAGATAGTAATCATATCTTCCCAGTCATAGTCTGAATAAGCTGAACAAAAAACAATTTGCAAGTTGGGTTCTATTTGTAATAGCTCTACAGCTGTTTGTACACCATCAATACCACCAGGCATACGAATATCAACAATAGCAATTGAATAGGGTATTGTTTTTTTAGTTGCCTGTTTGACAAGCTTAATGCCTTCTTCACCAGAGTAGGCTGAATCAATTTGAATATCGACTAAGGGTAATACTTTAGTTTGTGTTGTATGATTGTTTTCAAAAATTAGATTTTCAAGCTGGTTGACATCATTATCATGATCTGTTTGGGAAAATATTTGCTTGAAATCATCGTGAATCGATGCGGTATCATCAATAACAATAACTCTGTAACTTGGCTTATTCACAACATACCTCTTGATTTGTTATAAAACTGTATATTACAAATTTTTAATTATAGTATATTTATCTTTAGGTATTTCATAAGGTAACTCTAATATCATTGTCATGCCTTTGCCAACACCATCGCTTTTAGCATATAAAGAACCTCCTAATTCTTTTGCTGCAATGGCTGATGCATGCAACCCTAATCCATGACCTTGCTTTTTAGTGGTAAAATTTGCTTTAAATAAATTTTTCACCTTGGTTTTCTCTAATCCTATGCCATTGTCTTTGACATAAACTTGAAAGGTATGTTTATTTTTATGTTTAAGGTTTAGTATCAGTTGTTTATTTGAATTTTCATTGCATTCATTCAGTGCTTCAATACTGTTTTTAATTAAATTAACAAGAATTTGCATAATTTTGACTTGATCAGAAACAGGTGTTTTAACTTCATCTGTCTCTTGAATGACATGAATATTGGATGCTTTAATCATCACTTGGTTAATGGCTAAGGCATCATAAATAATATCTTCTAATTTAATTTCTTCAGCAATACCGCCAAGTTTTGACATAGCATTTTGTGCTTTGACAATATGTGTTACATGTGTAATATGTTTGGTTAATTGCTCAGTATGCTTTTGTATTTCTATATATTCTTTAGATAGACTTTTTGATACAGCATTTAAATATTCTAAAACATGCTTACCCTTATTATCTTCTAGGAAAAAAGGGCCTAATTTTCCTTTATTATCCTCTAATAGTTGCGCTAATTGAATTAACTGTTGTGATTTATTTTGTTTAAGTTGTTTATTAATCATAGTGATTGAAGTGATAATACTATTTAATACATTACCGATATTATGTAATACGCTACTAGCCATATCTTTCATACCTGCTTGTCTTTCTGCAAGGGCAAGCTTTCTTTGATAGTTTTTTTCCTGAGTAATATCTCTTAGTACGATAACAGATACTGGGATATTATTTAAAACAGTGGTTGCTTTATAGGTAATTTCATAAATTAATTGTTCTTGATTGAGTTCTATCTGACACTCTAATTTTACGTCATTGAAGTTTGTTTTCTTTTGGCTCTGTAGATACTGTTCTAAAAAAAATGGTTGATTATTTTTTTTTAAGTTAATCACTTCATCAAAATTTGATCCAAGTACGAGTATATGCGGTTTTTGTGTTAGTATATCAAATGTTTTATTACACCACTGAATTCGCCACTTTGCATCTACCCAGCAGATTGCTTCGTTAATAATACTAAAAGCTAATTCTACATTACTTAAGGTATTTTGTAGATTACTGAGAACTTTGAGTGTTTCTCTGTTCATTTTAATCTACTCATTAGGCATTATAGATGCTGCAATTTGCCATTTTCCATCTACTTTCTCAGCGCAAATAATATGTTCTGCTTTAAATTCTTTGCCTTGTTTATCAACGGCTAATAATTCTAATGCTTTTCCAAGTATATTACCTTTACCTGTTGTTACAAATCGAGCAAACCCAAGGTGATGTGCATCATGTAAATGCTCTGGAATAATTAACGTTAATGGCTCACCTTCAATTTCATCATAGCTCCAGCCAAATACATGGCTAAATTGATCATTGACAAAAGTTACAATGCCTAGTTCATTAGCAATAATCACAGGTACAGTTTGATTATTTTTTATCTCTTGGAATGTCAAACTCATCGAAAAACTCCTTATCTACACATCAATCATACATTATGTAAGTTAAGTGTAGTGAATTTTAGTGGATATGCTTTTATCAAGCTGTAATTGAATAGAAAAATAATTTCCCCCCCTTTTTTTAAAAGATTTTTTAGTTGATAGCTACAGATGCATCTAATATACCGTCCGTAGTACTTGCTTGTAGTTTCTTCTGTACATCTTGATAATTAATACCGCCATTAACAGCATAAACTAATGCTGCGACACCCACAACATGAGGTGTTGCCATAGAAGTACCCTGCATAAAGCCATAGCCGTTATTAATCGTTGATAAAATTTCTTTTTCAGTGTGGTTGCGATCTGAGTCATTGCCACCAGGTGCTTTGACTGGGAAGTTGTTACCAACAGTTTTTGGATTATTAGCCGTATTAGAGTAAAATGCCATTTCACCTTCTGGACCTGTTGCTGAGACAATCACAGAGTCACCACTAGTACAGCCGGCAGGTAAAGATTCAGAGACATCAGTTGGACCAAAATAGTTACCATTACCTGCAGCAATGACTAAAGTTGCATTATGTCGATGAGCTGCATCAACAACATATTGCCATTTTTTACAATACTCTTGAGCAAATGTATTCCAGTCTTTATCACTGGTCCATGGTTGTTTTTGTGCGCCAAGTGATAAATTAACAACTTGTGCTGGATGTTCATTAACAGGTGCATTAGTTGGAATCATATCATAGCCTGGATTTGCGCCAACTGCCCATTCAACACCAGCATCAACTGCATCAAAACTACCAGAGCCACTATCACTTAATACTTTAACGGCTACTAACTTAACTGAAGGTGCTTTAGCTGTAACACCAAGTACAACTGGACCTTGAGCACCAATGGTACCGGCAACATGTGTACCATGAAAGCCACTACCAGGACCATGATCTGTTGGATCATTGGTAAATGTGACAGGTTCTGAACCACTTTGACTAAAATACAATCCTCGAATGACTCGGTTATTGATGTCAGTCGGTGCATTAGGCGCAATACCAGTATCGGTAATAGCAACAGTTACATCAGAGAGATTTTTATTTTTCAGTTGATCCCATGCGCTATCTGCATGGACACTGTATGGGCCATGCATATCCCACTGCTCACTCCAACGACTACCTGAACCTGAAATCGTTGCATTTTGAACAACTAAATTAGGTGGGTTTAGACCAATTGCCTTCATTTTAACACCACGATAAACTGCATACTCAATTGAAGCATCCTTTTGTAATGCTCGTGTAATTTCCATGGCTTTATGAAAGTTATCAGCTTCTTGTGCATTGGCATTATTTGTGCTTAATGACTGTGCATTATCATTGGTTTTAAAAACAAAGACATATTGATTATTTTGTTTTTGTACATCGCTAAGCTTGGCAATCGATTGAAGGCTTGAAGTATCTACTAATGCATTAATCGAATTAATATTGGCATTATCTTTTAACTTCACTGTAAAACTTAAGTCTGAGGCAAAGCCTGTTGCACTTAAGTATAGTATTGAGCCAATTGCACTCGCTAATAACTTTTTCATCTTTGTAAGACTCCTTGTTGTTTCGTCGATTAAAATTCCTTTTGATCTGTCCGATACTTAATCTAACTTGTAGCGTTAGTTTTGATTAAAAAACAATCGAACCAAAAATTAAGCTAGCATAGATCAGTTATAAAAATAAATAGCGTTATCATAAAATAATCACAAAAAAATAAATCATAAATATTTGATTCATAGTAAATAAACGTAATATTACTGAATGTGTTTTTGCAGCAACTGCAATCGATTTAAACTAATACTTGTCAAATAGCCTATCACACCTCCTATCAATACATCGCTGAGTCTGCTGAAACTAATTGAAATAAAATAATCACTTGCAAATATGCAAACAAAAAAACACCTAGCTGCAAAGCCGTGAATATAATGTTTAAATGCTCTTAAACTTAAAATAATACCCATAAAGCTTAGGTAATGGATTAGTTGCATTAAATTGTCGTGTTTTGAAAATAATAACTCTATTGTTATAAAGGTAATAATTCCTAAAGGTAAGCCAATCAAGGCACCACTTATACGATTAAGTAGTTTTTTATGTGTCTGATGGATATTTAGATTAAGGCTGACCAGATAAACCATTGAGGCTGTGGTATGTTCAACACATACCATAAAGACAACGTAATCATTAAAACAACTGGGTAAGCTAAATAATCGAATGACTTAATGCTATTTAATTTAAAACTAATTGCTAACTTCTGTGTATGATTTTTTTCAAATAAAGTCACACTACATGACACCTACCAGAGCCATTCTTTGACTAATTGATATTTTAGGTTTAAATGTAGCTTTGATAATATTACAGATATACTCTGAAGAATTAATGGCTCTAGCTAGCGATTTAGCAATAGTTTCAGTACCAATTTTAATCAAAGA
>JAKJJQ010000041.1:0-28094 GCA_021713415.1 Thiotrichales bacterium 19X7-9
CTTGAAAGCCGAATATATGTCTGCTGGCAATTTAATAACATCATATCATTGAGTAAAATATTGGAGAATAAAATGAGTTAAAATTGCATTAAATTACTTGAAATATAAAACGAGTCCATATATGTTGCAAAGATTTTTATTGGTATACTTTTTATACAATTATGCCTTCTTTGGGCACAATTAACCCGCAAGTGAATTAAATTGTTCAAAAATAGTTTGATTGGCACAATCTGTATGTTGGCCTTTTCGTAATAAAATTGATAGTCATAAATATTATGGACTAGGCCTTGCAATTGTTCATGAGTTAATTAATTTAAGCAGTGGTACTATTATATTTAAAAACCATCCATCATTAGGTTTAGAAATTAATATCAGTTGGCCAAGACTCTTTGACTTCTAATCAGAAAATCCTAGTTCAACTGTTCCAACATTAATGGCTGGTTTTGATTTTTCAGAAATCTGATTTCGTTGTAATAATAAATCTGGATTAATATAAGCATTTAGTATGGGCCTTATTAGCCACATCACAACTGCAATAATTGCCGTAACAAGGCCAATTTCCCCGAATGCATTACTATAAATATCAATACTTTGAATGGCAGTTAATGAACTGCTACCAACTGGTTGAGTTAAATTGCCAACCCAAGCACCAATGGGGCCTGCTAGCATTGATGTTAAAAACCAAACACCCATAACAAAACCACTCATTGATTCAGGACATAATTCTGCAACCATTGCAAGCCCTAAAGCAGAGACTAATAACTCACCCGTAGACTGTAACCAGTAGGATAAAACTAACCACCAAGGCGATGCCATTCCTGTATCAGCTGCACTAAACTGCGGTAAATATAAGACTAAAAATGCTAAGGCACATAAACTCATACCAAAACAAAACTTTGTTGCATGTGTACCTGGTGTTTTACGATAAAAATAAGCTAATAATGGTGCCATCACTATAATGACCAATGGATTTAACAACTGAAATTCTGCCGCTGGAATTACCCAAGAATCAACTGTTCTTTGGATATTATGGGCTGCGAAGAAGTTTAGACTGGTTGGCATTTGTTGATAAAGCGTAAAAAATATAATTGCTTGAATCATAAGAATTAGAGCAATGATCATACGATTTCTAACATCCTTAGGTTGTTGATATGCTGTATATAAAAAATAGATAAAGCATAAGCCACTGATGATAAATGTTGCTGTTGTTATCACGGCAGTTAGCATTAATATATTACCAATGATTAAAACTGCAATTGCCGCTACAACAATAACTGAGATAACCTTAACTAAATTAACTGATTTTCTACCTGCTTCTGTCGATAAATCTTTCATTTTAGGTAGTAGGATACAAAAATTAATTACACCGACTAATAAACCAAAAGCACAAACCCAAAAGGCATAATGCCAACCCCAGTACTCAGCAATAATTGGCGTAATCGACATAGAAATTAAGCTACCAACATTAATAGCTACATAATACATCGTCATTGCACCATCTAACTGTGGATTACCTTGACCGTATATTTTTGAGATTAATGAAGATGGGTTAGCCTTAAATAATGCATTACCAACAATCACACCGGATAATGCATAAAAGACACTAGCCTTTGTTGCTAATGCCATCGCTGCATAAGATAACATTAATATCACAGCGCCAATAATAATACTGCGTTTAGCACCAATGTATTTATCACCAATCCATCCCCCAATCCAAATAAACCCATAACAAAAAGCTGAAAATGAGCCAAAAATATAAAAACTCTCTTGAGCGCTGTAACCTAAACTCTTCACAAAATACAGTGCTATAATCGCTTGCATGCCATAATAGCCAAAGCGCTCCCAAAGTTCTATTGCCCAAACTATCCAAAAAGGTAGTGGATAGTTTTTCTTACTTTTTTCTAATGACATCATCTTTCTCCAAAAGGTTGCATAAATTAAACTTGACCGTTTTTAACTTGAATAATTAACTATTCAAAAACTACTTTAGGCTCCTTACCTAAAATATCCCCTATTCTAAAAAGCATAAAAGTTGAAGAGTTTGTTTCTGAATCTAATATTTTTCTTAATTGCAAGGAGCTTATACCGAGTTGATGCTGAAGTTCATTGAAATCAGTATTAGTTTGTTTCATATAGTTATCTAATGCCAAAGCAATTGACTTTCTAAAAATAAGATGTTGATCAAATCTTTTCTTTGCATTTTCTCTGATTGTTTCTAAATCTTTTAATGTGTAAGTTAGCTGCATATTTTGATCGTAAATTGTTGACATCGCTCTGCTCCAATACACTTAAACTTCATCGACTTCCACCGAATTATCACCTAAATAAGTTCTATCAATTACACCACCAACCCAGCTTTTAACATCTTCCAGACTTTGCTCAGATACCAATAAATCTAGGTCACCATAAAAATCCACTTCTTGATCTAAGGGTTTATCTGTTTCGAGTTCATAAACATAGTTAATGTATTGTTTTTCAACATACCCCAATGTGATTCTGTATTTATATTTTCTTTGCATATTGCTAACCCTCATTCGCTGACTTAATTCCAATAGTATCAAAGTCAAATTTAGGAAATATTTATAAATGTTTAGAAAAAGTAAAAATAAGGTAATATTTTTCAAAAACTAAAGAAAATGTTAGCAACTTATAAAATGATAAAATTAATACATCATGCTATGCATCAATATTAAATACGCTGATTGATAATCAATTCTGTAGTGCATAAGTATTTTTATAACAGTAAGTTATGCTGGATTACTTTCTTTAAGCATGCTGAATTGATTATCATTTTGACAACTGTTTAATTGATAATTTTTTTGATTTACCATTGATATATAAAGCACGGTATAGGCAACTAGAAAAGCAACAATACTATAAAGATGATTCATATCTTTTATATCGATTAAATGACTAAATGGTATGCTAATGGCTAAATATAAAAATATTGACCAAGATGAATAAATTGCCTTTAGTATTTTCTTAAAGTTACCTTGATAATAACTAAAGCTATAAATAACAAAAAGTATCAAATGAACAATAAAAGCAAGTACTACAGCTTTCATCGATGCTTGTATCATAAGATAAGATACAACTAAGAAAATAATATAACTCAATGTTAGTGCAAATGGCACTTTAAATGGACGTTCTTGATCAGGTGCATATTTGCGTAAACGACTTAATGCGACAGGAATAGCAATACAAGAAATTAACTGAAAGACCGTTACCATAATCATAATATTTTGCCAGTTTTTTGAGAAAAAGACCATCACAATGCCAATAATAAATACCATAGCTAATGAACGACGAGATAAATTATATTTCTCAATAATACAATTAAAAAAGTTAGGTAATTGTTTATCTTGTGCCATTCCTGTAATCATCCGTGAGCTTGAGCCCATATACAATGCACCTGTACCTGATGGACTAATGGCAGAATCTGCATATAATACCCAAATCATAAAAACATTAACACCGATTAAACCAAGTAGTTGCGCTAATGGTGATGAGAATATTTGTAGATTCTGCCAACCATGTGATAAATACTTTGTTGGCATCGCACCTATAAAAGCAAACTGCAAAATAATATAGACAACTAAACAAATCAGTACGCAGCTAATTAATGCAAGCGGAATATTACGCTTTGGATTTTTAAGCTCAGCACCAAAAATTGCAATCATACCAAAACCATAAAATGAATAGAAAATCCCTCCTGTAACAACGGTGGTTATTGCCCCGCCAATCATGCTACCCATGCTTTGATGAAAGCCTGATAATGCAAAATTACTCATATGAAACTGCCCATTCCAACCAGCATAAATAATAATAATGAAACCTGTTAGAAGTGGAATAATCATTTTAAAAAATGTAATGAAATTGTTTACTTTTGATAGTATTCGAATACCCCAAAAGTTAATTAAACCGTAAACAATAATAATGAGTACAACAAAAAATTCACCCGTTAGGGATAAATCGTCACCAACCATTAAAGAAGGATAAACACCACTTAGATATTGTATAGTCGCAGAGGCTTCTGATGGAATTACCAAAATAAGTCCCATTAGATTTGAAATTGCTACAACAAAACCATAATCTGTATTTTTATGTGACAGTGTTAAAATTCGAGCAAAAAATGCACGCTCTTTGAACATAGTTGCTGTTTCTGCTAGAAGTAATGCCAGTATTAAGGCAAGTACTGCCCCAATAATCCATGATAAAAATGACATTGAACCAACAGATTTAGCTGCATTATATGATGCAAATAACCAACCACTACCAATGATACAACCCACACCAATGGCAATTGCCGATAGCAATGCAGGTGATTTTACATTATCTGTATTTATAGCCATTTCTTTTATCTCCTTAATCTAATGATTCAAGTAAAGATTAATTCTTTATTGTTATTTTTATATTGAAATACAATTATTAAAACTATTGACAATTTAAAGACTATCAAAAAAATGTTAAATTTTAATGTATAAATGTATAGTTTTTATGATTTTGGTTTCATCAATAGTATAAAATGATTAGATAATAAAAAAATACTTTACAAATAAGTAAGATAATTAATATTAAGCGTTTTGATAATATGATTTGAAAAATACAATTGATTGATAAGTTAACAGAGAATCTTAATTCATGTTAAATAAATAATAATAAATCCTTTTAAAATAAATTAACTATCCTTGTACCATGACAGGCATTGGCTTTGCTTGGGGCTGAAACTGCAATGCCTGCGGTGGTAGAGGGCGGTTTTTATGTTTAAATTTAGGCTTAGGATACATTTGAATATGACCATTCTGTGCATCGACAATAAAGAATTTATTCGGCGTTGATTGATTTTTATTCGCCACATAAACCATATAAAATGTTTTATTACCATCAAGTTTAATCGTTTGTGTTTTTTCAATCACTGCATTATCTGCTTGACCATGCTTAATAATGCCTGCTTGTACAATAGTTTGCGCTTCTTCAGATGTTAAATTAAGTGGTTCTCGCTGCATTTTATAAGGTTTATTTTTGTCTTTTGGTGATGCTAATGCAACTGAGGTTGTTGTTGCACAAAATGTTGCAATCAATAAAGTTGAGGCTAGCTTTTTCATAATCTTCTCCTGTGTTATTCAACCTTGCTGTGACATAATTAAGTTTAAAAGGCGAATGTAATAGCAATATGACAAAATAGACTTTTTATGTAACAAGTTTGTTACATAAGATCGATCAAGGTAATAGACCATGACAAAAACACAAGTGCTTATCGTTGATGATGATCAGTCCATTGGCGAGTTATTATCTGAATTTTTAGAAAAATTTCACTATCAAGTCACCATCGCTAAAGATGGCATTAGCATGAAAAAGCTTATTAAAGAAAAAATATTCGATATCATCCTATTAGATATTATGCTACCGCATATTAATGGTTTTGAACTATGTCAATTTTTAAGACAAGAGTATAGTATACCAATTATTATTATCAGCGCCCTAGATGATGACAGCGATCGTATTTTAGGTTTAGAAGTCGGTGCAGATGATTATTTACCTAAGCCATTTAATACGCGTGAATTACTAGCGCGCATGAAAGCTTTATTAAGGCGTAGTAGTGGCCAACTGGTTCAAACTAAAGTACAAGGCCATATTATTGAATTTGATCAATGGCGCCTAGATCATCATCGTCATGTGTTAATCAACCAACAAGATATTGTGATCTCTCTAAGTAGTAAAGAATACCGTTTATTGGATGTATTTTTAACACACCCAAATCAAATTCTTTCACGTAATCAAATTATGGAAAAACTCTATGGACGCGATTTTGACCCGATGGATCGAAGTGTTGATGTCTTAATTGGGCGTTTGCGTAAAAAAATTGAAACTGATTATAAAGCCCCTAAACTTTTAAAAACAGTTCGAGGAGAGGGTTATCAATTAGTAACAAAACCTAAAGTATTAACTTCATTGGACTAATTTTTATGAAAACATCTTTAGCTAAAAGTACTTATTTAATCTTAATCACAGGGTTATTATTTATTGGCCTTTTATTATGTTTAGTTGGTTTTCAGTTAAGAGAATTATCCGGTGATAGCATTTATGGCCGACTTGCACAAATGAATATTTTACAAATATTAAATGATACCAAACAAAGTATTAACCAACTAAAAAGACGCCTAGAGAGCATTCCTGGTATTGAAGTTAAAGTACACACACTTAGAAAAAATAACCCACAAAGAAAACATATCCCAATACTAACTACAGGTGATATTAAGCCCCCATTTAATTGGAATAAACCAATCTTACTGAAACATAAAAACCAATTATTACTGATTAAATTCTCACCCTTTAATCGCATCACCGTATTAACAATTATTTGTATCTGTGTGATGATTTTATTAATTATGTTAATGCTTTATCTGTGTTTCTGGGCAGTAAAACGATTAGAAAAAATAAATTTATTAGCAATTGAAGCTTTATCACAGCTATCAAAAAATATATACAGTCAAATTATCTTACCCATTGAGCATAATGATGCACATAAGCTATATACGTCAATTCAGAGCATTCAAACGATCTTACAACAAGCCTTACAAAAAAGAACTCAAATGCTTGCTGCTATTTCACATGACTTAAAAACACCGATTACACGAATTAAATTACGGGCAGAATTATTAGAAGATAACGATAAACGCGGTGCATTATTAAATGATATTGACCAATTAGAAACCATGATTGCTTCAATTTTAACCTTCTCAAAAAATTTTATTGAAGAAGAAAATGCCATTGATTTTGATCTATCATTATTGATTGACTCAATGGTCAATGATTTATCTGACCTTGGCTATAAAATACAAGCAGAAATTCAAGAAGGGATCATTTATCATGGTCGCATGATGGCTATTAAGCGTGCCATTACTAACTTACTAGATAATGCACTTAAATATGGCAAAAAAGCCGTTGAAATTCACTTACAGCAAAGTACCAATACAATTATTTGTAAAGTCACAGATCAAGGCTTTGGCATC
The DNA here is from genome assembly GCA_021713415.1 of Thiotrichales bacterium 19X7-9. Classification (GTDB taxonomy): domain Bacteria; phylum Pseudomonadota; class Gammaproteobacteria; order Francisellales; family Francisellaceae; genus M0027. The sequence goes on from JAKJJQ010000041.1 coordinate 7,014, forward strand.
AAAGCAGATGATTATGAGAAACTCTTTGAGCCTTTTTATCGGGTCGATCAGAGCCGTAATCATGATATTTTAGGCTCTGGCCTTGGCTTAAATATAACCAAAGAGATTATAGAAGGTCATGGTGGTAGTATTAAATTATTACCCAATAAACCTTCTGGTATCATTGCTTTAGTTCAATTACCAATTTAATACTAAATAAAATTACATCAATACATCTTATTTTTACTAAAAAATTTTATTATTTAATGTCAAAAATAAATAACCAACAAAATTGACATTCACATGCAGTAACAATATACTTATAAAGCTATGCGTTATATGTTATAATATTTAAATTCAATGATAGTGGAATATTTAAGTGAAAGAGAAACAAGAATTAATAAACAATAGAATCATTTTAATCAATGCTATAAGAAAAGATGAAATTAACACAGCTGAATTTGAATCATTAATAGATAAATATATTTCTTCATACATAGAGTGGAAAAACATAGACAACTCAGAATATTATAGAGCTTTCTATGAAGGTCGGCTAACCTGTAGAGTGTTTTCAGAACATAGTCAAAATACCCAATTAAATGACTTTAGATATGACACAAGTAAAACTGGCTATTATTTAAGATTAAATCCAAATAATTATCGACGAAAAAAAGACCTTGGACTATATCCACTCTCAGCTGTTTTGTTGTCACCACCTAAAATATTAAAAAATTTAAAGTATCCTCCAGAAAATTTTAAAAGTGATCTTAACAAAGCAATTGAACAACAAAAGTTTAATCTAAATTCTAAATCTGATATATGTTTAGTTTCAATACCTGTTGAGCAAGATCTTCAGTTAATTTCAATGTTATCTGAAATTTCCAAAAAACCGCAATGTCCTGAAATCGTTAAAAGCAAAATCAAGGAATTTAAACATAGTATTTCTTGGATAGAATTAGCTTCACATTATGATATGAACTTATCCTTACAATTAAATAAAAATCAAAAACTTAAATATTTACCAAGAAATAAAGATACAATAAAACTATTTAAAAAGATGGCACTTAAATATCAATCAAATAAAATTTATCAGGCCGCTGAAGAATCAAATGAGGTCTCTATACATTATGGTAAATTCTAATAAGCATATATACAGTTATCTGAAGAGGCTCTCTGAAGAGGCTTCTATATCAATTTATCCTGATATTTTTTAATCCAGTCTTTGGTTTTTTGTGGAATACTATCATGATGATAAATCATCTGAAAGAATTCTAACTTTAACTGAACTTCATCGCCATACATCTCCCTTAAACTTAAAACAAATTCATCGATAATATCATAATCTGGCTTTTGACCAATCTGCATTAAAATGCCACGATTACGCTTTTGCCAATAAGCACCCATTGCTGTATCTAGCCATTGAACCATTTCAGGTGTTAAACCATGATTTTCTTGTGGTTGATTAGCGCCTGTTTTAAAGCCTTTCTCCCATATGCTATGTTTGAGTTTGGCATATTTCTTTCCATATAGATTATAAATAGCCCCATGGACTTTCTCAGCAATTTTAATGCCAATATCACTTTGAGGATCTTCGTTCACATGCTCTTTAATTTCTTGGCAAATCATTTGCCAACGCTTCTTAAATGCTTTTTCTGTTGCAGGCCTTTTGCTTGTTAATTCTTTTTCAAACTCAGCATACGTTTTTAGCTCTTTTTCATCTAAAACTTTACCCGCCCAAGTTTTTTGTAAGTCTTCTGTCATACGATACACCTCAATTAATGCAATTGTACTTTTCCAATTAATCAACTGATCATCAACACATGCTCTTATCACCTGCTCTAAGGTATCAATTGTGTTATTTAAAGATCTTTTTTTATCTTCTAAAAACTCTAACTGCATTTTAAGATGAGATTCTAAGCTCATCTTTTGAGCTAAAAGATCTTTAATTTGACTTAATTTAAAGCCAAATGATTTTAATGCAATGATCTGTTGCATACGATTTAAGTCTGCTTGTGAGTACAAACGATAACCGTTTACTTCTCTAAGTGATGGTTGTAATAAACCAATTTCATCATAATGATGTAATGTTCTTACTGAAGTATTAGTTAATTTAGCAAATGCTTTAATATACCACTTTGTCATCATTTATACCTCGCTTGCAAAATAAAGCTTACATAATCACGTAACGTTAGGGTCAACACATATTTTAATATTTTTTATCAATTTCAAATCTACATTCATTTTAGGATAGGTTATGCTTAATATAAAACAAACTAACAAGCTAAAGGTTAACTGATGCAAAAGCTTATAATAACAACATTAATATTAATACTATCTACTGTAAGCTATGCTGGTACTCTAACAACTGAGACACCATCAAATAAACTATTTGTCTCAATGCTTGCTAATAAGATTAATAGTCAACTTGAAACACTATCTTATGCAGTGACTGCCTTAGGTAAAACCTATGCTGTCTTGTATAAAAAAAATAATAGACTATCGCATAACAGCCAAAAAATTATTGTCAAATCAAGTGTCCAAAATAAAGGTATTCGAGAGCTATTTCTCTTTGATCAATCTCACCAAGGATTAACCTATCGCGCACCTGTTATTTCAAGTTATATACTTAATGATCAACCATTAACCAAAACACAGTGGTATGAAATCAATGCACTAATCGAAATTACACCAACGATGATTACACTTTATAATATTTTTAATGATGGCTGGGTCTATATTACAACTGAAGATAACATCATGATCATTTATCCTTATGTACCACTTGAACAGGCTGTTAATAATAAAAATCCAACTGAAACGACTTTCTATGAAGCAGCAAACTTTAAAGATAAAAAAGCTGGCTGGTCTGAGCCTTATGTTGATTTAGTTGGTGATGGTTTAATGGTGACAACATCTTACCCCATCTATAAAAATAACCAGTTACTTGGTGTTGCCTCAATCGATATTACCATTGATAAATTACTTAAGTCTTTAGCTTTACTGCCATTAAATCAATTAGGCAGTTTTACACTATTTACAGCCTCTGGCAAACTCATTACTAATCTGTCAAAAAGTCAAAAAAATCCAAATGATCAATTGACTGCTAAACTGTTCAACAAAATAAATGCTCAAACTAATCAAGTCAGCCAAAATCAGATATGCTATCAAAATATAAACTATCAAATCTATGCGACAAAAATTAAAGCCAATAACTGGGTTTTAATCAATACGGTTAAAACAAATGATCAATGTAAAAGCTAAATTATTTAATCTTCTAAAAAAATAGGATAACTTTCGGGTTTAAACTGATTAACATTAGCTAAAAAATTATCATCTCGCATCGGTATAACCGCATGATCATAATTAAACGTATTTAGTAAATGACGCATGGTTTTATTATCATGTTGGTCATCACCATGGATTTGATACCAGCTAACAATTGTTGGTGTTATAAATCTTCCATATGGATTTTCAGCTGTCTCATTTGTTTCATTCGTTTTTGCAAAACGCATTGCATGGGTTAATGCACCCTCTTTATGATAGACAATCATTATATGATTATTAATAGTTGGAATCTGACTAATTTCTCGTGTGATTAACTCACCATGAGCGCTATAACTACCATGCGTAACCTGGTCATTTTTAGTCCAAACTGCAGCATATTCCCAATCATGGCGATGACCGCCGCCAATATCATTTATAATTTGATCTTTTTTAAAATACAATGCAAAAAAATGTGCACAGTATTGATCTGAATGATTGCTAATACAAACATAGCGATGTAATGTATTGGATGTATCAAGGAAGTTATTCATGCGACAGTCTTTACCTAAACTATCACCTACACTTGGGTAAATGCCGCTATTTTGTTTACCTTCCTTACTAATACCGGCACTTGGTAAACAGCCATCTGTATCAAAATCAAATACAGGTGCAATGGATTGTATCTGATCATACATATCATTTGGTAGTGCTTCATCTAATTTCATAAAATCATCTGAGGCATAAACTATATTCAAGGCGCTATTAATCATACAAATAAGATAAACGATTAGTTTAGTCATATTTAAATCCCTTTTATATTTAGACTTACCCTAACTACTATAACTTAGATTCAACATGATAAAATAACTTCTCAAATATAATTTCACCACTTATTACTTGTATCTTTGCCTAAAAACAGCAAAAATAAGGCAAATTTTCTATTAAATAAAAAAGGCACACTTTATGTCAGAAAAGTATATTTTTTCAATGCACCGAGTCAGTAAATTAGCTGGCCCTAACAAATATATCTTAAAAGATATCTCATTATCATTTTTTGATGGTGCAAAAATTGGTGTTTTAGGCCTAAATGGTTCTGGAAAATCAACCTTATTAAAAATTATGGCAGGCTTAGATACAGAAATCGAAGGTGACGCATCACCAAGAAAAGGCATAAGCATTGGTTATTTACCACAAGAGCCTCAATTAGACCCAACTAAAGATGTTAAAGGCAATGTTGAAGAAGGCTTAAAAGAGTTAAAACAAATGCTAACTGACTTTGATGAATTATCAATGAAGTTCTGTGAGCCTTTAAGCGAAGATGAAATGAATAAACTGCTCATTAAGCAAGGCGAATTACAAAATAAGATTGATGCAGCAGGTGCTTGGGAGCTTGAGCGTAAATTAGAAGTTGCAGCAGAAGCATTACGCCTACCACCTTGGCAAAGTGATGTTACCAAACTCTCTGGCGGTGAAATTCGTCGTGTCGCTTTATGTAAACTACTATTATCATCACCTGATATCTTATTATTAGATGAACCAACCAACCATTTAGATGCTGAGAGTGTTGCTTGGTTAGAACGCTTTTTACATGATTATAAGGGTACTGTGGTCGCTGTAACACATGACCGTTATTTCTTAGATAATGCTGCACAGTGGATACTAGAGTTAGATCGTGGCGAAGGTATTCCATTTAAAGGTAACTACTCAAGCTGGCTTGAACAAAAAGAAAAGCGTATTCAACAAGAGAAACGCCAACAAGCAGCTTATGAGCGCACCTTAAAACATGAACTAGAGTGGGTCAGACAAAATCCAAAAGGCAGACAAAGTAAATCCAAAGCAAGAATTGCCCGCTTTGAAGAATTAAATTCACGAGAATTTCAAACGCGCAATGAAACCAATGAACTATATATTCCACCAGGTATGCGCCTAGGTAATCGTGTGATTGATATTGAAAATTTAGATAAAAGTTTTCAGGATAAAGTGTTAATCAATGGATTAAATATGAATGTGCCAGCTGGTGCTATTGTTGGTATTATTGGCGCTAATGGCGCAGGTAAAACAACCTTTTTTAATATGATTGCTGGTAGTGAAACACCAGATGAAGGTAGCATTTCAATTGGTGAGACTGTCTCGCTTGCCTATGTCAATCAATTTAGAAATAGTCTTGATGATAATAAAACTGTCTGGGAAGCAATATCCGATGGCTTAGATGTTATCAGCGTTGGTAGATATGAAACACCCTCTCGCCAATATGTCGGACGCTTTAATTTTAGAGGTGCTGACCAACAAAAATTTGTTAAAGATTTATCTGGTGGAGAAAGAAATCGCCTACACCTTGCTAAACTACTTAAAGCTGGTGGTAATGTTTTATTACTCGATGAGCCAACCAATGACTTAGATGTTGAAACCCTAAGAGCGCTTGAAGAAGCAATACTAAATTTCCCAGGTGTCGTCATGGTTATCTCGCATGATCGCTGGTTCTTAGATCGAATTGCCAGTCATATTCTTGCCTTTGAAGGTGATTCTAATGTCACTTGGTTTGAAGGTAATTATCAAGCATATATTGAAGATAAGAAAAAACGCTTAGGTGATGATGCAATTAATCCACACCGCATCAAGTATAAGAAACTACATGCTTAATTATAGGTTTTGAGAGGGTTTTTATTTTTGTCATTTGATGTGACTTTTTCTTATTGGTCTTACTTTGAAAATAGACAACACCAAGCCCTGAAATAATAATTAAAAACATACCGAATAACATGCTCACACTTAAACTACCGTTTAGATAAATCAATGAAATAACTAATGAAAATACAATATTACTATAATAAAGTGCAGAGACAACTTGTGGAATGGTAAATTGAGTTGCTAAAATCAAGCCAGCTTGAGATGCAAATAACAAGATACCGGCAATAATTAAAATACCAGTATGATGTAAGCTATGCCAATAAGGAATAGAAATTAAACCTGAAATAACCGTTGCTACTAGAAAATAATAAAATAAGCTTTTAATACTATCATCTTTTATTAATGCCTTTTTTTGCATTAAAATTGATAATGCTGCTGAAATAGCTGAACCTACTGCTAATAATGCACCGAAAGAGAAAACTCTTTGATCAAAACCAATACTAAATAATACACCTAAAAATCCAACCACTACCATCGGGATAACCAGTAAATTAAGTTCATTTTTAAATAATATAAAGCCAAAGATAATTGCCCATAATGGAAAGGTATTAAATAGTAAAATTGCATCAATATAAGGGATATAACTTAAGGATAAAAATAATAAATAACTTAGTCCAAGACTAAAGATGGCACGTAAGAAATGATAACGTTTTACACTTGAGAATTGACTAAGCGATATAAACTGCCATTTATATTTACGAATTACAAACAGCATTGTTAAAAATAAACAAACAATACTTTGCATAAAAATTAATAATGGCATTGGCGTTTCAACAATATAGGCTTTAATTGTCGCAGTTAAAAGTGCATATGCTAATGCGCTTACCAATGAAAACATAGCACCTATCATCAACGATTTGTTCATTTTTTATTTCCTTAGCCACTAATCGGTCTATTATAAGTTAGTCATATTAATTATATTTGCGTTAAGCAAATTATATTATAATATTTACTTCTTGCAAATATTTTTTAAACAATTTGCAAATTATTTACAATAAGCGGTATAATAACTATGTTTTAATTAAGTAATGGTAACTATCATCATGTCGAATCATGAAAATGCAGGTACACGCTTACGAAAAGCCCGTATTGCTGCAGGTTATAAAACAGCTAAAGCCTTCTGTCAGGCAAATAATATTCCGACATCGACCTATTCGCTACATGAAACGAATAAACGTTGCTTAAAGCCACAACTAGCTGAGAAATATGCCAGACTACTCGGTGTTAATGTTGCCTGGCTTTTAACTGGTCTTGGTTCCTGCTGTCCACCTTCTAGTGAGCAATCAACACAGCGTGTATTATCAACAGAAGAATTAAAAGCACAATTAGCAAAAAGTCAAAATAACCAATTTAATGCAATTATTGAACAAAGTTTTAGCATTCACGACAGTCAAGTAAATTTATTATTATTTACTAAATTAATTGTTAAAATAGTTAAAATGCTTGATGAAACAAATCAAAGTTGGGATTTATATCGAATTACTCAACAGGCAACTGAGCTATATCAGGATATTATTGAATCAAGTGACTTAGCAGAAGAACAACTAAACATGGTTAATTTTGCGATTAAGAACTTAAAACGCAATACAAATCGCATAAAAAAGAAGCGTGATTAATAAAAGTTAGCCTAATTTATTTCAATGTAACTTATTGAATGAAAAATAGTTAGTTCAAAAATTAGCATAATTATATTACATAAAATATATTTACTTCTTAAATCGTATTAATCCCTTGAAAAAAATACGTTAAACTTATATAACAGGCGGTCTAACATGAAAGCAAACGCTAGGGGATAACCATGTCAGATGATGAGATTTATGATTATCTTGACGATGATAGCCAACAACAGGATCCAAATTACCTGTTATTAAAGGCTACTGAACAGAATGATATTGATCGATTAAAGCAATTGATTGAGCAAGGGGTTAGTCCAAATTTTACCTTTGTTAAATATAATGGTAAAGAAACGACACCCTTAACTGAAGCCATTGCGCGCGGTCATGAAGAAATGATTCAACTAATCATTGATACTGACGTTCAATCCATTGATCAGTTATCACTATATACTGCATTAACGGCAAAAGATGGTAACTTTAATCGTCAAACTGTACAGCTTTTATTATCACATGGTGCAAAAATTAGTATTGAACTAATCAAAAAAGTCAAAGATTTAGATTGTATTCAATACAGTGCAATCCATGCAGTGAATACCAATCGCATCGATCATTTAAAACAGTTACTGGATGCGGGCATTAGTCTTGATTTTCAAATTAATGACTATCTTGATTTAAAAACAAGTCCTCTTGATCGAACCGTTTCATTGAATAAACCAAAGATCGCCCATTTTCTATTAAAAGAAGCAAAGGTTGATCCTAATCAACCAATTAATGGTTTTAGTTTATTGCTACAAGCCATTGATCATAAAAAATTTGAACTTGTGTCTGTTTTACTAAAATTTGGAGCGATATTTTATGAGCATGCCGGATAAAAAAGGGTTTTTCCCACAACACTCAAATGAAACTGTTTTAGCACAACGTAGTCTCGGTAATGCAGGACTAGGTGGACTTGCTATTTTAGCTGATGCACTTGGCAACAAACAAGTTTCTGAGCAATTAAAAGAAAACTTTGATGTGGAAATGCTCAAACGTTCATTTGAACATGGCCGTTTAGAAGGTTCTTCAAGTATTATAGAGCTTCAGCAAGAGATTTCTAAAACTACAGAGCCTACAGCCCAAAAATCATCTAGTCCTACTCGATTATTTGGCCCAGATGCGCCTAGCATGCCAAGCCCAGATAAAAGTAATAATGGTCCAGAACATAGCTAGGCTTACATTAACATATAAAAATACTTACTTTTATCATTAACTCATTATAAGGCGCGATAAATCGACGCCTTTATAAAGTATTTTATTTAATCAAATCATCCAATAAACTACTAGCACCAAAACGAAACGTTTTTCGATGAATAAAGCCATCACCTAATTTTTCTTGGGCTAATTCTAAGTAGTTAATCGCATCTTTTGTTGTTCTAATTCCACCAGATGCTTTAAATCCACATGACATCCCCTGATTTTGACAATCTTTAATTACATCAAGCATAATAGATGCCGCATCGAGCGTTGCACCAACTGCTACTTTACCAGTCGATGTTTTAATAAAATCAGCACCTGCTAAAATTGCATCAATCGATGCTTGTTTAATGAATTGATAGGCTCTTAATTCACCAGATTCAATAATAACTTTTAAGATTTTATCATGACATATTGCTTTGATTTGTTTTATTAATTCAATTGACTGTTCATCTGCTTGATTAGATAACAAATAGTTCTGATAAGGAATTACTAAATCGATTTCATCTGCACCTTGATTAAGGGAAAATTCAGCTTCTTGAATCACATTACTTACGGGTTGATCACCGTTTGGAAAATTAATCACAGTGGCAATTGGGATCGAATCATCTAATATTACTCGTGCTTTCTGTATAAACTTTGGATAAATACAAATTGATGCAACAGGTATATCTATATGATTTGCTTTTTGACATAAAGCTTCTATTTCTGAAAAATGACCCTGTTCATCTAATAAGGTTAAATCGATTAATGAAATAATCTGCTCTTTATTAAACATCGTATTTTACGACCTATTAAGATTTTACTATAAAAATGATTTACCATAGCTTAGCGGTGCTAAACCCATAAACGATGCAATACTCTGGCCAATATCAGCAAAACTATCACGTTGACCAATTTCAACGGATATGGAATTATCTTTATTCCAAGCTAATACTGGAATATGCTCTCGCGTATGATCAGTCCCAGGCCAAGTAGGATCACAACCATGATCGGCGGCAACAATGACTAAATCACCTGCTTTGAGTTGCGCATCTAATTCTGGTAGGCGACTATCTAAATACTCCAAAGCTTCTGCATAACCTGCCACATCGCGTCTATGGCCATAACTTGAGTCAAAATCAACAAAATTAGTAAAAATTAAACTGCCTTGATCGGCATTATTTAATTCATGAAGCGTTTGATTAAATAAATCATCAAGACCTGTGGCTTTTATCTTTTTACTAATACCTTGATGAGCATAAATATCAGCAATCTTACCAATTGAAATAACTTCTCCACCAGACTGGGTTAAATAATCAAGTAATGTTGGTTCTGGTGGTAAAATTGAATAATCACGACGATTACCAGTGCGTGTATAATTCCCATTTTTCCCAACAAATGGTCTTGCAATAACTCGACCAACCATTAAATCCATTTGATCTAAAATCTCTCTTGCTTTAAAAGAAATGTCATAAAGCTTCTCTAAACCGAAGTGTTGTTCATGCGCTGCAATTTGAAATACACTATCAGCTGAGGTATAGACAATTGGTTTTTTACTCTGGCAATGGGTATCACCAAGGCGGTTAATAACTTCAGTACCCGATGCATGACCTGCATCTAAGATACCTTCATCTAACTGACATACCTTAATCCAACGTTCTAAAAATGTTTTTGGAAAAGTATCACCATGATCAGAATGCTCAAAATAATGCCAATCAAATAATACCGGAACACCTGCAATCTCCCAATGACCACTTGGTGTATCTTTACCAAAGCTTAATTCTTTGGCAAAACCATAATAGCCACAAGGTTTACCATCAAATCCAAGCGAATGCGTTAATGGCTTTCCTCGACTTAATTGGGCCGCTTTCTCTAAACCTCTTTTCGCTAAATTTGGTAGTTTAAGTGGCCCTTGACGTCCCTTTGTATTGGCTTTGCCAGTAGCACAATAATCGACAATATGGCCTAAGGTATCAGCACCAACATCACCATAGTTTTTTGCATCTTCACTATAGCCAATACCAAAAGAATCCATTAAAAGAATAACAACACGCCCAGTTAGATTTGTGAATTCTGTCATCTTAAGATTCCTTCAATTAAAAAATTATCATACAGAATTATACAACACCTTCATTGCTGAAAACAGCATCCACAAATGCATTGGCATTAAATTGGGCTAAATCATCTACACTTTCGCCAATACCAATAAACCTTACTGGAATCTTCAAAGCTTTAGCAATAGCAAAAATAACGCCGCCTTTAGCTGTTCCATCAAGCTTTGTTAATGTAATGCCATCGACTTTTACTGCTTGATTAAATTCCTGTGCTTGTATTAGCGCATTCTGTCCAGTCCCTGAATCAAGAACAAGCATCACTTCATGCGGTGCTGATGCATCAAGCTTTTTCATGACCCTGACAACTTTTTGTAATTCTTGCATTAAATGACCTTTATTATGTAGCCTACCTGCGGTATCTGCAATGACCACATCAATATCACGTGATTTAGCACTAGAGACTGCATCATAAATAACTGAGGCACTATCAGCACCTGTATGCTGAGCAACAACAGGTACTTCATTTCTAGCACCCCATGCTTGTAATTGCTCTACAGCAGCGGCTCTAAATGTATCACCAGCAGCTAGCATAACGCTTTTGCCCTGACTCTGAAACTGCTTGGCTAATTTACCAATGGTTGTCGTCTTACCAGCGCCATTAATTCCAATCATTAAAATCACAAACGGCTTTTTCTCACTATCGATTACTAATGGTTGTTCAACAGGTAGTAGAATCTGATTTAAACGCATCTTAAGAAGTTCTGTTAATTGTTCAATTGATTGTAATTCATTACGTGAGACTTTATCTCTAATTGCCTCAATAATTTCACTTGTGGCTTCAACACCAATATCAGCTGTTAATAATTTCACTTCAATTTCATCGATTAGTTCTTCATCGATAATTTTTTTACCTAATAAAATATCAAATAAACCATTGCCTAATTTGGCTCGAGTTTTACTTAAACCTGATTTCAAACGAGTTAAAAAGCCCTTCTTCTCAGGTATTGCCACCTCAGAGCGTAATGATTGAGAAGTTTTATCTAATTGATCTTCTGATGCTTTTTCTTTTGCTTTTTTAATAATTTCTTGATCGCTAATTTGCTTATCTTCTTTAGGCTTATCACTACGAAATCGTTTAAAAATACTCATAATCTACAACTATTGAACTTATATTTATTTAGGCTGAATCAATTGTGCCTTAAAAGGCATATCTCTGCAAGTGACTGGCATTATTTAGATTATGTTACTGCTCATAGGTAATTGCAGGCAAAGTCTCACCTCCATGATAACTTTGCATAAAAACAGCTTCTGGTATTCCTTCATTTTTTACAATGACATAATCATCTTTCTGATTATTAGATTGACGAAAAAAGCTTTCATTAATTTCAATTGGTCCAGCAGTAAAGCGCTTAATGATGACACCATTACTATATTCATGACCTAGTAGGTAATGAATTAATTGATCATCAGAAGAGTAATCTTTTTGATAACCTTCAAGCGCCTGTGATAATTCATCTAACAAGCCCTGTAATGCTTCATGGTCAATCTTATTTAATAAGAAATCTCTTGTACCATTTTTATTAATTAAGGCTAATTTTTCCGATGCTCTAAAGAAAAATCGTGCCATTGATAATAAACCATACTGATCTGCAATAGAGAGATAACCTGCAGAATTATCGATGGTTGATTTATAAATGCCTAAAGCTTCATGAAATGGCAAATTATACCACTTTGGCTCTAGCGGTAATATTTTTTTTAATAGCTTCATATGCTCAAATAATAAACGGCTAATGCGTTTTGGTAAATCACTTGGTTCTTTACCCTTATTTATCCAAACGATAAAATCCTTAGTTTTTTCAAATAATACTTCTGAACTTTTTATCACATGAAAATTAAAATCATCTTTCGAGGCATCTGATTTACGAAATACCGTTGCCAAAGAAAAACTATGATAAAGCATAGAGGCAAACATTGCATTTAAAGGTGCAGGCATGACAAAGTTAAATAGCCCCATTAAACCCATATAGGCACTTGCCTGACCTAATAAAAATCCATTTTTACTCTCTAGTGAACGAAATGCTTTCTCAGGGCATTCACCTCGACAAACATCTCGATTATACTCAAAAGCTGATATCTGGATTAAACTAGCATACGTCATAATAGGTAAGGATATATAAGGGATTTGAGATAACAACTTACTTTGAATTGTACTAATAGGGAAAAATAATGGTAGCTTCAAGGATTGCCCAATATGATTCAATGAACTATGTTCACACGCTTCAATTGCTCGTTCTTTTTTGGCATTTTCAATCATCGCTTGCTCACTATAATTAATTTCAGCAGCCAGCCCATAAGTCAGTGGAAATACATAGATAGCTGCATTTGCTGCAACCACCACAAGCACATCAGATGCCATATTAGCCATTTGATAACTAATTGATTGATTCATAGTATCCAACTCATCATCAGACTCTGAAAATACTAATTGATTTAAATAATTTAATGCCATTACTGAACCAAAGGAAACTAGATGATAAAATACCAACTGACGTGCAATCGGCTGCACCTGTGGCCTATGATAAAAATCATATAAATCCCATGGAAAATTTGCAACTGCCTTTAAACCTGCATAAAAATTACTACCAAATTTAAATGCCTGATCTTTCATGTTAGATAAAGACAAAAATTCAAACATAGCAATCACCCTGTAAAGTCCATTTTACCATCTACTTAATTATAATGATTATCGCTTATTACAAAATAAGATATTTCAATGCTCTGTAACATTTATCACCAAATAACCAAACAAATTAACTGTTTAATTTAGAAACAATCATAATTAGATTAGAAAAATAAATTGCAATGTAACTTTTCAAAATAAAACAATCTATCTATCACTTAACTCATAAGACTAACCTACTTGCCTTTTAATACGCTTTAGCATAGCCTTGAGACTATAGAAAAAGAGAAGGAATTCATTTTTATGGAACGTATCTGGTTGAAACATTACCCAAAAGAAATCCCTCACGATATTATATTAAAGCCACACGAAAATTTAGTCTCTATTTATGAAACTGCCTGTAAAAATTTTGCTAAGAAACCTGCAAATGAATGCTTAAATCAACAAATTAGCTATGAAGATTTATTTCAGCTAAGTACACAATTTGCAGCCTTTTGTCAAAATACGCTCAAATTAAATCAGGGTGATCGTATTGGCATTATCTCACCGAATTTAATCCAATTTCATATTGTTATGTTTGGTGCATTACAAGCAGGTTTAACCGTTGTTGGCATTAATCCGCTTTATACCGCTGAAGAGCTTGAATACATCTTTAAAGATGCTGATTTAAAAGCGGTTGTAGCACTTGATTTTTACACTGATAAAATTGAAAAAGCCATTGTAAAAAAACCAATTGAGCATATTGTTTTATTTAGCATTGGCGATATGTTATCAAGCTATAAGCGTATTTTAATCAACGGTATTATTAAATATGTTAAACATATGGTACCAAAACACAACCTTAAGAATACCCATCAATTACTTGATGCGCTTGAAAGTGCCAAACAACTAGAATATAAAAGACCACAGATTATTGGTGAGCATTTAGCTTTTTTACAATATACCGGTGGTACAACAGGACGTGCTAAGGGTGTGATGCTCTCACATAGTAATATTGTCGCCAACGTTAAACAAGTTCATGCCTGTTTAGCACCCGTATTAAAAGGTGATGAAGTTTGGTTGGCACCACTACCTATGTTTCACATTTTTGCTTTAACAGCATCATTGGTGCCATTATTAACGTTTGGTGCAATGAATCGATTTGTGCCTAACCCACGAGATATTAAAGGCTTTGTCAAAATTGCACAAAAACCGTTCCATCTGATGACTGGTGTTAATACTTTATTTAATGCACTTGCACATAATGAAAAATTCCAAGCACTTGATTTTTCAGAGTTAAAAATGACTTGGGCTGGCGGTATGCCAGTACAGCAAGCTGTTGCAGAAAAATGGCAAGAAGTTACAGGTTGTGTATTACACGTTGCCTATGGCTTAAGTGAAACATCTCCTGGTGTGAGTGCAGATCCATATGATGAACCCAAATTTAGTAATTCCATCGGTTATCCTTTTCCATCAACGCTGATCTCAATTCGTAATGAAGATGGCCAAGAGGTACCATTTGGTGAATCGGGTGAAATTTGGATTAAAGGTCCTCAAGTAATGACAGGTTATTGGGGCAAACCGCATCGCACTAAAGAAGTTTTAACTGAAGATGGCTGGTTTAAAAGTGGTGATGTCGGTATTATGGATGAAACCGGACGTATACGCCTTGTCGATCGTACTAAAGATATGGTCATTGTCTCTGGTTTTAATGTCTATACAACAGAAGTTGAAGAAGTTATCTCTAAAATGCCTGAAGTCTTAGATGTTGCCGTTTTAGGTATCCCACACCCTAAAACAGGTGAAGCCGTTAAAGCACATGTTGTATTAAAGCCTGGTGCTGAAGTAACTGATAAGGCAATTATTGAATATTGTCGTGAACATCTTGCGCGTTATAAGGTTCCTAAGTTAATTACCTTTGATACATCTCTGCCAATGAACCAAGTAGGCAAAATTCTAAAAACCGAATTACGCAAACGTCCTGAGAATATCAACCCACCACCAATGAATGGCAATGGCAATGGCAATGGCAATGGCAATGGCAATGGCAATGGCAATGGCAATGGCAATGGCAATGGTCATGATAACAACAATCATTCCAATACCAATCAGCAAACAGAGAAAGCTTAATTTAACCTTTAGGGCTTACGCATCATTTTTTCAACTTCACCCATATGGTTTTCTTCTTCAACAATCATCTCACGAGCAAACTCTTCTAAAATAACACAACGATCTTTTGTTAATTCTAAAAGTTTATAATATAACTCAAGGCCTCTTTGCTCATGCTCTAAGCTTTCATCTAGAATGGAGTTAATATCATGTTGATGTGTTTCTAATAACTCACCAATACTTAAAGATGGATGGCCTTCAAAATGAGTAATCATCTCTCCTACACGCGTTGCATGCATTAATGATTCCTGTGCTTGCTCGGCTAACCATTTGGTAATTGGAATTCTACTATGGCCATAAACCATAAATGAATAATGCGTATAGCGCACAACACCAGCCATTTCTAATTCTAAAATACGGTTTAATACTTGCATAATTTGTGTTTGATCACAGTTTTGTAATTTCATCGATCTTATTTCCTTATCTCAAATAATATCCTTCTAAAAGCCTATTACCTAGTCTAACAAAATCTTATCCATAACCAAATGATTAAATCAATAATCCCTCTGAAATAAGTCATTGGAAACTATCGATAAGCCAACTATAATAAGTAAATGATTTTAAAAAAATAAAAGGCCCACTACACAATGAGACGGAATTTATATCTTGGCTTTGGTATTATCATTCTTATAATTGCAGCATTATTATTTATGGTGCATGCAAATATCTGGTGGTTAATTGGTTTTTTACTGGTTTTAGCAATAATTGCTGTACATGACTTAACCCAAAGACGGCACTCAATTTTAAGAAATTTCCCAATTTTAGGCCATATGCGCTTTATTCTTGAATTTTTTAGACCTGAAGTACAACAATATTTTATTGCTGATGATAAAAGTGAATTACCGTTTAATCGTGAAACGCGCGATGTCATTTACTCAAGAGCTAAAGGGGAAAATGACACGATTGGTTTTGGTACAGAGTATGACTTAAATGCTGAAGGCCATGAGTGGGTATTACACTCATTAAACCCAAAACATGTCAGTGAGGTACAAGAACATATTACCATTGGTAATAGCCAGTGTAAGCAACCCTACCAAGCTTCACGCCTCAATATTTCAGCAATGAGTTATGGTGCATTATCAGAAAATGCAATTAAAGCGCTGAATAAAGGTGCTAAAATTGGTAAATTTGCCCATAACACTGGTGAGGGGGGATTAACTGAACATCACTTACAAGGTGGTGATTTGATTATGCAAATTGGTACTGGATACTTTGGTACGCGCACCCCAGAAGGTAATTTCTGTGAGGAAAAATATAAAGAAAAAGCAAACCTTGATGTCGTTAAAATGATTGAGATTAAGATCTCCCAAGGCGCTAAACCTGCGCATGGCGGTGTTCTACCTGCTGCTAAATTATCAAAAGAAATCGCTGAAATTCGTGGCGTACCAATGGGTGAAGATGTGTTATCTCCTTCAGCACATACCGCATTTTCAACACCAGAAGAATTATGTCATTTTATCAAAAAATTAAGAGATTTATCCAATGGCAAGCCAATTGGCTTTAAGCTATGTATTGGTAAGCGCTCTGAATTTTTAGGTATTTGTAAAGCAATGTTAAAGACTAAGATTTATCCTGATTTTATCACAGTCGATGGTGCTGAAGGTGGAACGGGAGCAGCTCCCATGGAATATGCATCACATATCGGCGCCCCCTTAAAAGATGCATTGATTTTTGTTCATAATGCTTTAGTTGGGGTTAATCTACGTGAAGAAATTCGCGTTATTTGTAGTGGTAAAGTTGCAACAGGCTTTGATATGGTCCGCTACATGGCTATGGGTGCTAATATGTGTAATGCTGCTCGAGCTATGATGTTATCCGTTGGCTGTATCCAATCACGTCAATGCAATACCAATCAGTGCCCCGTTGGCGTTGCAACTCAAAGTAAGCGTTTGATGAAGGCTCTTGATGTTGATGATAAGAAAATGCGTGTTGCGCGTTTCCATGATGCAACTGTCCACAGCTTCCTTGAAATAATTGGTGCTATGGGTTTAGATACGCCATGTGAATTAACGCCACATATGATACTAAGGCGTGTCGATGCCAATAATATCCGTTCATATGATGATATTTATCATTATATTAAACCAGGCGCTTTACTTAAGGATGAAACAGTACCTGAGCATTTTAAACAGTTCTGGCAAGATGCTTCAGCTGAAAAGTTCTAATTCTTTTTTGCCAAATCTAACACTTTAATAATCGGTTGATGCAATAGCATTTTCAATGATTGATTAATTGGTTGAACCAATTGATTATCTTTATCACCAATTGGTAAATAAAGCGCTAATGCTGCATATAATTCATCAAAATACAGCTTATCTAAATTACAGCATAAAATATACTTTTCACCATCTTGATAGATAATACGTTTTGCATTTAAACGATTTAGTACTCGCTTTAAATCATCAACACTCACATTTGGCATAATATTTAGTAATTCAGAAAAACACACAATCTGTTGAGTAGATGATTTTGCATATAAATGTTTAATAATTGTCATTGCAATATTAAATGCTTGCATCTTATATACGGAACGTTGCGCTTGCGATAAATATAAACCTTTAACAACAATAGCACCAAGAAGAAATATATACCAAGCAATCAATACCCATAAAATAAATAATGGAATGGCAACAAGCGTACCATAGATAAGCTCATAAGTTGGCACCAGTGTCACATATAAAGTAAATCCGTACTTAACCACTTCAAATAAAATTACTGCAACTAAAGATCCTAAAATTGCATGTATTAATTTCACTTTTACAAAAGGAATCACACGATATAAAAATATAAAAGCAACAAAATAAAATAAGCTTGGTAGCATTAATAATAATTTACCTGCGCCCTGTAATGTCCAGTCATTGACCCACTTTAATGACAAAAGATAAGAACTCAATCCCAAGCCTAAGCCAAATAAGATCGGACCTAAAGTAATAATTGCCCAATAGAGTAAAAATGCATTGATAAAACTACGCTTATGCTCTACTTGCCAGATTTCATTAACTGCTTGATCGATTGAGCGAATCATAAAAATACTAATAATAAATAACGCCAACGTCACAGCAACAGGTAAACCAATACGCTTAGAAACTAATTGATCAATATATTGACCAATGACTTCACCTGTATGCGGTGCAAAATTATTAAAGATAAAGCTCTGCATTTTTTGATCTAGTTGACCATAATCTGGAATTAGACTAGCTAAAGTCATCATCATAATTAGAAATGGCACCATTGCTAAGAGGCTTGTTAGCGTTAATGAGGCGCCTCTAGCCATTACATTTGAATCAACAAACTGTTTTAAAACCCAAAGCCAAAAGCGTATTGTTCGCTTGAACATAATTTGAATATTAAATGATTCTTTTTGCATCGATCACTGTACTTCTTTTATTGCCTACTCTATAAGTATAAGTGAAAATTTTCTTATCGGCTAAAATGCTTTTTATAAAGTAGCTGCAATACTTGCACTAATAATGCAAAGCCAAAAGCACTGTAGATATAACCCTTATCAATCGAGATATCAACGCCTGAAGCAATAATAATGACACCAATTAAAAGTAGAAAACATAATGCCAATAACTTAAAGTTCACTTCTTTAGCTAATGGTGCTAAGTATTTAGCAGCAACTAGCATTAACCCACATGAGACAAGAATCGATAAACTAATCACCCAAAGATTATCAATTAAGCCAATTGCTGTGATAATACTATCTAATGAAAAGACCATATCAATTAAGATAATCTGCACAATCGCACTTAAGAAAGTCTTTGCTGTATGTGATTTATTGTCATGATTTGGGAAAAACAGTAAATACACTTCATGCAGCGCCTTAATAATCAAAAACGCACCACCAAAGATCAAAATTAAATCACGAATACTAATCGCATTACCAAAAATATTAAACAAACTATCGGTTAGCTGCATTAAATAGCCAATAAAAAATAGACCAACAATACGCATTAATGCTGCTAATATGATGGCAATCTTTTGCGTTTTCTTCTGAATAGATTCTGGCAATTTAGCCGTAATGATGTAAATAAATAACAAGTTATCAATTGCTAAAATACTTTCTAATAAAGTAATCATTAAAAAGCCTGATACAAGTTCCAACGGAACGTCCAAAAAAGTCATCTCCTAAATTATTCAATCGATTCCATTTTATGAATAGAAATTAATCAATGTCAATAGCTAAAACATATAAAGTTAAGATTTTTTATGCTTTTAAATTAACTTAAATATATCAATACGAATAAAAAGCATTTACAATAAGTGACGATTTTGATACCACAAAATCATTTAACTATTGATGAAAGAAAAGCATAAAAAGGTTTATTATCAATGCCTTATATATTAGTAATCTACTACAGTCGCTATGGCAAAACCAAAGACTTAGCTTATCAAATTGCCGAAGGCGTTTTAAGCGTTGAGGGTATCGAAGTAAAAGTACGAACCGTTGCTGATATCGTAACGACTACTGATAAAAACACAGCAATAACTGAGCAAACTGAGCTTTGTGTTACTCAAGAAGAGCTTGAAAACTGTGCTGGTTTAATCATTGGCTCACCAACTTATTTTGGTAATATGGCTGCTGCCATGAAACATTTCTTTGACTCAACTTCTGATCTTTGGATGACAGGCGCATTAATTAATAAACCAGCTGGTGTCTTTACTTCAACTGGTGGTATGCATGCAGGTCAAGAAGCAACATTATTAAGTATGATGTTACCTCTTTTACACCACGGTGCTTTAATTACAGGTATACCATATAGCTGTAAAGCACTACATACAACAACTACAGGTGGCAGCCCCTATGGTGCATCCCATCATGCAGGTGGTGTTATTGCAAATCCAATTTCTAAAGATGAGAGCGATGTTTGTAAAACATTAGGTAAAAATGTTGCTACCTTGGCGAAAAAGCTTCAAGATTAAATATTTTTTACTAAAAATCATATATTTAGATGCGATAAACCACCTCTATACAACTTAATAAATATCCCCGCGGCAAGCAGCGGGGTATTAAAAGAGTCGCAATTGCGCTTCATCCAGTTTTAACCCTTGATTCTTAACATACCGCTCCACCACTTTCCAGTTACCTCTTTCACCAACTGTCCCAACATAATAACCATCACTCCAAAACTCACCACCCCATAAGTTTTTCTTCAAATCTGGAAAGCTTTTAAATAATTCTCGTGCCGTTATGCTTTTTATTTTTCTCACAATTTCACCAATACTATACTTTGGGTGAAATGAACAAAGGATATGAATATGATCTTTATCACAGCCTATTTCCTCAAAGTCTATTTCATAACGCTCACCTATCTCTTCGCAGATTGCCTTTAAACGGCACTCTACTTTTGAGATCAGCAAGGCCTTCCTGTATTTCACAGGAAAAACTATGTGGTAATGAGTGCTATAGGCACAATGAAATGATCTTACTAGC
>JAKJJQ010000042.1:0-2952 GCA_021713415.1 Thiotrichales bacterium 19X7-9
CTGAGCATGTGTTTACAGTTTCAGCTATAACAAAGGCATTAGTTTTAAGAGCTGATGCACGTGTAAGTAAAACTTGTAATTGATTAATTGTAAGATCAGATAATGCACTTAAAAATGAATTAAATTTTGATTTTCTCATAACTATATACCCCAAAAAGAATATTACTGTTATAAGAAATATATTCAAGTTCAACATATATTGCCAAAATAGCCAAAATTAAAGTAATTAAGCGTCGTTGTTATGGTTTCTTTAAAACTAAATCACTTTTCCAAAGATTAATGGTTGATTTGAGAGGATATAAGATGCTTGGTATTTAACCAACAAGAAATGGAAAAGAGCCCTAAATGATTATCCATCTCTGATTCTAAAGCCCTTTCTACTAAACCTTTGGTTAGTTGCTTTAAAACGCCATCTTCCTTTAAAACTGAGGATAAATCTATGTTATGGGAAACTAATACATCAATCGCTTCTTGGATCGCTTTATTTGGTTTTTTACGCATTTATATAAACTCCTATAGTTCGTTGTAGTGTACAAACTAACTATCAAAATTTACACAATTAAATGATTAGACCCTTTACTACATATCTTGCAGACTTATATTAACATTATAAGATTGACCATTATTTCCAGTTGGTTTCTTTGTTATATTAAGGCCTGTTCCTTTATATGCTTTATCTATACAAACTGTACCATTTTGACCTATTTTAGGATCGATTATTATATTAAATTCTTTATTATCATATTTGATAGTATATTTTGTTGGCTTTAATTTAGATAAAGGAAGTAAATTGATACTGGCATTTGGAAGTGTGCTCTCATTGTACGTTGCAGCCCCTATATAACTATACTTATTGGTTAATGTATAAGCACAACCAGGTTTAATATTAAGATTTGCTGATCCACTTTCACATTTAGAGTTAGCTTTCCATCCTGTAATTGCTCTATATTTAGGCAACTCTAGATTCTTATATATACTAAAAAAGGTTATAGTAGCATAAGTTTTATAATTTGAAAAAATATTTTTATCCCCAACTTGTGGGTTTTCAGTTACCATGACCATATCTGTACATATGCCTGATAAAGCTGAGAGTTTTGGGCGATTAGGGCCTGTATATTTATAATCCTTAGGCAAAATTTTAATGACTAAATTTGTGCTATTATCTAATTTTTGTAAAACGATATCATTCCTTGCTGTAGCATCTGAGTTTGGAGCAGAATATGCAGCGGAGTACTTATTTATAACCCAGCTATAATCTTGCAAATTTTTATCCATATTGTCCTTTAAGCCAGCAAGTAACTGTTGGCTGATAAAATTGGTAACCATATCAGCCTCACTTCCTGGAATATCAGTTGTACCATCGCCTATATTACCTAGTGTACCATCATAGGTATAAAAATACTTTCCTGGAGGTGCTGTATTTTTATACACAGCACCTGGGGTTAGATTGCCGCCACCTGTAGCAGCCTTAGCTACAAATAATGTTATTTTTTCAGGTGCAGTTACTGCTTTATTATAATTCCAAGTATTTTTTTTAGACCCATTATCAGTACAAACAACAGTATTTATGGCCCATTGACATGAATAACTAAGATGATAAGAAGATTTTTCTCCAGGAGCATATATCATATTAACACTTTGTTTGTCCCTATATGTTGTTTCAAAATAGTTATTGATAAAGCTTTGGGTTAGTAAATGATCCCAATTATTAGTCTTAACAGGACTTAAAATTCTATTTGGATACTTTAAATCTTTAACATCTTTACCCTTGCTAACCATTAGTAATTTATTATATATATTGTAATATGTGTCATAATAAGACAAGACTACTTTTTTAGGGTTTTTATTATTTGTAATATCTAATTCAAATCGAATAGGTCCAAATGAGTCTACATTAGTTAAATCTATAACTTTACCGGCAGTATTGCTGTTGTAAGTTAATTCTGTATAGCCAATACTATATGATTTGAATGATGGTATCCAATTAGAATCTGAAGAAGGCAGCCCTTGAACATTATATGATGCATAAATTCTTCCACCAGTAACAGCATAGTTACTTTTTTCATTTAACGTAAATTTGTATTGTGATCCTTTTGGCATTATAACAATGTTACCGTCATGGGTTGGGAGCTCTCCTCCTAAAGCACCAGGTTTAGGGTCGTGCCAATTATGTATTAAAAATGTGCTTTGCTTTGGATCAGTATACGTATGCATTTTGCCTGGTTTACCTGTTGTTGCTGTGAGGTATATTGTTTCATTAGTGTTATTTTGAACAGTAACTGGAAGAGTACCCTTTGTAGGGGTAGATGTTGTTTGTTTAGGGGTAGATGTTGTTTGTTTAGGGGTAGATGTTGTTTGTTTAGGGGTAGATGTTGTTTGTTTAGGAATAGATGTTGTTTGTTTAGGGGTAGATGTTGTTTGTTTAGGGGTAGATGTTGTTTGTTTAGGGGTAGATGTTGTTTGTTTAGGGGTAGATGTTGTTTGTTTAGGAATAGATGTTGTTTGTTTAGGAATAGATGTTGTTTGTTTAGGGGTAGATGTTGTTTGTTTAGGGGTAGATGTTGTTTGTTTAGGAGTAGATGTTGTTTGTTTAGGAGTAGATGTTGTTTGTTTAGGAGTAGATGTTGTTTGTTTAGGAGTAGA
Source organism: Thiotrichales bacterium 19X7-9 (assembly GCA_021713415.1). Lineage (GTDB taxonomy): Bacteria > Pseudomonadota > Gammaproteobacteria > Francisellales > Francisellaceae > M0027. Next base: position 2,644 of record JAKJJQ010000042.1, read on the forward strand.
TGTTGTTTGTTTAGGAGTAGATGTTGTTTGTTTAGGGGTAGATGTTGTTTGTTTAGGGGTAGATGTTGTTTGTTTAGGGGTAGATGTTGTTTGTTTAGGGGTAGATGTTGTTTGTTTAGGAATAGATGTTGTTTGTTTAGGAATAGATGTTGTTTGTTTAGGGGTAGATGTTGTTTGTTTAGGGGTAGATGTTGTTTGTTTAGGAGTAGATGTTGTTTGTTTAGGAGTAGATGTTGTTTGTTTAGGAGTAGATGTTGTTTGTTTAGGAGTAGATGTTGTTTGTTTAGGAGTAGATGTTGTTTGTTTAGG
>JAKJJQ010000042.1:2962-27921 GCA_021713415.1 Thiotrichales bacterium 19X7-9
GTTTGTTTAGGGGTAGATGTTGTTTGTTTAGGAGTAGATGTTGTTTGTTTAGGAGTAGATGTTGTTTGTTTAGGAGTAGATGTTGTTTGTTTAGGAGTAGATGTTGTTTGTTTAGGAGTAGATGTTGTTTGTTTAGGAGTAGATGTTGTTTGTTTAGGAGTAGATGTTGTTTGTTTAGGAGTAGATGTTGTTTGTTTAGGAGTAGATGTTGTTTGTTTAGGAGTAGATGTTGTTTGTTTAGGGGTAGATGTTGTTTGTTTAGGGGTAGATGTTGTTTGTTTAGGTGAGTAATTTGGTAATACTTTGCCATTAACTTTCATAGTACTACCAATATTTCCCCAAATAGGTATTTGTATCGGGCAGTTACCTGTAACTGTTTTTATTTGACTACTATCAGAAGTGAGAATTATTGTCATTGTACATTGACCATTTTCCCCCTGTGTTAATGTTAAATTAGCTTTATTATTAACAAATGTTGTTTTACAAGGGAAGGCATAGCCATTTCGTAAATTATTGCTATGTACTCCAGATATTTGTGGAGTACATGCACTACCAACTGTTATTGGTTTTGCTCCAGCAAGGGAAACTGTAGGTAGTATATAATAGGTAAAATTTCTCTTTTGTTCAGTAGCAGATAAGTTACTTATAGGTAAGAAACATAAAGAGGTTACAAGTGCAATTGATAGATTAGTAAGCTTGTTTAACATGATAATACCAAAGGTTTTATAATACATATAAATTAGTATAGCAAATTTAAAAAATAGTTGTTTATTTTTAAAATAAAAGTGTTATTATGAACTTACTTCTTATGGAATTTGTGGAGACTGTTCACCCAACTGTGCTACCCTAAATCTCTAAATTTAACCTTCCAGAGAAGTATAGCTGATGCAGTTTAATAGACGGTTGTATGATCAACTTGAAAACCACGTTCTAACAATAATTCTTCAACATCTCGATAACTTAACGAATAAGACAAATATCAATGAATGGCTAACATGATGATCATTTTATTAAAATGACGCTACTTAAAACTGATCATTTAAAATACCCTGTACTTAATTTGGCAGAAGTTTAGCAAAGTGACAGTTTTTGCTTCATTTATTGCAGTTTCCATTGCATTTGTTGATTTCTGGGTTGATGCATTAAAATTAACGGCAAAATTAAAGGGGGCGCTTAGTTGCAGGGTTTTTGGTCTTTGTGCCTTCTTATTTAGCTGTGACTTTTTGTGGCGATATTTTTATTCATGCTTTATCAATTTCAGGTTATTTTGGTTTAGTTTATGCTTTGTTAATACCTTCACTTGCAGCATTTAAAACTTATAAAAAAACAACCAATCATTTAGTTTTTGGTGGTAAAGGCTTACGAAGTGCATTGATAGTTATAAGCGTAATAATTATGTTGATTACGATTACTTGGATAGTCTAAGCTTTGATGTCATCTGCATTAAAACCAATAAAAATAAGCGACAATGGTTAAACTGACAAATACAATAAAATCTAGTGGTAAGCCAACCTTAACAAAATCAAATAGGTGGTAGTTACCTAAGGTATAAATATAGGTATTGGTTTGATAACCCATAGGGGTAGAAAAGCTAGCGGATGCACCAAACATCACAGCAGCAATAAAAGGTGTTGGTTCAAAGCCAAGGCTTAATGCGATTTGTATGACAATTGGCGTAATTAAAATGGCAACGGCATTATTGGTTAAAATCTCGGTTAATAATGTTGTAATAATATAGATAAACATAAAAAGAATAATTGGATTGTCAATTTCAATTATGTTAAATGCATGGTGAACAAGATAGTGAATAATGCCTAGATTATTGGCAGAGACAGATAGCGCAAGCATAGCATAGATCAAAAGAATTAGTTTCCACTCGACGGCTTTTAGTGCTTCTTTAATACCAATACATTGACAAGCTAAAACAACAATCGCACCGATAATGGCAAGAGAAGCAATATCCAATAGGTTAAAAGCAGCTAGAAGAACAATTAAAACTAATACAATTAAAGCAATGGATGCTTTTTTAGGGTGAAATTTAACCGAATAGAGCTTTAAATCCTTACCATCTATAATCCGTGTATTAGGAATATAACGCGTACCAACAAGCAATAAATATATTGTTCCAATCGCAGCTGCAATCATACCTGGAATGGTAATTTCAAAGATATTAAAACTTTGTAAGCCTAATGAAGTTGCAACATCATTAGTAATGATATTGGTTGATGTACCAATTAAAGTACACATGCCACCGAGTATTGAAACATAAGATAGGGGGATTAAGAATTTAGCAGGTTTTTTTCGATTGGCTCTGGCAATTTTGGCAATGACTGGTGCCATCACAAGTACAATCGGTGTATTGTTAATAAAAGCAGATAAAATTAATACGCATGCAAATGCACAAATCCATGTTAAGTATTGATTATAATCATTCAGTTTTAATATCCAGCGACCGATTTGATAGATAAGGCCTGTTTTTCTTAAGGCAGAAGTAATAATAAATAAGCAGATAATGGTAATTGGGCCACTATTAAGGGCGACATGTTTAACATCGTGTAAGCTTAAAGTTTGACTGATAAATAATAAAATTGCTGCACAGATAACAATTGGATAAGGTGAAAATCTTCTACTAATAAAAGCACTTAAGACGATAAAAAGCGTGATAATTGTAATAATAACTTGAAATAAATACATCGCCTCTATTCTTAAATAATCCTTTTATTATTATTTAATAAATATAGCAATAGGCTTAAAAAATAGACAATATTTACGAGAAATTAGTCAGCAAAGGCAAACCGTTTAATAGCGATTGTTGATAATTAACCACATTTTGAGTAGCCGCAACTTAAACAGGTTAGGCAGCCATCCATCATAATCATCGCTTTCGTTGAACACTTAGTGCATAGTTGCGATTCAGGTGGGAATCCACTTTGGCTGTCATTTGTGGCATGTTTTTGTGCAACTTCTTCTTTTTTATTGGCAATAAATAATCGCTGTTCATCACTTAATTCATCATCAGGTAGAATGCCAATTTTTTTCAAGTGGCGTTCGATTACATCGGCAATTTCAGCAACAAGCGATGGGACATATTTACCACCACGTTTAAAATAGCCACCATTGGGATCAAAAACACTGCGTAATTCTTCAACTAAAAAAGTGATATCACCACCTTTTCGAAAGACTGCTGAAATAATCAGTGTTAATGCAATCGTCCACTGAAAATGCTCCATATTTTTAGAGCTTAAAAATATCTCAAATGGGCGACGAGACTCATGATCTGTGCCTTTATTTAGAATAATATCATTGATAGTAACATATAAAGCATGCTCAGCATGTGGTGGTTTGATTTTATAAGTTTCACCAGCTAATGCTTCAGGGCGCTTAACACGCTCACTCATATGCTCAAGGTTTTTATCTTTTTTTGATTGCTTTTTTGCTTCAGCTTTATTGTCATCTTCTTTTAGAATGCTAAAGCTTGTTATTTTTTTCTTAATTGGTACGCTCATGTAAATTTCTCCTAGAATTTTCCGTAATAACCTTCTTTTAGTGCATCATATAAATTAGCTGCGGTATGGGTTTCACCATCATATTCGATATGTTCATTGCCTTTGACTTCAACGATTGATCCATCTTCTAGTGTAAAGCGATAAGTTGTATTTTCAAGGTCAGCCTCTTTAACTAATACACCTTGGAAGACTTCAGGATTAAAGCGGAAGGTTGTACAACCTTTCAGTCCTTTTTTATAAGCATAAAGATAAATATCTTTAAACTCTTCATAAGAAAAATCAGTTGGTACATTGGCTGTTTTTGAAATACTTGAATCGATCCACTTTTGCGCAGCAGCTTGAATATCAACATGTGCTTTAGGGCTTACATCATCTGATGAGATAAAGTAATCCGGTAATTTTGCATGACCATCTGTGTTATGTGGCATCGCTTCTGGATTAATTAATGAACGATAAGCCAATAATTCATAAGAATAAACATCGACTTTTTCTTTGGTCTTTTTACCTTCACGAATGACATTACGTGAGTAATGATGTGCAAAACTTGGTTCAATTCCATTGCTGGCATTATTGGCTAATGATAAAGAAATAGTGCCTGTTGGTGCAATCGATGTATGATGGCTAAAACGTGCACCATGCTCACAAATTGCTTTGATTACCTCTGGATCTTCCTTGCCGACTCGTTGCATATAACGGCTGTATTTAGCATGTAGGACACGCCCCTTTAACACATCACCAGCTTTAACGCCATCTCTAAGCATTTCTGGGCGTAGGCGTAGCATTTCTTCAGTGATGGTAAAATCATCATCCATTACTGGTGCCATACCTTTTTCTTTTGCAAGGGTGACAGCCTCTTGCCAACCAACAATGGCCATACGCTTGGCTACTTCAGTTGTAAATGCTAGTGAATCTTTCTGGCCATACTGCATTTGTAACATCGTTACAGTTGAACCTAGGCCAAGAAAACCCATGCCATGACGACGTTTATAGGTGATTTCATGGCGCTGTTTATCTAAAGGTAGGCCATTGATTTCAACAACATTATCAAGCATGCGGGTAAAGATCCGCACAACTTTCTCATAAGTTTCCCAGTCAAATTTCGCTTGATCTGTAAATGGATTTAGCACAAAGCGTGTTAGATTAATAGAACCTAAAAGACACGAGCCGTAGGGTGGTAGTGGTTGTTCACCACATGGATTGGTGGTACGAATTTTTTCACAAAACCAGTTATTATTTTCTTCATTGACCTTATCAATAAGAATAAAGCCAGGTTCTGCATAGTCATAGGTCGATGACATAATCATATCCCATAAGCGTTTAGCCTTGATGGTTTTATAGATACGACAGGCAACTAATCCTGCTTTATCTTGGATATAATCTGCTTTAATTGGCCAGTCACGCCAGGTGACTTGTTTGGCATTATCAAGTTCAATACCGTGAGTAATACGCTCTTTTTCAGTAATAGGAAATGCCAAAGGCCACTCTTCATCGGCTTCAACCGCTTGCATAAATTCTTCAGTAATTAATAACGATAGATTAAATTGACGTAGGCGACCGTCTTCGCGTTTAACGCGGATAAAATCAAGTACATCAGGGTGTGATATATCAAATGAACCCATTTGCGCGCCACGACGACCGCCAGCGGATGCTACGGTAAAGCACATTTTGTCATAAATATCCATAAAAGATAATGGCCCAGATGTATTTGCACCAGCACCTGCGACAAAGGCACCTTTTGGTCTAAGCGTTGAAAATTCATAACCAATACCGCAACCGGCTTTTAAGGTCAGTCCTGCTTCATGCACTTTATTTAAAATATCATCCATTGAATCATCAATGGTGCCTGAGACTGTACAATTAATCGTTGAGGTTGCAGGTTTATGATCGAGTGCACCGGCATTGGACATAATTCTACCAGCTGGAATGGCGCCATTACGTAATGCCCATAAGAACTCATGATAATATTTTTCTTTTAAGGGTTTCGTTTTTTCAACATCAGCTAATGCTTTTGCAACGCGCTGATAGGTATAATCAATACTTTTATCAACTGCAGCACCTGTAGCTGTTTTTAATCGGTATTTATTATCCCAAATATCAACAGATGCATCTTGTAGCTCAATATGATGTTCTTCAATGGTATTAAAGGCCTTAATCTCTGCCATTTCTTATCCCTTTATAAAATCGATGTGTAACTGATATAACGGTTAGTGTTATTTTAGCAAATTTAAAGTGCAATCATGACTGAAAAAGTTAAATTTAATTTAACGCTTAATATTGACTTTATGACATTGTAGTTATCATTTTGATTTTTTTAGGATAATCTTTTGCAGTAACCTTTGATTAAAAAATAGAGAAATAATGACTAATTAGCTATTTATTTGTAACAGTATTTTCTTTACTATTTATCTATATAAATCATTAATTAAATCTTAATTAATAAATGTAATTATTGCAGAATAATTGATCATTTTAATTGTATGTGATTGATTATTTGAATAAATTGGATCTTGGGTTTAAATAGTATTTTATTTTTTATAAATTACTAAAATTGTGTAGTTTTGGTATTTGAGCATATAAGTTTATGGGGTTGCTTTAAATATCTTATAATTCCTTTAAGGGATAAAAATATGTCTGTAGGTAATTTAGAACAGATTCAAGCAATAAAAGCAAAACTTGATCAAATTCGTAATAATGATGAAAATGACAAACAGAAGACTGATGGCAATGTTTTTAAAATGGCTGTAAAAGCTTATAAAAAATTTACTAAGCCATTTGATCAAATGACTCCAGAAGAGTTAAAAACAAAAATAAATGAATTAAATGAAATGATTAACTCGCAAGAAGAGAAATTGCAACAAGAAGAAAGCTCTCAATCTAGCGATAATAACACTGAAGGCCAAGATATTAAGCCAGAATTTAAATCTACTGAAAAAAAGACTGACAAAGAATTAGCTGAAGAAGCTCAAAAGGTAGAAGATGAGCAACAGGAAAAGGAACAGCAAGATAAACAGCGACTTCAAGATCAACAAAATCAGAATCTTCAATCTAATAATGACCCTAATCAGCCTAATTCAGTAAATGATAACCAATCAGATCCAGATCAATTAAAATTAGATAATGAAAACGCTCAATCTACAGAACCTCCACAACCGTTTTTACAAGCTGATAATGGAGAAAATCCAGAAGCTAACGCTGCAATGGAAAAAGGAGCAGAAGCAGAAGCTAGTGAAGGAATGATGATGGTTCCTGTCTAAGTAAATTTATGATTGGATTGATTTGTAAATTATAATAACTTTTATTACAAACTAATCGCTATGATTTGCTTGTTAGATTATATGCAAAAAATTTTTTACTAAAAAATTAATCTCTGATTTATATGGACTTAAAATTGGTTAAGTTGTTTTTATGTTTGATTTTAATAATTAGCAATTACTAAAATTTTCATTAAAATAAAACAAACTTTTTTAAAAATAAATGACTTCTTGATCATAAATCGCTAAGCTAGTAGGCGTTAATAAGAATTATAATGTAATGATTAAACATATTTAATATTATATTAAGCTAAAACTTACATAGTAAGAGGATAAAAGGCTTATGTTTACGGGGCTTGTAGAAGATATTGGGCAATTAGCATCATTCGAGATGTATGGTGGTGATGTCCGTTTAGGTATAAAACCTTCAGTTTTAGATTTTAAAGATATCCATTTAGGTGATAGTATTGCTATTAATGGTGTCTGTTTAACTGTTGTGAATCAAAATAATCAAACGCTATCATTTGATGTATCCAATGAAAGTTTACAAAAAACATCCTTAAGTCGCTTAAGACCTGGCGATTATGTTAATTTAGAGCAGGCATTAGCCTTTAATCAAAGATTAGGTGGTCATTTGGTTTCAGGGCATGTTGATGGCTTAGCTGAACTGATTTATATTAGAGAGGATGCCCGTTCATGGCGTTTAATTTATAAAGCACCTGAGCACTTAATGCGTTATATTGTTGAGAAGGGATCGGTTTCACTAGATGGTATTAGTTTAACGGTTAATGAGGTTAGCGAGCAGACTTTCAGTGTTAATATTATTCCACATACACGTAATAAAACGGTGATTCAATACTATAATGTTGGCCAGAAAGTGAACTTAGAGGTTGATATGGTAGCGCGCTATCTTGAAAGGCTTGTCTCTACAAATAAGCCTGCTACTAATAAGGAAGAGCCTTCTAATGAAGGGGTTAGTTATATCAAATTAATTAAAGCAGGATTTTAACGCTTAGTTTAAGCTATGCTTATTTTCTTTTGGTTTTGATATTGTAAAATTGTTATACTTAATGCTTACTGAATGACTTTAAGTTTTAAGAAGGTATGATATGGACATAATGCCAGTAATATTAACTTCTGATAATGGTTGTTATCGCTTAAAATTAAATCGTATAGAAGCGCATAATGCACTCAATCCTCAAATGCTTGATGGTATTTATCAACATTTATTAACGGTTAAAGAAGACAGTACAGCAAAAGTGTTAATTATCGAAAGTAATAGTGAACACTTTATGGTTGGTGGTGATATTTATTATTTTGGCAAATTGATTATAGAAGCGCCTGAGATGCGATGTCAAATTATACAACCCATGCTTGATCAAGCACAGCTTATTATTGAAATGATTGCAAGTTTAAGCATTCCAGTTGTAGCTGTCACGCGTGGTATTGTTGCAGGCTACGGTTTAAGTTTGATATTAGCTTGTGATTATGTTCTTGCATTAGATAATAGTAATTTCCATTCATCTTATATTGGTATTGGTTTAACCGCTGATGGTGGCCAGCTATGGAGTTTAAAGCAAGCATTAGGTTTAAAGTATGCTAAGCGGATGTTATTATTTAATGAGCAATTGAATGCTATTGATGCACAGGCAATTGGCTTAGTTGATTGCCTATGTCAATCTGTTGAGGCATTAGATATAGAGCTAAATAAGCTGATTAAAAAAATGTTTATGACGCCAGCGCATGCATTTAGCGTACTTAAAAAGCACTTAAACCAAATTGATGCATTATCAGAGACTTTAGAAGCTGAAAAGGCGCTCTTTTTAACTCAAATTGCATCTGATGAATTTACAGCGCGTATCAGTGCATTTATTGAAGCTAAAAAACATAAAAAAATAACAACTTAAAATAAATATTATAACGAAATAAATTAGAGACTTAATAAAAAGGGGGATCTAGTGGTTAATGATTCAATTGATTTAAATGAAATAAGCTTAAATGAAGTATTATCCATTCATTTTGTTGGTATTGGTGGAATTGGTATGAGTGGTCTTGCTCGTGTATTACATCAATTAGGTCATCAAATTAGCGGTTCAGATTTAAATGATTCTCAAATTACGCATCGATTAGCAAAAAAAGGCATGCGTATTGTTAGCGGTCATTGCCAAAGTCATATTGATGATATGATTGACTTAGTTGTAATCACTTCAGCATTATCACCTGATAATCCAGAAATTATAAAAGCTAAGCAGTTAGATATTCCAGTAATCACACGAGGAGAGATGTTAGCACTATTAATGAATTGTCGCTATGGTATTGCAGTTAGTGGCACACATGGTAAAACAACAACAACTGCAATGCTTACAAGTATATTTAAGCATGCCAAGCTTAAACCAAGCTTTGTTGTTGGTGGTGTCATTCAAAGCTTAGATAAAACAGCGGATATGGGTGAAAGTTCATTTTTTATTGCAGAAGCAGATGAGAGTGATCAGTCATTTTTAGCATTGCAGCCACAAAATGCAATTATTACCAATATTGACTACGACCATATGTGTCAATATGATCATGATATAACTAAGGTTAATCAAAGTTTTATCGATTTTGCACAAAATGTGCCACAATCTGGCTTATTAGCAATTAATATTGATTGCCCTCAAATACAGCCGTTACAACGTAAGTTTACACAGGCGAAATTAATATCATTTGGCTTATCATCTGGCGCAAATATCCAAGCAATGAATTGTGCCTATCATGCATTAACCAGTCAGTTTGAAGTCATTGATAAAATTAATCAGCAGTCATTTGAAGTGATATTAAATATGCCGGGCGAGCATAATGTATTGAATGCATTAGGTGCTATTGCCATTAGCTTATTTCATGGTGTTAAAGCTGAAGCAATTCAAACAGCATTAGCTCAATTTCAAGGGGTGGCGCGTCGCTTTGAAGTCTCTGAAATAGTCAATCAATCAACAAGTTTTACATTGATTAACGATTATGGTCATCATCCAGCTGAAATTAAGGCAACATTGAGAACTATTCGTTATGCTTTCCCAGGTAGGCGTATTGTGCATTTATTTCAACCGCATCGATATAGCCGAACGAGTGAACATTTTAAAGCCTTTATTAATGCCTTAGCAGATGCTGATCAAAGCGTTGTTTTAAAGACATATGCTGCCAGTGAAAAACCAATTGAAGGGATTGATGCAGAGACATTAGCCAATGCGTTATCTAATGAAGGTAGCACTTGTTATTATGCCAGTGATCACAACAAAGCAGAACAGATACTTAAGTCCTTCGTTAATCATAAGGATGTTGTTTTAATTCAAGGTGCTGGCGATATTAATCAAATTGTACCACGCTTAAAATGTTGGTAATGACATAGTTGATCAAATTCACAGAATGTACATTGTGTATTAGGTGTAATATCCAATTTACCTTGTGTAAACTCATTTGACAGTTCAGTTAAATGCTCATTCCAGTAATGAGTTAATTGTTGCCAATTATCATATTCAGTTGAGGCGGTTTTATACTTTTGCTCAATGGACTGCGTTTTTATATCAATACGGGTTTCACATAACTGAAGTGATGAATGATAGCTACTTAATGTACTTAATTTCATTGATTGGCCATTTATCTGTGCAAAGCTAATCCCAGTTACATTATCTAATGCAATAGCATATAGAGGTAGTTGAGGTTCAGATAACGTATCGTTATACCAGCCTTTTGGGTTTGTCATATAGGCAGATTTATAATCGATTAACCATAGGTTTCCATCATCTAGTTGATCAATGCGATCGATGCGTAATTTAGTCGTTAATAAGCCTACTTGTTTCTGTGTACTTTTTTCATGACTAAGTACATGAAAGGGGATCTCTCTTTGTTTTTCTAAATAAAGCCATTGCTTAATTAATAAGGCAATACGATTTGTCTCAATCATAGCTAAATAATCTAGTTGTGGGGGAAATAGCTGTTTATTTTTATATAGCGCCTGTTTGATCGCTTGTTGAATGATGCGTTCTAACTCAGGACCAGTCAGATTATTTAATGCTTGTTGAGTTTTTAATTGCCGCCAGATAATTTCCATTACTTGGTGAATTAAAATCCCTTTATCTTTAGCATTGAGTGGTTCTTTAAACTCAATCAATGGCTCTAGTTTCAAGCGATACTTCATTTGTGCTTTAAAGGGGCAATAGCTAAAATCCTTATATAAATAGCTATTGGCATTATAGGACTCTTGTAAGGCTTCTAAGTTTAATGTTGTTTCTTTAAATTTAACCTCTGGTAGTAATTGGTGTTTTTTAAAGTCATCCGATTGTTTAATCAGATTGATATTGGGTATTAAAGTATGCATGATAGGCGCTAAGCTTTGCGTGATTTCACCGTCAAAAAGGCTATAGCTAATAAAAAGCTTATGACATTGATAGAAAAAAGCACGGCTTATTTGCATGGCATAATATAATTGACGTTCATAAGTAGCATGTGGCATTTGGTATTGTTTTTGTAATTCTATTGGTAGTAGCGTATTTGGTTTTGGTTGAGATGGCCACAATCGATCATGCATGCGCATGACATATAAACGATCAAAGTAATGCCCACTTGCTTCTAAGATACCTAAAACAAATATCGATGCATTTGGATTGCTCTGTGCTTGGAAAATTATTTGTTTGGCCAGTTGTTCTAATTGTATAATCATATTGATTGAATCATTTTGATTGGCTATATTGTGTAACTTTTTTAATTCAGTTAGTAGTTGATAGAACTGTTCAACAGCTTGATAGTTTTCACTAGATAATGATTCATTGCCAGGAAAATTGAATAATTGTAATTTAGTTTGTATGGATAATAGTGGTTTTGAAGCGTAGTTAACTGATTGGTTGATGATTTTTTCAAGTGGTATTTTAAATTCAGATAAATGTTCTACTAAATCAGCGTCAGATAGAAGCGTCTTTATCGCAGTTGATTTAAAATACTTATGTTTAATTAAGTCAATTAATTGTTGGCGTTGATCAAAAGATGAATTAACGCTATAGGTAAATGGTGATTCAAGAACTCTAATAAGGTGTTCAAGGTTGGATGAGGCATTTAATTTTAAAATCATCAAGGCAGTTTTAATAATTGGCATTGTAGCTAATGACTTACCACCGGAGATTACATAAGGCTTATCGGTATTATTAAGCGCTTCTAGGCGATTGTGTTTAGAAAAAAATTGCACATCAAATATTTTCTCTATTTTGTTACGAATAAGATGTAAATCTGGAATGATTAAGCCAATTGTTTGGTTTGGGTAGCGATAAAAATCTTCATAGATCATTTCTGTTACGGCTATAAGCTCTTTTTCTGTTTGCTCAAAAGCATAGACACTTGTTGTTGCTTGAGGTAGTTTAGGTGTGCTAATTAGAAATGGCGTATTGGGGTCATTAAAATCATTAGATGGTTCTAATTGCCAGTGTATTAATTCAATACTAAGTTTTTTTAATTGCTCTAAAAGTTTTTTTAGTGAGGGAGGGTAATCATTAAAGCCAATAAAAATCAACCGTTTGAAAGGCAATTGTAAATTTTTAAGCTTTTTAATGATCATGGCTAATTTGAAAGTTTCCGGATAAATATGATGATCATCACAGTAAGCTTGAAATTGTATAAGCCACTGTTTAAAGCGTTTAAAATCTAAATGCTCAGACGGATATGAAAAAATATCCATATCAGTAACCCAATTGCAACATAAATCATAGGCAGTTATCGCATCTTTGGTAGCATCAAATACATTTAAAAATACATCATCCTTCTGCGTATTTCTATCATTTTCAATAATTTGCTGCCATAGTAGTAGGTTTTGGTTACTATTATAAAAAAAAGGTGGTATCTCATCTGTTTTTTGATTGAAATAAAGACAATCAATCATCTGATCAAAGAATTGATAAAGCGTTAGAATACGTTGATTAACAACAGAGCGATTGGTTTTTGTTTTAAGGTGATAAAGAAACAGTTTATTTAAGTGTTCAGTAAGACGTGAATTAACAGCAATAATTTGCGTCTCATCATCTAAATATTCCCATAAGTGTTGATAAGGCGCATAAGCTGTGCGCATAATCGCTATCCAAAAGTCGCTTGTTAATTAATGTTAATATCGTTAGCTAATTTTAACAAAAATGCACTCAGATGTATTCTCTAGTTGCTTAGTTTAGTATTTTATTTTTTAATAATAGGCGTATGAATAGTTGAAAAGTAGAGAGCAATCTTATATGGATGATAAAGAGCTAGATAAACTAAAAGCGGAGCTTATTCGGATTCAAGCACAATTAAAATCTTATATGTCAGCACGATTCTTACAAGATGGTGTCGCTGAAAAAATTATGCTATTAGAGAAAAGAGAGCAGGAAATTATTGAAAAAATTAATACCGATGAACATGAAAAAAAACGTCAAACTCGCCACTAAAAAATAAATAAATTATTCAAATGGCCCACAAGGGTTGGCTGGAAACTCACCTTGTGCTTGGCAAAGCCAATTCGTTGTACCATCGGTCGCAATAATAGGTTTTAAGCTAATTGAATTGCCAGCGAGTTTTTTATCTGTAAATGTATAGGTTATAATGCCATCTCGATTAAATCTAACGTTTCCATATTTACCATTGGTAGTTGTTTTGGATGTGTTAAGTTGTTGAAGTGTTATATTATCTATATTACCACTGGAGATCATTTGACTGACAACATCATCTTGTTTAGAAGATAAAAGGGTATAGGCCTCAGCTAATTTTGCACGATCAAGGTGTGCCATATAACTTGGAATTCCAATTGCTGCAACGATACCAATAATTGCTGTGATCATGGTTGCTTCAATATAAGAAAAACCGTGCTCGTTTTGAAAAAGTTTACTCATAGCTAGCTCGTGTATTATTTTATACTATCTCATAATTAACTTTAATAGGCTAATTGAGATATTGCCAATTTAATTTGATAAAGTAATATACTTTTAGTTAGGCTATTATTTTAAAATGATATAAAAATTATCCGTTAATACTAAGGTATTTATGTTAGAACTATGTGCTGTCATTGCTTCATTTTTAGGTGTTTATCTAGCAGCTAGAGAAAATATTCTCAATTGGGTTGTCGGTGTTGTTCAAGCATCGTTATATGCATATGTGTTTTACCAAAGTCAATTATACTCTGATATGATCCTAAACATTATTTATGTTCCGATACAAGTTATTGGCTTTATCAGCTGGGCTTGGCGTGATCAGAAAACACAGCAAAAAGTATTGGTTATTCATCGATTAAAACCTTTAACATTTATTGTTATTTTTCTGATGATTATACTATTAGCTTATTTGTGGAGTTTATTTGATGCATATTTTTTACATGGTGAAGATCCGTTTTTAGACTCGTTTGTGTTAATTGCTGCATTATTCGGCCAGTGGTTATTAATTAGAAAAATACTCCAGTGTTGGTATATTTGGATTTGTGTATCAATAGTTTCATCGTATATATTTTTCTTAGAGGATTTATATCTATCTTCATTTGCACGTTTAATTTTTTTGGGTATTGCCATTTATGGTTTGGTATTTTGGTATAGGCGTTATAAAGGCTCTAATGAAAAATGATCGAGCCATATATTATTGTGGTGCTGGAGTTGTAATGGTAACGCCACTTGCAGTTAATCCATGGCAAGGTGGGTTGACAACAGAGACAGTGGAAGTAGCTTGCTCAAATTGAACACTACATTGATTACCACCAAAGGATACAGTTGCTGTTTGACCATTAACATAATAAAAGTTTTGAACATTACCACCGCTAGCAGGTTCTATTTTTAAAGTGCTTGAAACTGTATAAGGTGGTTGATTTGATTGGAAGAAGCCTGGTGAGACTGCTGTAATTGTACTTTCTTGGCCAGCTGAAGCAGTTGAGCCTGTTACAAATGTCCAAACGGTTTGCTTATGACCAATTTTAATTGTATGCTTTCCTGTAGTTTCAATTGGTTTTGATAATGGTAGCAATGCTGTACCACTTGGCATTTTAGGAATATCAGCCTGATCATAATTAAAATTTCGCTGTGTCTGAGTACTACCTGAGCCTAATACATTTAATGTGTAACTAACAGGAGTTAATTTATTACTAGAAACATTATCATATAAAACATAAGGTGGAGCATAAGTGATTTGATAGCTTGTTTGATCATAATTTGGTGTAGTACCTTCAGAAAATTCATGCCAAGTAGGCAAGGTACATTTTTGTGTTGCAGGTGGTGCTGTAAATTCAACAGTATAAACACTACAGCCTTCTTTAGGGCATGTTAGTAATTCTGAAGTAATTGGAGTACCACTTTCAGCATAACAAGCATCATTAAGGGTTGTAGCGATATTGTCACTATTACTAAATGCTAAGTATTTAATAATATTTTGTTTTTCAGTTGAATAATCGGTACTGTTACAGGTGCCATAAGGCGGTGTGACGGGGCTAGTATAAGCGCTTTGTTGCGGATATTGAATCATATTAAAGTAAAGCATACCGCTTGTGCTGTCATAATAATAGCCTTCTTTAATTGCTGGGGGCGATTGTTGCTTAAAATTAGCATCTAAGGCACTGTAGAATGTTTGATTTAATTCATTTGCACTTGTATAAGCATTAACTACTCCCCAGTTGCCAGATAAACCAGTGCCTGTCGATTGACAATCTTGATAAGCGCCTTTTTCTGTCACAACTGAAGGGCAACTGGTGGCTGTATTAGTAATACCATAGCCTGTGAAATAGGGTGACGCTTTTAGATAGTTGACACCTGAGTTCCATTGTCTAGGCACTTTATAGATTTTGATTTTGCTTGTATCAGCGCCAGGCCCAATACATAGATTAACTCGGTTAATAAATAATGAATCAACGGGTGCATCTGAATAACTAAAGAGTAATTGATTATGACCAATATAATCTTGTTGTGAGCTTTGATAGTAGTAACCCATATTATTCATTACCATCATTTCATACATGTACTTTAAGCCACCACGCCCGGTTAAACTAGTATTTGGTGTTTCATCAAATACTTTCATTGTTCGGTTAATTTTTAAACCATCAATTTTTGTTTGATTGGCAATACCGATATTAACAGTTGCATATTTATGTGGTGACATCAAAGCACTTGCAGCGACATTATTTCTACCGCGTGAATCAGGCTCATCTATCGTTGATGCGGTTGAGAAAATATCGAGATTATTTAATGATATTGGAAAGTGATTTAAATCTGCACTGGTGCTACATTGTGTTGTATCGATTGATGTACAGAGTTTATAGCCAGATAAGGTTGTATCTTTATCAATCTCAACTGTTTGTTTATCACCATCCTGTAATGGCGGTTGTAAGTTAGATACTTCAGTAAATACTTGGTGTTTAAAGTTGGTATTATCCCAGATATTGCCTAATGCATACTGAGTTGGTGGAACAGATTGTTGATTACCTTTTAGCCAAGAAAAAGCAGCATCACCTTCATACCCTGAGTAATCATTGCCACCTGGTAAATAATTATTAGATAATTGTGCAACACTACTCGAATCAAGCATTTTATGCGCATCAACAAGCGTTACTAAGTAGCGGCTTGTTTCACCTGAGATTGTTTCTAGTGGTGTTGAGTTCGTTGCATCTGCCCTAAAATTAATAAAGCGGTTGTATTCCATACGTGCTGGACCATCATAAAAGGTATAGCCTTGGAAGTTAAAATTAGTATAAATATCACCAAATACGGCATTGTTATTTGCTACAGGGGTTGTAGGAGATAAAGATACATTATTAGGATCGACAGGTACACACTGTGCCATTTCATTTTGCTTATATACCATTAGTGGTTGACCTGGAAGAAATTTTTGTTGACCTGTGCCGTAGTTATAAAAATTATTATTACAATCAACATAACGACTAACATTATTATTAGTAACAGCTGCAAATACAGAGTTAGTCACTAGTCCCCAAAAGCCTAATAAATTACCTTCTGGTCCACCACCACCAAGTAATGTCATGCCTTGTTTTAATGCAGCAAATCGGCCATTGGTTATCGCAACAAATACACCACGATACCAAAATGCTTTTTGTTGAATTTGAGTTAAAGTTGGACTGTCAAATACTGCAACAGGCGCATTACCTAATGCTGCACTGTCTTGATAAGGGGCAACGGGTTTTGGGGGGCTTGCAGGCGGCTTAATGCCAAGGCCTGCTGGTACAATCGCAAAATTTGTACCAGCCATAATACCATCATAACAAGCATGACCACGGTTACCGGTAAATACGGGGTATAAGTCTTCTTGTATTGTAGATGGTACATCGGTAATTTTATTAACATCTTGTCTAACTAACCAGTAAGCAGCACCACGTAACTGACAACCTGCAACTGAATTATTAACGTATAAGTTAGGTAAGCTTTTACCCACATAGCTGCCAAAGGTAGTAATCCAAAAGCCACTAGGTCCAAATGAATCCATATAGCTACCGGTATTGGCACCAGAATTTGATGTATCAGGAATCTTAGCTGGGTTATAGTGAAAATTATCATTTGACCCTAAGTAATCACCATCCCAGAATAAATTTAAGCCTATTGCATAACCTGATGCATCCGTGACATTTTTTTGTGATGGGTCGTAATTTAATGCAGCGGCCATAACACCAGCAACATGGTTTCTAATATATTGGTTGGCTGCAATATTATGCCCATCTTCTAAATAGAATCCTTGGCCGATTATACGAACACAGCTGTTATTATAAAATTTAGACCCCATGGTATCATGTGTAACATAGCACTTATTGAAACTATGATGGACTGAACTATCCTGTACTAATAAGGCATTTGTATCCATTTGAGTTGTTTCACTGTTTAATCGATGTAAGTGAACTGGATAACGCCCCACCAATGGTTGGCCAAACTTTTCAATTTCTACGCCAACTAATACAAGCTGCTCATTCGGTGTAGCACCTCCACCATGATCATGGTTCATAACGGCAATATTACCACCAAAATATTGGTTATCAATATTGGTCGGTGGCGTGCCAGATGACTGTCCGGCTAATGAAGTTAGTTTAATGTTTCTTGATAAAAGTGCTACTTCAGCACGTTCATCAATTCCAAAATTTCGATCATAAGCATCATACATGCTATAGGCTTGTCCTTTTCTAACATTCTTAAATGTTTGGCCTTTGGAGTTAGTATAAGAAGACTGATCTTTAGAGAAAAAGCCAGGCGTTGGCATTAATGAACCAAAGTGGTAGTGTTTTAATGGTGTCTTTGAAGTAATGCTTGGACATTCAGACTTAACACTTGGTGAGCCAGCTAATACGACCAATGATACTTTGCCATCACCAATTGCTTCAGAGTAGTCATTAGTAACAGCAGGAGGTAATGAGCTTTGCGTTAAGGTCATATCATAAATTTTACATATTTGTACGATTTCTGTTTGATGAGAGACAAAACTTGTTGTTGCAATACTGATCCAATCACCAGTTTGCCAATCGGTAATTTGTGCTGGCGTATTGGCGATTTTCTTTGATAGTACTACTAAATAAGGGATATCATCATTGGTTAATGTTGGCACGCTGGGTGCTGCTGATTGAATGGTGGCGGTATCAACAACCGGTGCCTGCACATTTAAATCATTTGCATTAAAATAACTAGGGCCAGCAGGCATAGCCAAATAAGTCCAACTATTAGACCCTGTTAGATTATTAAAATAAGCCATTTGGTTAATGTCGCCACTGTCACCTGATTTTGTCTTATTCAGAGGTAGGCCGTCAACCGTTTTTTTATCATAATCAACTGAGTGGATATAACTACCATTGGCGCTAGGGGTAAGTCCTTTAGCACCATACATTAGTAATTTACCACTATTGGTTACAGTAATATCACGGCTGTTATATTCTGCAATACTGTTTTTAGCAATGGTGCTACATTTTGATTGGTCAGATACACATAGTGGCTGTGGTGCAGGTGAAACACTTTGACTGCCACCCATATAGATAGTTACTTTTTTACCGCTGGTAATTGGTTTATCTGCACTACCAATTTGAAATGTTCCGCCATTAACCCAAAAAGATTGAGCGTAAATTTTAATCGGACCTGTTAAAGTATCATTAGTAATACATAATGTACCTTTAATTTCAATCGGTGGTAATAGTGAAGGGCTCTTGCCACTATTACCAATTGACTCTGAAATTTTATATGTTGTACCTGATGCTAATGTGCAGGGAGTAGTTGAACCTGCTGAGCAGGTATTAGTTAGCTCTTTGGCTGAAGCTAAGTTATCACAAGGATCATTAGCATATAAAGAATATCCAAAAGTATATAAAGCGATAAAAGTGATAATTGATTTATTCATTTTTCCACCATAACTAATTAACTAGGGCAATATTTTAATTTTAGTTATTGTTTATTACTTTTGCGCTGAAAAAATTGAAATAGTTGAAAATATTTTTATAAGCCATTGAATTTTGTAAAAGTCAAAATAGAAAAACTTGATGCCATCATGTCTTTTTTTAATTGAGAGAGCAGGGAAGTAAGAAAATGATGGCATAAGCTTTTTAAACATGGCGGACCGGACGGGACTCGAACCCGCGACCTCCGGCGTGACAGGCCGGCATTCTAACCAGCTGAACTACCGGTCCGCGAAAAAGTGGTGCTGGCAGTAGGACTTGAACCCACAACCTGCCGATTACAAGTCGGCTGCTCTACCAGTTGAGCCATGCCAGCGAACGAGTTTGAATTATAGCGATGTGGTTGTATAAATCAAGTCTATTTTAGGACTTTTTTTATATTTTTTACGAATGATTAGATTCTATTCAACAAGAATAAGATTTAAAATGATGAAAGTATTTTTATTACCCATTATCCTTTTTATTGAAAATAGGCTATAACTAAGACTAAAGAGATTGTTAATATTGATAATATGGTTGTAGTATAAGGAGATATTATCTATGAAGTCACCTCGAGCAAAAGAGCGCGGGTTTACACTAATTGAATTACTAATTGTCATTGTCATTTTAGGCATATTATCTGCTATTGCAATTCCAGCATATAATAATTATGTCATTAAATCAAAAGTTGCGGATGCTTTAAGCCTTGTGACAGGCGCTAAAACGGGGATTGCTGTTTATTATAGTACTTCAAGCACTTTAGTTGGTGCAGATAATGCAGCGGTGGGCTTAGAAGATGCCACTGATATTGCTTCGAATTATGTCTCTAGTGTTAGCGTCTCTGATGGTGTCATTACAGCAACCTTAACGGGTATTGATTCTGATGTAAATGGTGATGTGATTGTCTTAACACCACAAGCAACAAAAGGGCGCTTAACTTGGTCATGCACAACCAATGTGCCAGCACAATTTGCACCACAAGGTTGTAGTCAGATATCAAGTTAGTGAATCATAAAGCTTATATTTTAATAGGGTAAAGATAATGGCTTTAGTTGATCAATTACAGGGTATGAGTTCATTTTTAATTAAAGAGTGTGCACTAGACCCACAGGTAATTACTGATGCAAAACGCGCTATTGAATCTTCTAAGCAAGGCCTTATTAGTTATTTAAGTCAAAATCATTTATTAGATGAAGTAGAATTTGCTTATCGGGCTAGTAAGTTTTATGCATTACCTTTAATAGATATTAAAGTATTAGACCCATCTGTAATTCCTGATCAATACCTAGATGATAATTTGATTAAACGCTATTATGTGATTCCAATTTTTAAACGTAATAATTGTTTAGTTTTAGCAACTTCACAACCTTTAAATGTTGAAGCGATGCAAAGCTATCGTTTTTTTAGTGGTATGGAAGTGATTTGTGTGATGTGTATTTCATCTGAACTAGAGAAATTTATCAATAAGGCGACACAATTTTATGCGCATCAGGTATTAGCTGATTTTTCAGATGAAAACTTAAGTGAAATTGAGTTTGATATTGCATCAGCTACTAAAGATAAAGCAGATATGCAAGCGGATGCACCCATTGTTAAATTTGTTAATAAAACCATTATTGATGCGATTAAAAAAGGCGCCTCCGATATCCATTTTGAACCATTTGAACGACAATATCGTATTCGTTATCGACTCGATGGTATTTTATATGAGCAGTCTAAACCGCCTGTACATTTAGCCAAACAATTAACTTCTCGTTTAAAAATTATGGCAAATTTGGATATTGCTGAGAGGCGTATTCCTCAAGATGGCCGCTTTAAAATGCAAATATCGAAACGTTCAGCGGTTGATTTTCGTGTGAGTACTTGTCCAACACTTTATGGAGAAAAAATTGTTTTAAGAATTCTTGATTCAGGACATTTAAATTTAAATGTACATGAATTAGGACTAGAAGCACACCAAAAAGCACAGTATTTAAATGCATTGAATTTATCTCAAGGTATGGTGTTGGTGACAGGTCCTACAGGTTCAGGTAAGACTGTAACTTTATACAGTGGCTTAAGTATTATTAATCAATTAGATAAAAATTTATCCACTGCAGAAGACCCTATTGAGATTAATTTACCAGGGGTTAATCAGGTGAATATTAACCCTAAAACAGGTTTAACATTTGCAAGTACCTTACGGGCTTTTTTACGACAAGATCCAGATATTATTATGATTGGCGAAATCCGTGATTTAGAAACAGCAGAAATTGCAATTAAAGCTGCGCAAACGGGGCATTTAGTTTTATCAACATTACATACAAATAATGCATGTGAGACGATTACGCGTTTAGCATCAATGGGGCTTGCTTCTTATAATATTGCAAGTTCTATTACGCTTGTGATCGCACAGCGTTTAATTAGAAAGCTTTGTGATTATTGTAAAGAAGAGGATCATATCCATTCATCTGCGCTGAAAGAGCTAGGCTTTCAGGAAACACAACTTATCGATGATGTCACTATTTATAAAGCGTGTGGCTGTGAACATTGTAATCATGGTTATAAGGGTAGGATTGGTGTATTTGAGATACTTGAGATTACACCTGAGATTCAGCAATTAATTTTAGAAAAAGCCAATGTTGCTGAATTATTAAAAATGGCTAAATCACAAAAACTGATTACTTTGAAAGATGCAATTATTTTAAAAGTATTACAAGGTATTACATCATTAGAAGAATTAAACCGTACAACATAGCGTATATAATTTTTTAAGAGAAAAGTATTAATATCATGTCAAAAAGGTTAAACAAGCAATATATATTTCTATGGAAAGGTAAAGATGAAGAAGGCTTAATGATTCAGGGGCAAACCGCTGCATCAACGCTACAAAGTGCGCGTACATTATTGGTTAAACAAGGTATTACGGTATTATCAATTCGTAAACAATCAAAATCATTATCTATTTTCGAGCCGCCGATTAAGGCAGTCGATATTGCCTTTTTTTTCAGACAAATGGCAACGATGTTAACTGCAGGCATTCCAATTATCCAAGCTTTGGATATGTTAGTAGAAAGCTCAAACCATCAAAGAAAATTAGCGAGTATTTTAGTTGATATTCGTCATATGGTTTCATCGGGTCGAACACTATCAGATAGCTTAATGAAGTATGCCAATTATTTTGATGTATTATCGATTAATCTTGTCAAAGCTGGTGAGGCCTCAGGGCAACTAGATCATATGCTAGCACGCATAGCAACCTATAAAGAAAAACATGAGACATTAAAGAAAAAAGTTAAAAAAGCACTGTATTATCCGATTGCTGTTTTAGTGACAGCAATGATTGTTACAGCCGTTATGTTAATTTATGTTGTACCAACATTTTCTGATTTATTTGATAGTTTTGGTGCAACGCTACCATCATTTACACAGATGGTTATTGATCTATCTAATTTTGCTCAAGCCTATTGGCATGTGATTGCTTTATTAATTTTATTTAGTATTATCGTATTCTCACAACTAAGACGTAAAAATTTTAAATTTCACTATTTAACAGATCAATGGTTATTAAAAACACCAATTGTTGGTAAGATTTTAAAAACAGCCGCTGTGGCACGTTTTGCTAGAACATTAGCGACAATTTTTTCTTCTGGTATGCCAATGATTGAGGCATTAGAAGTAGTTGCCAAATCAACCGGTAATTTAGTTTATGAGCATGCTGCATTACGAATTCGAACTTTGGTTAGTCATGGTGCGACATTGCATAGCGCAATTGAAGAAGTTTATATTTTTCCAAACTTTCTTGTACAGATGGTCGCAGTGGGTGAAAATTCTGGCAACCTTGATCATATGCTTAATAAAGTTGCTGATATCTATGAAGAAGATGTTGATCATGCAGTTGAAAGCTTAAGTAGCCTAATAGAACCTGTGATTATGATTATCTTAGGTGGTTTAATTGGCGGATTAGTTGTTGCAATGTATTTGCCAATTTTCCAACTCGGCTCTATTATGTAATCATTCAAAGTTAAATAGTATTTATAAAGTTAATGATTTCATTACATGGTAAAACGGTATTATTAAGTAAAACCAATCAAATTGGTGATGTGATTATGACATTACCAGCAGCGACAGAGATAAAAAAGCATTATCCTGATGCACGTGTATTATTTTTAGCATCAGCATCAAAAACGAAGGATATTGTTAATCGTTATGATGATGTTGATCAGCTGATTAATTGGGATGAGATTCAAGAGATGCCTGAAGAAAAGGCTATTGAATATATTCGTTCACTTGGTATTGATGCAGTTATTCATTTTCATCCTAATAAGGCAATTGCACGTTTAATGAAAAAAGCTAAAATTCCTATTCGTGTTGGTACATCTCGAAGAATGTATCACTTTCTTTATTGTAATCATTGGCGAAATGTAAGCCGTAGCCAGTCAAATTTACATGAGACTGAATTGGATATGATGCTATTAAAACCATTTACAAATAAGGCCTATTATACAAAAGATGAAATTATAGCCTTGCGAGAATTTAAAGGCGTTAATGCGAATGAAAAAGTGTCATCTTTAATTGATAAAGATAAATTTAATTTAATTATACATCCTAAAACACGTGGTGAGCATATTGAATGGTCACCATCATTTTATGCAGAATTAATTCGTCAACTACCAAAAGATAAATTTAAAGTCTTTATCACAGGTAGCCAAAAAGAAGGAGAGAAAGTATATCAAGAGCTCATAGAGCCTGTAGCTGAGCTTGTTACTGATCTTACTGGAAAGACAAGCTTAGGTGAAGTTATTGACTTAATTGCTTTATCTGATGGCTTAATTGCAGGTAGTACAGGGCCTGTACATATTGCAGCAGCCTATGGTATTCATACCTTAGGTATGTATGCACCGATAAAGCCATTTCATGCTGGTCGTTGGGGTCCTGTAGGTAAACAAGCTGAGAGTTTATCAATAGAAAAAGACTGTAGTGATTGCCGGATTAACATGCGCTGTCATTGCGTAAATGAAATTCCAGTTGATCAAGTAAAAACCATTGTATTGGGTTGGCAGAAAAATAAAGAAAATTCTTAAAAGCAAAGTGTTGACAAGTCTGCATTATACGCATAAAATGCCATCTCGTTAGCTATTCCCCGATAGCTCAGCAGGTAGAGCAAGTGACTGTTAATCACTGGGTCGGCGGTTCGAGCCCGTCTCGGGGAGCCAGCTAAACAAATTTCATGTTTATTGAATATCGCTGGAGGAATGGCTGAGTGGTCGAAAGCGGCGGTCTTGAAAACCGTTGAGGGTAACACCTCCGGGGGTTCGAATCCCTCTTCCTCCGCCATTTTAGTGTTTTTTAGGGTCTCCACGATAAACGGGGGCACTTCACTTAACCACAAGCTATTTTAACTCTTAATCGATAATTTGGGTCTCCACGATAAACGGGGGCACTTCACTTAACCACAAGCTATTTTAACTCTTAATCGATAATTTTCAAAGTTTCGGGTCTCCACGATAAACGGGGGCACTTCACTTAACCACAAGCTATTTTAACTCTTAATCGATAATTTTCAAAGTTTCTAAAACCGTAAGCTCTTCTTTGTATTAATTGGGTCTCCACGATAAACGGGGGCACTTCACTTAACCACAAGCTATTTTAAGGGTCTCCACGATAAACGGGGGCACTTCACTTAACCACAAGCTATTTTAACTCTTAATCGATAATTTTCAAAGTTTCTAAAACCGTAAGCTCTTCTTTGTATTAATTTCATCTTTCGATGGAAGCCTTCAGTAATGCCATTATTCTTAGTAAATCTCCACATTCTAGCAATCTCATCTTTCCATTTATATAAAGTATTTC
>JAKJJQ010000043.1:0-27099 GCA_021713415.1 Thiotrichales bacterium 19X7-9
TCTTTGATTAAAATTGGTACTGAAACTATTGCTAAATCGCTAGCTAGAGCCATTAATTCTTCAGAGTATATCTGTAATATTATCAAAGCTACATTTAAACCTAAAATATCAATTAGTCAAAGAATGGCTCTGGTAGGTGTCATGTAGTGTGAAACTATATAACAAACATATTCAAGTTACTGCCACTTGACTAATTGAAAAAATTACATAAATTATAATCTAAACAGCATTAGGGAAAAACTGGGTTTATATAACATGGATTGTGACTATATATCTATCGCAAGTAATAAAGAAAATTTAAATACCGTACGCCTATTAACCGTTATACCAACCTTAGGTAACAAACTACAGCGATTTTATCGAAGTAGTGGCAGAAATTCAAAGTTACCAGGAACATTCTTACCTTGTGAAGGTGTACAGGAAACTTGGATAAAAAAGCCTAATTACAAAAATATTCCAGAAGAAGCTGCCACCCTAATTCTTGAAAAAGAGCCTCAATTTAGTATCAAACGTTTTGGTAATCTTGAAAATATTTTTATCTCTATGGCCTTTGGCAGCGGTATCTGGGAAAAACATCCAAATTTAGCAGACAGCATACAGAATTTATATCCTGATTTAACCAAAAAATTTAAAGCGCTTTTTAAAACAGAGAAATTAGTTGATAGCATTAAGTTAAATCAAGAATATATTATTAGCCCTAACACTCGCCAATCATTAAACAATTACCATAGCGAAATTAACGACTGGCTATATCAACAGAAGTGGACCTTAATTCAACATCAGTTTAATGATATTGATGGCTCAATCGAGTTTAAAAAATCCTTAGTTACTTTATATGAATCTAACATTCACCTTACTGATAAAGAGTTGAATAAACTCAAAAAAAATGAAACACTTCAAAAATCTATTTATCTTCTTTATGAGGCAAAAGGTAATGCTGGTAATGATTTTGATAAAAAATATGATAAATTAAAAAAACGTAAGACTTTACAAAAAGCCGTTATAATACTTGATGATACTGACATTAAGCATCATCGTGGCTGGGATAACTCAAGTAATTGGCGTAAATTAAAGAATAATCAAAATTTAAGAAAATCAGTAATTATACTTAAAAATACACCTGAATTACTCAAAGACAATTGGTACAAACTCAAAAACGATAAGCAATTACAAAGTGCTATCTTAGCATCTGATGCTTCAGAAATTGAACAATTATTTCAAGTACAACAGAAAGATGCCCCGCCTCTTTTTTTAAATAAACTTGATGAACAATGTGATCAAGCTATACGTACACCTTTAAGCATTGAGTTATAACCGGTTAAATTAACTACCAAAACTTACTTTACTCTTTTTATTTCAAAATAATATAGCTTTAATACACAAGCCATTAATACGGAAAATCAACAAATTAAAATATTGAGTAACTCTTAAAATTTACCATATAATATTTATAAAAATGTCGTAAAAATTAATTTTTAATATTGAAATACATTAAAAAAAATAATAAATTATTATAAATTAGAAATAAGGGGTTGCAACTAAAATGACAAAATTTCACAAAGCATATTTTATTTCATTACATGGTGAAAGCAATGAAGCTAATAGACATGACGTATCATATTTTGCACAAGCTGATAGAGATTTATCAAAAAATCAGACAATTGATATGTATACATCTCATAGAAGAAAAACATTACTTAATCATGTAATACCTTTAATACAAATTAACTTTCCTTATAAAGATAGGTGTTCTGATAGTACCTGGGATATTTCTCAAGAACAATCCAACAAAGAAATAGCTGATCAAATGCTTAAATCAGCTTTAGAAGGAGCAGAACCATTTACAAGAATTTATATTAATGCTCATGGTTCTAGAAGTGATGAATTACTACAGAATAATGACCACCTTTCTCAGAAAATTCATCATCCACAAGCTCAAGAAAACTTAGAAGTTCAACTTACAGCAAAAGATATAGCTGATATGCTAAAAAAATCTTTACCAGAACATGCAAAAAACAATTTACAAATCAGGCTACTTGCATGTGAGCCCAAAGGCTTTGCTTCCCAATTAATGCTTCATCTTCATATTAATGGATTCAAAAATACATCTGTTGTTTATTATCAAGATAAAGGTATTCGCTATCACCCTGATGATAGTAGTAGTAATCCAAATTACAAGCTACCTGATTATACTAGTCAATCTCGATATGATTCAGGCAGGTATTCTAGTATCTTTAATATACCCATTCAAAGAAAAAGTTTTGCAGAGTCTGACAAAGGTGTTTTCCATAACTATGACGGCAACATCTCTGAAGCAGATTATCGCAAATTTAAAAAGTCATACATGGATAACCCTTTATACGATCATATCAGTAGTAAAGAACTTGGATTTGAAGTTACAACAAATCAAGAAAAGGCACTTTTAATTAAAAACAGATTATTAAGAGATATTAATTCCATTATTGATACCATACCTAATGATGAATATGAAATTCAACTAATAATGAAACAATTTATTAACAAAATTTTAGAAACTCGTACACAAGATATTATTGAACATCCAAATGAATCTTTAGAAGACTTAGTATCTATTCAACAAGGATTTGTAAAATGTCTAGATAATATTACTAAAGATTTTACTAATCCTTTAGATGACCACTTACAAAATGAGAATCTTAACCCTCAAGGTTATACATCTCCTCCATTAGTAACATTTGAGATGGATGCATCACACAATACTGAATCTCAAACATGGGATGTAGCACATGATTAAATAAACTACTTCAGCAAGATTTTAAAAGCATCTCAAAGCTAAAAGCTAATATTTATAACCGATCAAATCGAAAACAGCGATATCGCAACAATCCTGCAATACTGATAAAAACAACACCAACAATCAATCCCCATAGCAAATGAGTATTCATTAATACTTCTTTAAATGAGCCAGACTGTATATTAACAATTTGATCATGATAATTTATTGATTCAAATAAACTACCCCAAACCATCACTGCATCAGTAAAGCACATACTAATTGCATTGGATAAATAGGCCGTATGAAAAAATAAACTCTCGATGATCATAATTAAAATGACCGGTAATATCGCAGTTAAAAATGGTGAACGTTTTGCAAAAGCTGAAGCTAGCATGCACCAAGCAAATAATGGAAATAACCAAATACCTTGTATATAAAATGCAAAGAGCATTTTTACCCAAACAAGCACAATACTACCAACTGGCCATAAGTGACTAATTGGTCCAATACCTAATATCAAGGCCACAATGGTTAATAAAACCAAGCAAATAAATTCAGTGATAATAATACAAACCCAAGTAAAAATAGGTGCAATAAAAATCCCAGCAATAATTTTAGCGATGATACTTTCTGTGTGTGTAATTGGCATTGATAACCAAAATAATAAACTACGATCTTTTCGATCATTGTATAACGAACCTAAAAAGAAATTAAATACCACAAGCCACATAATCAACATCAAAGGTGATGCAATGACATAAAATACATTTTGTACGAACCCCTCTGAAAGTGTTGATAAATCAGATACGTTTCCCTGATTCATGCCATTAATTACTTCATCACCATTATATAGAAATAAAGAAAATGAACAAAACGCTATAAAAAGAATTATAAATGCCAAAACTAAAGGTGCTTTTAAAAAGGCAACTTTATTTTCCCAATACTCACGCTTAATTAAAGTATAAAGCTTATTTAATATCGCCATAACTGCCCTCCTCACTTAGAACTTTTGCCTGGAAGATATCACTAATTGATGGGCAATATACTTCTCCATAAGGTATTAAGGTTTCTTTTGCAGTGTCTTCAAATATATACTCGACTTCATTGAATTTTTTCTGCGTATATAATGGGTTTAAAGCCATTAATTCTTTCTGATTATTCACTGATTTAACTGCATAAAACTTTGACTCTAATTCATTAACAGGTGAATTTAACAAAATTTTACCACTATTTAACATCATAATATGACTTAATAAACCTTCGACCTCTTCTATCTGATGTGTTGTTACAATAATGGTTCTATTTTCATTAAAATAATCATTTAATAAGCTTTGATAAAAACGTTTACGGTAAATAATATCTAAGCCTAAAGTTGGTTCATCTAAAATTAATAACTCAACATCAATTGCCATCACTAGGGCTAAATGCAACTGAACAATCATACCCTTTGATAATTCGCGTACCTTTTGCTTTGGTTTGATATCGGTTTTTTTTAGAAATTCTCGCGCCTTTTCTTCATTAAACTTTGGGTGCACCCCTTTAACAAATTCAACAGCATCATCACAAATTAACCACTTAGGTAATATTGCCACATCTGCAATAAAACACATTCTTTGCATTAGTTGATGGCGTTTATAAGCTGGATTTAATCCTAAAACATTTAAACTTCCCTCATAATGCGTTAAACCTAATAAGGTTTTTAAAAGTGTTGTTTTGCCAGCACCATTAGGCCCAATTAAACCAACAATCTGCCCTTTAGCAATTTCAAAATTTACACAGTTCAATGCTTTATGATTGCCATAAGCTTTGGTTAAGTTATCTGCTTTAATTAAAGCGCTCATTATTCAAGCTCCTTAAAACTAATATTAAGCCTTTGAATTTCTTTTTTAATCTTAGGCCACTTTTCTTCTAAAAAATGTTGTTTTTCTGTAATTAATAATTGTGCTTTTGCATTTGCTTTAACCTGCATACCAAGTCCACGTTGCTTTTCAACAATATTATCTTCTACTAAAAGTTGATAGGCTTTAGAGACTGTTAGTGGGTTAATTTGATAATCCAAGCTTAATTGACGTACTGAAGGTAAAAAATCATTTTCTTTAATTTTACCATCTAAGATATTAGCAATGATGATCTCTTTAATTTGTAAATAAATTGGTTTATCGTTTTGCCAATTCATGATTAAGCTTAAGCCTTATAATATAAAACATTCTATTTATTCGATTACAACTATAGACAATATTGGTGTATTAGTCAAGCAATACAGTGATTATGTATTTTTATAATATATAACATAAGTTGACTAAGTAATTTTATTGATATAATATTATATATAACAAGACCCGTTCCACTCTAAATAGTTGGCTTATTGCGGCATTTATGATGAGCGGGTTTTTTTATTTTAAAATGGCATTAAAAATGAAAAGTTTATATACAAAGGAATGGTTATCTCTTGAAGATCAAATCAATAAGAAACTTACCCCAAGAGGTATGATTATTACTGATAGACAAAAGGCCATTAACTATCTTAAAAAAATTGGTTATTACCGTTTAAGTGCATATTGGCACCCATTTATTATGGAGAATAATGATAAATTTCAACATGATACTTACTTTTCTGACATCATTGATTTATATATTTTTGATAAAAAATTTAGAATTTTATTACTTGATGCAATTGAGAGAATTGAAATAGCATTTCGAACAGAAATTTCTTATACACTTGGCTATGAAAATAAATTCGCTCATAAAGAATATAAGTTTTTCAATCGCAAATTTCGTCAAGAAGTTCGGAAAAACACCAAGAGAACTGGTTTTGAAGTACTTCAAGACAAATCTGAAATTAAATATAATGAAAAAATAGATGATCCTGAAGGTTTTAAACAACATTTCCATCAAAAGTATGCTCAAGCACCAATTTGGGTTATATCAGAATTATGGGACTTCGGAACATTATCACATTGTTTTGCTGGCTTAAAAGATAAATATCAAAGGATCATTTCTAACGAATACAAGCTTAACCCAAATACACTTGTAAGCTGGCTAATGGCTATTAGTTTTATAAGAAATGTTTGTGCTCATCATGCTCGAGCCTGGAATCGTAATATAGTAAATGTACCTACTTCAAAAAATATTCCAACCAAACTTAGATTTTTAAGACAAATTAATAATAAATCTAAACCTTATACACTTCTAGTTATTATCTCATACCTAATAAGGGTGATAAGTCCAAATTCTACATGGGAAAAACGATTAATAGAACACCTTAAAACAATTCCTCAAACAAAATATACCACACTAGCTGAAATGGGATTTCCCAAAAGTACTCATAGTTTAGAGAAGCTTTTTATGTAAAACATTATAAACATCTTTAAATTTTGGACATTTTGCTTTAATTTGTTGTTATCAAATGAAACTTAACATAAGTGAATGAAAATGAGTTTTATTCCACTAACTGAGGTCGTTGATCTCTCACGTGTACAATTTGCATTTACGGCAATGTATCACTTTATCTTTGTCCCTTTAACACTTGGCCTTGCCTGGCTTTTAGTTATTATGGAGACAAAGTACTTAACCACAGGGAAACCAATTTATAAATCGATGACCCAATTCTGGGGCAAGCTTTTAGGCATTAACTTCGCCCTCGGTGTTGTCTCAGGCATGACCATGGAATTTGAATTTGGTCAAAATTGGTCTTACTTTTCACGATTTATTGGTGGCAGCTTTGGACCTATTCTAGCCATTGAGGGCATTACGGCATTTATGCTTGAAGCAACAATGATTGGTTTATTCTTTTTTGGTTGGGATAAATTATCAAGAAAAATGCACTGGTTTGTTACATTACTATTAGCTATTGGCTCTTCACTATCAATTGTTAATATCTTAGCTGCAAATAGTTGGATGCGACATCCAATTTTTACTAACTTTGACATTGCACATATGAATTTAGGACTAACATCATTAGCCGGCCTATATTTAAGTGAATTAGCCCAAATATCCGTTGGTCATGTTGCTTTTGCTGCATTTACCTTAGCAAGTATGTTTGTCATTGGTATCTCAGCATTTTATCTGAAACATAACCAACATCGTGAATTTGCAATTAAATCTATGTCAATTGCTGCAGGGTTTGGCTTTATTTGCGTTTTAGCTGTCGGCTTTTATGGTGATCAAAATGGCCTAGAAGTTGCAAAAGACCAACCTGAAAAAATGGCTGCAATTGAAGCACAATGGGAAACTCAAAAACCACCTGCAAGCTGGTATATGGTTGGCATTCCACACCAACAACAAGAAGATAATAGCTATGTATTATCCATACCTTATGCATTAAGCTTAATTGCCGATCATAACTTAACGGGTACTGTTGAAGGCTTAAAACCAATTATGGCAAGCTATTACCAACCCATTAAATCTGGCTATGTTGCTTTAGAAAAACTCATTAAAATTAGATCTGGTAAGGCAACCAAAGAAGATGAAGCAATCTTTGAAGCTAACAAAGAAAACCTTGGCTTTGGCTTTTTATATCATAGTGTTAATGGCATGGATGCAAAACTTACTCACAAAGGGATTGTCAAAACACAAAAAGCGTCAATTCCTGAAGTATGGATTTCATTCTGGTCATTTAGACTAATGCTTGGTATGTGGGGCATTATGCTACTTGTTTTACTATTCGCAGTTATACGAATCTATTATCATAAAATACAATTTAAAAAGTATATGCTATGGATTTTTATGCTTGTCATTCCAGCACCTTATATTGCTGTTGAATGTGGCTGGATACTCTGTGAAAACGGCCGTCAACCGTGGATGGTTTATAAAATAATTCCAACAGGCATTGGTAGCTCAAACCATTATGTAAGTACTTTAATTATTACTATCTGTGGTTTCGCATTGATCTATGCCACCTTATTTATACTCGAATTATTCTTAATGTTTAAATACGCTCGCCTAGGCCCTGGAAAATACATTGCGGAGAATGCCAAATGATTAGTTATGAATTTTTACAAGTTTTTTGGTGGTTAGTATTAGGGATTATGTTTTGTATTTATGCATCCACTGCAGGCTATGATCTTGCTGTTACAATGATTTTCCCATGGCTTAAATCAGAAGAAGATAGACGCATTGTACTTAATACCTCAGCACCTGTTTGGGATGGTAATAATACTTGGATTATCTTTATTGGTGGTTTAATGTTTGTGGTTTTTCCACCCTTATATGCGATTTCATTTTCCGGTCTTCTTGCCGCTATTTACTGTATATTATGGAGCTTTTTTCTAAGACCCGTTGGTTATGATTACCGAGGAAAAATTGACTCACATAAATGGAGAAGAATGTGGGACTATCTATTATTTATCAGTGCGTTTATTCCAGTACTTGTTTTTGGTGTAGCTGCTTCTAATGCATTTATTGGTTTTGGTTATCAAACAGATCCTATTTTTTTAAGAACTGACTTTAATGAAACCTTTTGGGAATTATTATCTGTTTGCGGGATTTTAGGTGGACTTAGTTCATTATTGATGCTTTTAGCTCACGGTGGCATTTATATTGCCAGAAGAACGGAAGATCATTTGCGTGCCTTAGGTAAGAAAATTCATTTTGTATGTACCATTTTATTTATTGTTGCATTTATCTTAATGGCACTTTTCATTGTCTTTATTTATGGCTTTGATTATAAAGTTGTAGCTGATTCTTATGATATTGTTGCCATCTATAAACCTCATGGCTGGTGGACTAACTTAATCGCCCATCCTTGGAAATTTCTAGGGCCTGTCGGTATTGTCATATTTATTATATTAAGCTTAATACTTAATTATAAAAATAAATTTGCTTTGGCTTTCTGGGCAAATACAGGTGTTATCTTTTCAACCATTGGCTCAACTGGATTAATCTTATATCCTTATATTTTTCCATCCTATGAAAAACCACAACAAAGCTTAACACTTTGGAATGCAACACCTAGCCATTATACATTACAAAGCCTTTTCTATATTGCTATTGTCTGTTTTGTGATTGTTACAATCTACAGATTATTTGGCTATTACACACTGTGGCATAAAGAAAAAACAATTACTAAAAAAATCTATGAAGAAAACAAAAATCATTTTTATTGATGGAGTTTAATGATGAAAAAAGCAAAATTAACCTACCTATTATCACTTTTAATTTTAATCGTATTGATTGTATTAGAGTACACAGTCACCCTACCCTTTAATAGCTATATTTTAACGCTTATTTTTCTATTTTTAGCTTTAATTTCAGGCTTTTCCCTATGCACTATTTCTGAAAAATATTTTGAGAAAAATAAAGACAAGCAATCTAATGACTCTGATAATTTAACTTCTTAAGTAATCAACAATCATATAGCCACCTAAAAAATCCTTAATTATCAACTAAAATAACAAATAGAATACATTTCAATCAAGTTAATAATAGTATTACAAAAAAAGGGAATTTATACCCACTTATAGAATACAACTAATTCCCTTTTGTTAGATAGTTAATAAAAGGTACTGCATGGCTGATACACATTATAGAAGTTTATTAAAAGCACTAAGTTGGCGTATAATCTCGGTTATATTTACAACGCTCATTAGTTGGATTATTACTGGTAGTTTTAAGACAGCCATTTCAATTGGCATTATTGATGTAGCTGTTAAAATTTTTCTATTTTATTTTCATGAGCGAATATGGCAACGTATTAAACTAGGTAAAATGAAACGCAAACCATATCCACCGCCTTAGACAGCTTTCAAATGCTTATTGACTAAATGGACAAAGCCTGCTGGATCTTCCAATTGACCGCCTTCAGAAAGAACTGCTTGTTGATGCAATAGATTTGTCCAATCTGCAAATACAGCTTCATCTTGCTCTTCTTTAAGGTGCTTAACTAAATCATGGCTTGGGTTAATCTCTAAAATTGGTTTAGACATACCAAAACCTGGTTGACCTGCTTCTGCCATAACTTTTTGCAAATGCAAACTCATACCGTGATCACCAATAACAAGGCAGCTTGGTGAATCAGTTAAACGTTTTGAAATACGCACCTCTTCAATTTTTTCACCAAGTACTTCTTTCATCTGTTTAATGACAGACTCAAAATCTTCTTTGGCTTTTTCTTGTTCTTTTTTATCATCTTCATTATCTAACTCACCTAAATCTAAATCACCTTTAGCAATTGACTTAAGTGCTTTGCCATCAAACTCTGTTAAATGAGATGCTAACCATTCATCAACACGGTCAGATAATAATAATACTTCAATACCTTTTTTATTGAAAATTTCTAACTGCGGATTATTTTTAGCTGCCGTATAACTTTCACCTGTTACATAGTAGATATCTTTTTGCTCTGGTTTCATACGTGCGATGTATTCTTTTAATGAAACATCTTGAGCATCAGTGCCATTATGTGTTGATGCAAAGCGCAATAAATCAGCAATTTTTTCTTTATTATCCTGATCTTCAATCACACCTTCTTTTAAGACTTGACCAAATGCAGCATAGAATTTTTCATATTGTTCTAAATCATTTTTAGCCATTTTAGCTAACATATCCAAAACTTTTTTAACGCTGGCTTTTTTGATTTTATCTAAAATACGGTTATGCTGAAGAATCTCACGTGAAATATTTAGTGGTAAGTCACTTGAATCAATAACACCTTTTACAAATCGTAAATATTGAGGCATTAACTCTGTACTTTCCATAATAAAGACACGCTGAACATATAAATGAATACCACTTTTACGATCACGTTCCCATAAATCAAATGGTGCTTTTTCAGGTAAATAAAGTAATGTTGTATACTCTTGATTACCTTCAACTTTATTATGCGTCCAAGTCAATGGATCAGCAAAATCATGTGAAATATGCTTATAAAATTCTTTATATTCTTCATCGCTAATTTCATTTTTAGATCTCTGCCATAAAGCTTTAGCCTTATTGACTGTCTCCCACTCATCTAAAACAGTTTCATTACCTTTATCATCATGTTCACGTTTTTTCATTTGAATTGGAAATGCAATATGATCTGAATACTTAGTAATAATGCTACGCAGGCGCCAATTATCTAAAAATTCTGCTTCTTCGTCTTTCAAATGCAAAATAACTTCTGTGCCACGTGTTGCTTTAGTAATTGTCTCAAGTGAAAACTCTCCATCACCCTTAGACTGCCAACGTATACCTTCATCTGAACTTAAACCTGCTCTACGTGTATTAACTGTTACTTCATCAGCAACGATAAAAGCAGCATAAAAACCAACACCAAATTGACCGATTAACTGTGAATCTTTTGCTTTATCACCAGATAAAGCTTCTAAAAACTGCTTTGTACCTGATTTAGCAATTGTTCCTAGGTTTTCAATTGCTTCTTCACGTGACATACCAATACCATTATCACGAACAGTTACTGTTTTATTTTCTTTATCAAAATCAACCTGGATGGTTAATTCTGAATTATCTTCCATTAATTCAGGTTTAGCGATCGCTTCAAATCTAAGCTTCTCTGATGCATCTGATGCATTTGAAATCAATTCTCTTAAAAAGATCTCTTTATTTGAATACAAAGAATGAATTACTAAATGTAATAATTGCTTTACTTCAGTTTGAAAACCAAATGTTTCTTTATTCTCTGCCATTGTCATTAACCACTCCATCTTTTTTATCAACATAATTAATCTAACAAAGCTAAATATTGGGTTTAATTTTCATAATTCAAGTATTTTTAGCGTTTTAAATGATTTAATATCTTTTGAGCCAATGCTTGACTAATTCCAGGTATTTTTTCTAATTCATATACAGATGCTTTTGATAATTCCTGCCAACCACCAAAATGATCTAATAAAGCTTGTCTACGTTTAGGGCCAACACCTGGAACTGCTTCAATTAATGATTGCCGTCTACCTTTGGCTACTTTTTTCCTTTGATGCGTAATTGCAAAACGGTGTGCTTCATCACGAATTCGCCTTAATAATAAGAAAGCTGGATCATAGGTTTTTAAATTCACAGGTGGTTGATCAGAATACAAGTAAATATCTTCTTTACCAGAAATACGCTCTTTACCCTTAGCTAATGATAATAGTTTAACCTTATTCTTTAGCTTAAATTCTCTAAGTACTTTTTCAGCCTCTTTAAGCTGCCCCTTGCCACCATCAATAATTAAAATATCAGGTAAATTATCTTTTTCTATACCCGATAACGTTCTTCTTTTTACTGTTTGGGCAATTGCGGCATAATCATCGCCTGAACGTACGCCCTCTATGTTATATTGTCGATACTGACTTTTATCCATACCTTTATCAGAGAAGACAACACAAGAAGCCACTGTCGCTTCTCCTTGAAAGTGACTAATATCAATACACTCAATTCTTTGTGGTACTGTTTTTAGTTTTAACCAACTAGTTAAAGCTATCAGATAATCTGAAATTTGTTGTTGGCTAATACTTTCTATTTTTAATTTTTGCTCTGCATTAATTTTTGCTAGATTCTGCCACTTTTTCTTTAAACCTTTAGGTTGCTTTAACCACTGTATTTTACGATTGGATAACTGAGAAATCGCAAGCACTAATTGTTGGTTAATTAAATGATTTTCAGGCACGATAATTTCATGGGGATAAAAATGACTTTGAAATTCCTTCAAATAATGTTGTGCAAGAAAATTTTCAATCACTTCATTTTCTGAACGCTCAAGAGATAAGTTAATCATCCAATTACGATCACCGATTAAACTACCATGACGCACGCTTAAAAGTGTTATACAAGCAAATTCATCTTTTATTGCAATACCAATAATATCAATATGTTGATTTTTAAATTGCTCTATATGCTGTTGTTCCTGAAGACGCCTTAATAACATTAATTGATCACGTAATCGTATTGCCAATTCATATGCTTCATTATCAGAAGCTTGGTGCATTTTCTCTGAAACAAAAGCTAATACTTCTGTTAATTTACCATCTAAAAATTGTTTTAGCATATTAACTTGTTGTTGATAGTCTTCATCTGTTGTTAATCCAACACAAGGTGCTAAGCAACGCTTAATTTGGTATTGCAAACAAGGTCTTGTTCTTACTTTATAGTAACTATTTTGACATTGTCTAATTGGAAAAAGCTTTTGCAATAAGCTTAAGGTATCTTTAACCGAAGATAGTGATGGATAAGGCCCAAAATAGTCATTTTTTTTATCTACTTTACCTCTAAAGCCAAATACTCGAGGAAAACGATCTTTACTAATAACAATATAAGGGTAACTCTTATCATCTTTGAAAAAAATATTATAATGTGGCTTATGTTTTTTGATTAAATTACTTTCTAAGATAAATGCGTCATAATCACTTGATGTAATTGTAAATTCAATACGCTTTATTTTTGTAACCATATACATGGTTTTTGTATCATGTGCTTTTTTTTGAAAGTAACTATTAACCCTTTTATAAAGATTTTTTGCTTTACCAACATAAATTAATTGATCATCATTATCATAGAAACAGTAAATACCTGACAGTTTAGGAATTTTTTTTAGGAAATTTTTCATATCCCCCTCTTTAGGTGAATACTCGTTAGGACTGGGCGTTCTTACCATACTCTTCAAGTACCATTTAAGTTAAATATGATAATCCATACTGGTTAAATATATAACTATCTCTTGCTATAAGCTTACTTTTGATATTATCAAGCACACAATCAATATTATATTGCACCTCTACATCTAAAACATGAATAACCATTAAGTCAAAACCTTCTAAGAATAAATCTCTTTCTTTATCATACTCAACTTTCATTTGATGGCTTCCCCCATCAATTTCAACAACCACCCCAAGGCCTTTACAATAAAAATCAACAATATAA
Organism: Thiotrichales bacterium 19X7-9; assembly: GCA_021713415.1. Classification (GTDB taxonomy): domain Bacteria; phylum Pseudomonadota; class Gammaproteobacteria; order Francisellales; family Francisellaceae; genus M0027. The sequence goes on from JAKJJQ010000043.1 coordinate 13,589, forward strand.
TTACCAATGACTTTTTGCCGATCAAAGTCTAAGCCTAAAAGCTTTTTTTGCTTAACTTCTTGCCAAAATAAAACTTCGCTTAAATTACCTGCTTTACGTAACTCCCTTGCTCTATGCTTTAATTTAGAGTTATATGGTAAACTATACCATTTAAAACTTTGATCATTATTCAATACTTTCTAAAAGTCCTTTATATATCATTCCCCTCTTTCAGAGGGGTGCCCGTTAGGGCGGGGTGTGTTTAAGCCATATTATTAACACTTCTTCCATGTCCAAATCTTAATTCTCTTTTAAAGCATGATTTTTTGTCATTCCCAAAATTTTCAGATTATTATACCCAAAAATCTTCTCACATAAATAAAACAGATAAAGATCATCAAAAGCGTTGTTTATTTTTAAAAACACCCCGTCTGCTTCGCATCCACCCCTCTAAGAGAGGGGAATTTTAATTATCCATTTCAATCAATTTATGCTTAAATGCAAGATGTGTTAATTCAACATCAGTTTCTACATCAAGCTTTTCAAAAAGACGATAACGATAACTATTAACAGTCTTTGGACTTAAATATAACTGATCAGCAATTTCTTGAACTTTTTGGCCACTAGTTAGCATAATTAACACCTGTAGCTCACGTTCTGATAAGTTATCAAATGGCGATTCATCATCATACGATAAATGTTTGAGCGCTAATTGTTGTGCAACTTCTGGTGAAATATAGCGCTGGCCTGCATAAACTGTTTTGATCGCTTTGATAATTTCATCAACACCAGCACCTTTGGTCATATAACCTGCTGCACCGGCTTGCAGTACACGTGATGGATAAGGCTCATCACCATAGACAGTAACGACAAGAACTTTTGTGTTTACTTGGCCCTGTACAATACGTCTGGTTGCTTCTAAGCCACCAATGCCTGGCATTTTTACATCCATTAAAACGACATCTGGCTTTAAGCTATTAACTAATTTAATTGCCTCTTCACCACTTTTCGCTTCACCAACAATTTTAATACCAGGAATATCACCTAATAATTTTTTAATGCCCAGTCTTACCAAATCATGATCATCAACTAGCAATACTCTGATCAACTCAACCTCCAATGATAATCAATCTCTAAAATTATTTGTTAAAATAATACCATAGAGTAACAAATCGGTCACGATAATAGTCTACTTAAATATAACTAACACTCAAATAAAACGGTTATACTTATTTACACAAAAAAAATGCCTTAAAATTAAATAACTTTAAGGCATTCTCTCTACAAATAGATTTGATTATATCACTAAATTTCTATGGTACTAATAAAGTAACCTGATAGATTTTAGCTCCCTCTTTAAAGCTTGCAGGCATTGTCTCTTCAGAATCAACTTCACGAGCACTAAAGCCTTCATAACGATAGGTTAAATACATTAAACGGCCATCAACACAACATAGCGTATCATTTAGCATACGAGGATCTTTTACTTCAATACCTACACATTTAGAAAAGATACTTTTACCAGTTATTGTTTGCACATCACCATCATTTAAAATACGAGCAACCAATTCAAGCATGGTTTGCTTATCTTCAAAGGCTTTTTTATCGCCAATTACTGGTGATAAGTATTTACCTAATAACAACCACTCTGGTGTTGCAAATATACCATGCTTTTGAAATTCATCTGTTAAATCATTACCTGCAACAACATGAACTCCGCCATATTTACCATGACGCCAAGCTTGAATAGCCTTATCTCCATATTGTGTACCAATTTCTTTATCTGTTACACGAGCTAATGTTTGTAAATAACGTAATCGATCACCGCGAGATTCTGGAGCATATAATTCATATTCATTTTTTGTCGCTCTTGGTGGTTCTCCCTCATTAAACAACAACCAATTTGCAGAGCACTCAATTCCAAGATTCCTTGCTCGCTTACAAACTTTTTCTGCAACATATTTAGTTAAATCACGTTTATTTGATTCCACTAGGCGTAATGTTGCTACACCAATCATATCATCAAATCCAGCTTCTTCACAAAAGTTCTTCTGTGATAACTTAGTTAAACGACGTAAATAAATTACTCTATCTTTTGCATTTGAAAAGTCCAGTGCCATTTTTTTCTCTCTCTTAAGTTAATTGTCCATCCTGGCGTCCCTCAACAATATCCATCCCATTACACAACAATGCAATTTTGGAAATATTGCTTGATGCATTTATATCATACTTCAAAAGCATATGTCCAACCACTTCACAAAAAAAATTCATAATTTTCATATAAATCATTCTTGTTAAACAAGTTATGCAAACTTTTTCTTATGAAATTTAATTTTTATATCAATATTTCATTTATCTTTTGCGCAGCATTTGTCTATCTATAAATTAATATTATGACTGATTAAATATATTCATTTCTAAATGATCTAAATAACACCTAATTAGCTATCGAATTTAGCTTATTCTTGTTATGATATTTTTAAATTTTAAATGAAAACATACTTAAGCTTATATATGAAAACTATTCTTTATCATAACCCTAAATGCAGCAAAAGCCGCGATGCACTAGATTATTTAACTAAAAATGTTTCAGAGTTTGAAGTGATTGAATATTTAAAAACGCCACTTTCTTCAGATGAAATTTTAACTATCTGTGAAAAGCTTAATATAGCACCAAAACAATTAATTCGTACAAAAGAAAAACTTTTTTCAGAACTCGGGCTGTCGACTGATGATGATTTAAGCCATTATCAATGGGCTGAAATATTAGCGAATCATCCTTCACTAATTGAACGCCCCATTGTCCTTACATCAAATAATGCAGCTATCGGACGACCATTAGAAAACATTATTGATTTATTCAAACATTCAAATAAATCGCATGGATAAGTCAATTGCTTGAATATGTTTAGTAATTCCGCCAATTGAAATAAAATCAACACCAGTCTCTGCAATATCAGCAATTGTATTTAAGTTAACATTTCCCGATGCTTCAAGTAATACTCTACCATTGGTTATATCAACTGCTTTTCTCATTTGTTCTAAATTAAAATTATCTAACATTACCACATCAGCACCTGTTGAAATGGCTTCATCCAGTTCTGAAAAATTTTCAACCTCAACTTCAATTGATTTATCTTTGGCAATATAACGTGCATTTTGAACGGCTTGGGTAATTGAACCACAAGCTAGAATATGATTTTCTTTAATCAAAAATGCGTCAAATAAACCAATTCTATGATTTATACCACCGCCACAATGCACTGCATACTTTTGTGCATAGCGAAACCCTGGAATCGTTTTTCTTGTATCCAAAATCTGTGTTTTTGTATGTGCTATTTTTTCTACAAATTCATTTGTTTTTGTCGCAACTCCAGAGAGCATTTGCAGAAAATTCATCGCTGTTCTCTCTGCTGATAAAATGGATTTAGCATGACCATAAGCTTCAAACAAAACGGTATTTTTTGAAACTTTTTCACCATCATTAACATAACTTGTTAATTTAATATCAGGATTAACTTGCCTAAAAACCTCATAAACCCATGGCATGGCACAAACAACCATATCTTCTCTAGTAATTACTTGTGCTTTTCTATTGGTATTATCTTTAACTAACTCTGCTGTAATATCACCTGTATTAATATCTTCATCTAAGGCACAAGCCACCATTGATTGAATTAATTTATCTTCTACCTTATCTATTTGTTTTATATTTAAATGTAATTGATTATTCTTTGTTACTTCAAACATATTAGTTTTACCAATTGATTATCTGACCATCATAATTATAAAATGAACCACTATTATCGGTATTCAATTGCTCTATAATTGATGCTATACCTGTTACACTTGTTTTAGCATCGATTAACGCATTTGGACCACCCATATCAGTTTGAACCCAGCCTGGATGTATAATAGCAACTGATATATCTTGGTCCTTTAAATCAATACTTAAACTTTTTGCTGCTGCATTTAAAGCAGCTTTTGACATACGATAGCCATAACGCCCACCTGACTGGTTATCGGAAATAGATCCCATCTTACTTGTCATCATAATGATTTTGCTATTTTCACTTAATAAGGGTAATAACGCATAGGTAACAGCTAATGAACCAAACGCATTCACTTTCATATTATTAAGCATCTGCTCTAAATTAAAATCATTTAAAGAATCATTACACCATTGACCTGCATTATTAATTAAAATATCAATTTTTTGCGGCTGAATTTCATTCACTAGGTGATTTATTGAGTTTTGATCTGTAATATCAATTCCATCAACAACTTGTAAACTTGTAGTATTTGTTTTTTTTATTTGCGACAAACTGTCAGAGATATTTCTACAAACAGCAATTACATGATAACCTTTATCAAGGTAGTATTTAACCATACAAAGCCCAACACCACGATTAGTTCCTGTAATTAAAACTGTTTTTTTATGATTATGAATTGCCATATTATATTGCCTCTGTTTGTTCCATCAGCCAAGATTTTATCTGTTGGTCTTTAATTAAAGGTGTAATTTCATCACGAATGCGTTGGTGATAGGCATTTACTTGTTTAATTTCTTCTGCTGAAAGCAGGTCTTTATTAATCAATTTTAAGTTATAAGGTACCAGTGTTAAATCTTGAAACTGATAAAACTCTCCATATTCTGTTGTCTCTTTATCAATAACTAAGCATAAATTTTCAATTCTAATTCCATAATCACCATCTTGATAATAACCCGGCTCATTACTAACAACCATACCTGGCTTTAATGGTACTTTGGTAATCATTTTTGATATTTTTTGAGGGCCTTCATGAACACACAAGAAACATCCAACACCATGACCTGTACCATGACGATAATCTAAACCTTCCTTCCATAAAGGCATACGCGCTAAAAGATCTAGTGTTTCACCACAAGTACCATTAGAAAAGACTGCATTGCCTAAAGCTAAATGTCCTTTTAAAACCAATGTGTAATTTCTTTTTTGTTCATCCGTTGGACTACCTAAATGCACAACACGTGTAATATCTGTAGTACCTTCAAAATATTGCCCGCCAGAGTCAACCAAATAAAGGTTAGTATCATTAATCACTATATCAGTTTCTTTAGATACCGCATAATGAATAATCGCACCATGAGGGCCAAAACCACTAATTGTATTAAAGCTAGGTCCCTGACAACCTTCTTGTTCTAATCTAAACTGGTATAACTTTTCAGCTACAGATAATTCACTAACGCCACCTTGCCAGTTATTCTCTAGCCAATGTAAAAAGCTTATTACCGCAACTGCATCTTTTTTATGTGCAATTTGCATTCCCTTTTGCTCAACTGCATTTTTAATTGCTTTTAATCGAACAACCGGAGACTGATGATAATAAGGTGTTATTGTGTCATTTAAGGTATTCATTACCCATTGATTAACAGTTGCATCATCTAAATAAACACTACCTTCAAGAGATGCTAAATCTTCTTTAAATTCAATTTGTGGTTTTATATTCACGCCTTGTGCAGTTAATACATCACTAACCTTTTGATCTACTTTCTCAGGGTTAATATATAATGTAGCATGATCTAAACCTATGATTGCATAACAAATAGCTACGGGGTTAAAATTCACATCATTGCCTCTGATATTAAATATCCAAGCAATTTCATCTAATGCTGATAATATTAAATACTGGCAATTGACTTGTTTAATTTCTTCTTGAACTTGAAGTATTTTTTCTTTTGCTAATAAGCCTGTATAATTTTCATCCACAACAAAAATTGGATCTTTAGGTAATTGAGGTAGTGATTCTAGCTGGTTTCTTGCTTGATCAACTAGATTTTCTTCTACAAAAACAAGTTCACCTTCATGTGCATTTAGCGCACAGCGTAATTGATGTGCTCGTTTAACATTAATTACTTTAGGGTCAACACCTAAACGAATACCTTTAGGTTGACTAACTACCCAACTTTCAATTTCAGGGCTAAAACCAGATTGCCTCATCAGTTCAAATTCTTGTGCATCTAACTCATTTTCTGCTTGTAAAAAATATCGGCCATCAGTCCATAAATAAGCTTTATGATTACCAATTAATGCATCACCTGCACTTCCTGTAAAATGACTAATCCAGCTACGCCTTTGCCAACAATCTGGCACATACTCACTATTATGCTCATCACTAGAGGGCACTAAATAATAATCTAATTGGTTTTCTTGCATCTTTTCACGAAGCACACTTAAGCGTTGATCAGACATTTGGCCTACTCCTTTTAGTATTAATTATCAAAACAAGGAATTTAGATATAATGCCTGATAATATGCCAGTATCATTGTCAAACATCAAGCAATCATTATGTTGATTGTAACTTTATCGCAAACAACTTATTTAAAATAATCTTAATATTAGGTCTTGATTTATAGCAATCTCAATGAAATAATGTTTTATTATAGAAAGACAAGACTATTTTATAATTGACGGGGGGAATGCAAAATGCAAAATACATTAAATAGTTCAATTACACTGCTAAAAGAAAATTTAGCCAATTTAACCTTAAAAAATCATGAATTTAAACAATTTGCCACAGGCTTTTATGACCATGTTATTAATACACTGCCTGATGATGAAAAAGCAAATATAGAAATTATTAAGCATCAGTTATATCAACAATTACAAAAAGAAATTAACTTAGCTCAATATTACATGCAATTTAATGACTTAAGAAAGTTAATCAACAACTGGTACTGTCATGATAATGAACAATTAGAAAATATTTTTAAAATTATTGCTGTTCAAAAAGCCTTGGTACAGTTAATAGATACTGAGATTCTCAATTATCATATTCCAATATTACTGCCAGAATACCTAAGTTTACAAGCAGTTAATTAACAACCGTAACTCGGTACGTATTAGTTTTTTGATCTTTCATCATGACGATGACTTGACCAGGATAGTCTAATTCCAGCAATTGATTACCTGCTGTCATACTATTTGGCTTACCTAAAGCTGCCAATACTGAACATAAGCTCATGCCTTTTTTCACTTCGCGTGAATTAATATCATCCCATGTCCATACAGTACTAGCTGAATCTTCTGAGATAAGGCCTCTACGCTCAATTTCTTTTTTAACTTGTGGTGGCTTATTCTGATAATAAGCAACACATAAATTATTATTGCTAACACCTAATAATTGCTGAGAAGACATCGTTTGAATATTAGAGATACTCTGATCAGTATCTAAACCAAGTTTTGAATTGACATCAACAGCATTATAGACTGAACATGCCGATAACGTTAATGAAATCATCATTAAAAAAAGTATCTTTTTCATTACTAACTTCCACTAGATTTTAATTTTTGTTAATACTAGCACTAACCTTTGCTATAAACCAATACCGTTATATTTAGTTAATTATAAGTAATATCTAAATTTGCTTAAAGCTATTATATAACTTTTTCCTTTTCATCAATTAAGTTTTAAGTTATGGTAGTAATCGTACGACCTTAAATAACGAAAGAGGCTTAATTATGTACAAACAATATTATAAAAGCGCATTTATGTCGCAAATTTGGAATGATTAATATAAATTAATAAAGCAAAATAGAGAGAATAAATCATGCTAAACTTAAATCAAATTTTTTCCATAATTCCCTTTTTATCTAAACTTCCCATTACTCTTCTTATTGATAAAGCAACCAAACGCAGGGTGTAAATTTTTTGTTCAATAACAACTAAAGTTTACACCTTAAATTTATTGGTATGTTTTTTAAGCATATCAGTTGCTAAATCCTTATATAGACTATTTACTTAAAACATAAGTTAGGAGCTTTATCAATGAACCCAAGTACAAGAAATGCCATTGCAAAACTTAGTGTATTTTCTGTTGCAATGATTACAATTACATCGGTTGACAGTATTAGAAACTTACCTGGAAGTGCTTTATTTGGTAGCCATACTGTCTTTTTCTTTCTATTAGCAGGTATCTGTTATTTTATACCAACAGCTTTAGTTTGTGCTGAACTAAGTACAACTTATCCAGAACAAGGTGGTGTCTACCTTTGGGGTAAGAAAACGCTTGGAAAGCCCTTTGGATTCGTTACTTTATGGTATCAATATGCTGAAAATTTAGTCTTTTATCCACCACTACTTAGCTTTATTATTGCCACAGCTGTTTATCCATTTGCTAGCCACCTAACCAATAGCAATTTATTTATCTTCTTTGCAATTAATATTGTATTTTGGAGTATTACATTAATAAATATTCGAGGACTTCAAGTCTCTGCTATTTTTACTAATATTTGTGGTATCTTAGGTCTTGTAATTCCGATGCTTTTAATTTGTAGTGCCGGTATTTACTGGTTTAGTAATCCAAATTTAACTTCTCAAATTCAGTTTAATCAACTAAGTGACTGGATACCTGATTTTTCTAATTTACACTTAGGCGCTGCATTTACGGCCGTTGTTTTATCATTAACCGGTATGGAGATTACAACAGCTTATGCAAATGAAGTCAAAAACCCGCAAAAAAATTACCCTCGCGCACTTTTAATTGCGACTTTCTTTATTCTTTTAACATTAACGATTGGCTCATTATCTATTGCAACGATTATTGCGCCAACAGATTCAACCCTATCTAGTGGTATTATGGTAGCTTTTAGCGCATTTTTTAACCAACTACACCTAAATTGGGTTATTCCATTAATTGCTATTGGTATTGTATTAGGCGGCTTAGCTGGTTTAAATAACTGGATAATTGCACCGACTAAAGGCTTACATGCCGCTGCAAAAGATGGCTTCCTACCTAAAGTATTTACTTATGAAAATAAGAAAAAAGCACCAACTGTTTTATTAATCACACAAGGTATTATTACTTCTTTATTATCATTGATCTTTATATTTGTACCAAATGTAAATGCTGGTATGTGGGTGCTTAATATACTAATGACCCAGCTTTATATGATTATGTATATTTGTGTATTTATCTCATTTATTGCATCAAGAGTTCGCCATCGCCACCTTCACCGCCCTTTTAGAGTGCCTGGCGGTATTTTCGGCATCATACTTGTTGCCGGTTTAGGTATTATAAGCTCGACAATTACAATTATCGTTAGTTTTGATTTTCCAACATCAGTTTCAATTAGCACGGGTAGTTATTATTTATTCTTCGGATTATTTATCTTCACACTTCCTGCTATTGCTGGCATTTATTACTTTAATCGCCAACGCAAACGTCATTCATACCAGTCTGATCTTTTAATGCCTGAAAGCCATAATGCTAAAAAATAAACAACCATAGCAATTAGCATATAAAATAACAAATGGTAAACACGTTGATAAACATTCCATTCAATCCAATGTGTTAAATTGCCTTTTAATGACATAATTGCTATAACCATCATTAATACACTACCTAATACACGCAATAAAAATAGCCAACGACTAAAGCCAACAGGTTGATAATAGCCATGTTTTTTTAAATATAGGTATAGTAAAGCCGCGTTAATAAATGAAGCAAGACTTGTTGATAAGGCTAATCCAACATGGCCTAAACCATAACGCATTAACCATAAAACTAAAATCACATTTAAAATCATATTACAAAATAAGGCAAAAATAGCAATTTTCACCGGTGTTTTCATATTTTGACGCGAATAAAATGCTGAGACCAATACTTTGACTAAAATAAAAGAAAATAAGCCAAATGCAAATGCAATTAAACTTTTTTGCGACTCATAAACATCAATAACGTTAAATTTACCATAATGAAATAAAGTCACTAATAATGGCCCTGATAAACAAATCAAACCTAATGCTGCAGGTAAAGCTAATAATAACACAATTCGAAAAGACCACCTGACAGAGCGCTGATAAGCAACTTCATCCTTTGAAGCATAAGAACGGGATAAATGCGGTAATACAACCGTTGATAAGGCTACTCCAAAAACGCCCAAAGGAAATTGATTTAGGCGATCTGAGTAATAAAGCCATGAAATACTGCCACTGGGTAAAAATGAAGCAAATACGGTATCTAATAATAAACTAATCTGTGCAACAGATGCACCAAAGAGCGCTGGAACCATTAATTTAATGATTTTTTTTACGCCCTTATGAGACCATCCCCAGGCTGGCATTGCTAATACACCTAGCTGTTTTAAAAAAGGCAGCATAAAAAGTAGCTGAATAATACCTGCTACAAAAACCCCCCAAGCTAGCGCATATACTGGTGGCTGAAAATAATGCGGTGCAGCCCAAGAAAAGCTAATTAAAGAAATATTTAAAAATACCGGAGCAATAGCAGGAATTGCAAAACGCTCAAAGCAATTCATAATACTACCAGCTAGAGCAGTCAATGATACCAATAATATGTAAGGAAAAGTAATCGACAGCATATGCTCTGCCATTTGAAATTTTGCAGGATCATTACCAAATCCAGGCGCAAAAACCCACACCCAAAGACTGGAAAATAGCATACCAAATGCAGATAAAACTAATAATATTGCACCAAGTGTGCCAACTACGTGACGAATAAAATCAACCAGTTCATCCTGTGTATTTTGAGAGCGATATTCTGATAATACAGGCACAAATGCTTGGGTAAATGAACCTTCTGCAAACAATCGACGCATAAAATTTGGAATTTTAAATGCAACTAAAAAAGCTTCCATACCGCCTGTAGCACCAAAAAAACGTGCCCAAACAATATCTCGAATAAACCCCATAATCCGCGATAGAAGGGTAAAAAAACTAATTACAAATGTCGATTTTAATAATTTTTTACTCAAACTCTTTTGCCTTATGCCATAATTTATCCATTTCATCAATCGAAGCATCTTCTAAAGATTGCCCACTTTTATGCAGTGTCTCTTCAATATAACGAAACCTTCTTTCAAACTTATGATTTGCTTTACGCATTATTTGCTCTGGATCAGCTCTTAAATGACGAATTAAGTTAACACAAGCGAACATGATATCACCAATTTCAGCTAAAATTTCATCATCATTTTCATTATCTAATGCAAAATTTAATTCATCTACTTCAGAATGTAATTGCTTAAACACTTCTTTTCTTGAGCGCCAATCAAATCCTACCTGTGATGCACGTGTTTGCAATTTATTTGCTACAGATAATGCAGGCATTGATTGAGTAATCTCATCTAAAATACTATGTTTTTCTTGTAATTTTAGTTTTCGTTCTTGTTTTTTTATCTCTTCCCATTTACGTTCTAACTGAATTACATCGTCTTCTAGCTCATCAGCAAATACATTTGGATGCCTTCGAATTAATTTGTCAGTCAAATAACTAACAACATCATAGAAATCAAACTCACCTTGTTCCTTTGCTATCTGTGCATAGAAAATTACCTGATTTAATAAATCTGCTAATTCTGTCTTTAAATCATTTGCATCTCCCCTTTCAACTGCATCAGCAACCTCATAAGCTTCTTCAATGGTATGACGAACCAATGATTGCCAGCTCTGTGATTTTGTCCATTGGCAAGGGCGTTTAGAATTTCTCATAATATCCATTACTTCTAATAAATTAGCGACTGGATCATTCGCACTATTTATTTTATTCATCTTTATATTTACTTAATATTTATCTCTTAATTGACGCAGATGTCTAAACACCTCTATAGGTGATTGATGACTAAATTGCTCAATAGCATTTAAACGTAAAAAAGGATTAACTTTAGCCTCTAGTGCTAAATCAGTTATTTGGCGTGTCTCTGGCGTTTGTTTTTGAACTATTTCCATTAATTCACTTACCTTTTGATTATTTGAATCGACTGTTTTAGCAAAAGCTAAATTTTTCAAAATATAATCATGGCCTGGATAGATAAGGGTGGCTTGAGGCAATTGTTTAATTTTATCAATTGATTTAAATAATGTCTCTACGCTAGCTGAATGATGACGACAATTTCCAACGCCTGCATTAAATAAGGTATCACCACAGACTATTCGTGGTATATCATCAGGTGTTTTTGGCATAAAAAATGAAATATGACCTTTAATATGCCCTGGTGTCTCTAATACATCAAACGTTAAAATCTCACTTAAATTGACTTGATCCCCTTCTTTTAAGGCAATATCAACCTGTGGCAAATAACCCACATTCGAATGATGAGTGTATATTGGTGTGCTGGTTAAATCTGCCAGTGGCTTTGCACCTTGATAATGATCTGCATGCTCATGGGTGATAAAAATAGCAGCTAAATTTAAACCTTGTTCTTGAATAATAGAATATACTTTTTTAACATCTAAAGGGTCAATTGCAACAGCTAAGTTAAGCTTACGATCAACGATAATATAATTATAATTTTCAAGCGGATTATTAAGATAAAGACGAATAATCTCTAACATATGAATTCTTTAATTTGATAAATAGCTTATGATCATTAGGCTATCTTAACGAGCATTTTAGAAAATGAAAAGGACTTTTAAGCAGCCTCAGCCATAAATGACTTTAATTTAGCTAATGCATTTGCTTCTAGCTGCCTAATACGCTCTGCTGAAACATTATATTTATCCGCCAAGTCATGTAATGTGGCCTTATCATCAACCAACCAACGCTGTGTAATGATATCACGGCTACGCTCATCCAGCTGGTCAACAGCTGCAAATAAACTATGATGTAGTTGAATCGCAGTATCTTCTTTTTCAACGATAGATTCAAGTTCACTATTTGGATCTTCCAAATACATCGAAGGTGATAATTGTGGTCCTTCTTCATCATCATTGGATAAGTCAAATGCCATATCATAAGCATTCATGCGTTTTTCCATTTCAATGACTGTTGCTTTATCAACGTTTAAATCTTTAGCAACTGCTTCAATTTCTTCTTGGGTAAACCAGCCTAAACGCTCTTTATTACTTCTTAAATTAAAAAATAATTTTCTTTGCGCTTTGGTTGTGGCAATTTTAACAATACGCCAGTTTTTAAGGATATATTCATGCATTTCTGCTTTTACCCAGTGTACGGCAAATGATACTAAGCGCACACCAACAGTAGGGTCAAAGCGTCGTACCGCCTTCATCAAACCAATATTACCTTCCTGAATTAAATCAGTTAGTGGTAAACCATAACCTGAAAAACCACGTGCAATACGTACAACAAAGCGTAAATGTGACATAATTAAGCGCTGTGCAGCAGCTAAGTCGTTTTGTGATCTTAGGCGCTGTGCTAATTCTTTTTCTTCTTTTTCAGACAGCATTGGGATATTATTTACATACTGAATATAACGATCCAAGCCGCCTGTGTCGGTAAGTGCCGGTACCGGCAATGTATTTTGTCTTACTACAAGCGATTTGCTCATTTAAATCTCCCCGATATAATGATTGCGTATATTATATCAGAAGCAAAGGGTAAAAAACAACCTTTAAATTGATTGTTTTTTGTTCAATAAATTACATTTCTAGTATATGATAAAAATAAATATCCCCGCGGCAAGCAGCGGGGTATTAAAAGAGTCGCAATTGCGCTTCATCCAGTTTTAACCCTTGATTCTTAACATACCGCTCCACCACTTTCCAGTTACCTCCTTCACCAACTGTCCCA
>JAKJJQ010000044.1:0-27015 GCA_021713415.1 Thiotrichales bacterium 19X7-9
TACCTTAGCCATTATGTTAATTGGCAAAGAATTATTGAGCGAACTCACTTATTGTCTGATAAATCAGTACAATGGCTGGAAATTCTTATAAAGCCAGATAAGTTTCAACATATTTCGCCAAAATAGCCTTATTTTCTTTATTTTCTTTTTCATTGATTGAAGTATTAATTCTTTTATGTAGCTCATTTTTATCAACAATAGAAATTAACTTTTTATCATCTAATAGCTTTACAAAAAAAAGCGTAGTTAAATCTCTAGCTTCTTCATCGTTAGAATTCAAAAGCAGCTTATTTAAATGTTTTAATAACTCGGATTTTGGCTGATGATGACCCAGTAGTTGCTCTTTCTCTGAATTAGCAAGATCTAGTAAATTTATAAATAACTGTGTATAAATAGTGTATGTGAAACTATAAATATCACCGCTAGTTATAGGCATCAGAAGCTTATTATATTCCATTTCATCTTGTAAATTTTTCATTGCAGTCCCCTTTTATTATTTATTCATTAAAAAATGTAAATACTATTGACTATAATCATAATTAATATTTTTATAGTTCTTTATGCAAGCTATATTCAACAGCTTCAGGTGGATTATTTCTATTCCAAAATAAGTAACTACTCTTACTTTTAACTTTATTACCATTCTTTTGTTTATCCAACTCATGTTTAAATTCACAAGCTAATAATTTAGGATCAATTTGCTCTCCTTCTTCATTAGTATTTTTAACATTACACCCTAATACTTCATTTAATATATCAGTTGATACTATACTAAAAAAGTCATGATTCTTTATCTTAGCCAACTGTTTAATTAGATAATTAACACACTCATTTGATGTTTTAGTATCTTTGATGTCATATTGAGCTAAATTAGCTGCAATGGTTAATTTGTCATTATCGACTGTGAACCTTTTTTCATAACGATGGAGGTCTCCCTCATGAAGTAGTAGTTTCCTATAACTGAGTCCTATCGAGCGGATAGTATTGGAATTAATTGAATCGCCATCTCTTAAGTTTTCAAGTATTTTATAGACTTTTAAAGATATAGATATCTCATATATTTTAGCTTCACATTGCTTTTTTAGATCAAACTTGTTTTCAATTTCATTAAAACTTTCATCATCAAATATTATAGCAAATTCTTGTCGCTTCTCCTTAACACCTTTATTCTCAATTTCGGCTTCAAAAATGGGATAATAAATCATATCAGACAATACATTATAAACATTTACATGAGTAACTTGTGAAATTGTTGTTAATTTGTTCATTCTATTTAACAATTCGTTTATAGTTTTTACACTAGCATTATTTTTTTCTAATGAACTTTTCATTGCAGTCCCCTTAATGTTAATTATTAAATTGAGTACAGAGGTAATGATAACAAACACAAATAAATGAAGCAATGATTCATATATTTCAATGATTTTCCTAAACTAAATGATAACTAACTATTTAAAATTTATGATTTTAAACACAAATCTTCAGCATATAAAGCAATAATTTATTCGCTATATATTTCAATACTATCTTTATCCATTTATAATTATGCTACTCAACTTATAACTTACAACAAAACGCGATAAATCGCGTTTCTACATGATTTTATTATATTTCAGATAATACTTTTAGTGGTTTAGCTTTTTTGTGCTTTTGTTTGGCATGCCAAAGATCATAAGCACTTTGTAAATTTACCCAAAACTCAACCTCCATTTCAAAAGCTTCAGCAAATGCTAAAGCGGTATCAGGGGTTATACCACGCTTACCATTCACTATTTCATTAACTCTCGCATACGTCCAACCCAAATGTTTTGCAAAATCAGTTTGAGTAATACCCATTGGTTCTAAGAACTCTTTTAATAACATTTCACCTGGGTGTGTTGGTGGTCTATTTTTTGGTAATTTCATAATCTCTCTCCATCCATATATAAATCTCAATGATAATCAACTATATCAACATCATAAGCATTACAGTCCTTCCAACGAAAAATTACTCGATATTGATCATTAATTTTTATTGAATAAAACCCAATTAAATTACCTTTTAGTTTTTCTAAATGATTACTAGGTGGTACATTTAAAGTTTCTAACTTAGTAGTTGCATTTATTTGATCCAGTTTCTCTTGAGCTTTCTTATGTAAATACCTTGGAAGTTGTTTTAATACTTGCTTAGTAATATTACCATCAAATATATCTTCAGCTTCTTTACTACGAAAACTTGTAATCACAATAGTACTTCTACTAATTTAATACCGCTATATATTATTATATATCGATATTCGATGTATTTCAAATACGTATAGAAAATTACAACAAAACATTTAAACGCGATAAATCGCGTTTCTACATGATTTTATTATATTTCAAGAAAGATTTTATAATTCATTATAGGATGACTTATTGCTTCTAGATAATGGCTTAAACTTAGAAAATATAAATTTAGGTGACTGTTTTTGTTTCCTATTACTATTTGTTTTTTCTGCTATATTTGATTGATTTCCTAACAAACTTTCGCTTTCTAAATTATCAAAGTTAGTTTTATTTTGTATTTCAGTATTTTTATCTTTAAATAATAATTTATCATTAATTATATTATATAATGTATTTTTATCTTTAGAATCAAGCAAAGACTTGTCATCTAATATTTTGGCAAATAATTGTTTTGCATTTTTTATAGCTATATCATCAGTACAATTAAACAATTGACGATTTAAACTATGTAATAAACTAATTGGCGTTGCTCTCATTGTTTGAAAGCCAATTAATTTTCCTGATAAGTTCTGCATTTCTAAAAACATATTATAATATGCAGGATAGGTTAAACTATTAATATTTCCGTGCTCTACTGAAGTTAAGACTTCACCAAATTCCATAGGTTTATCAAAATCTTTCATTAAACTATCCTTTTAAGTTTTAAATATTTAGATTAGTTAAATCCGTATCTATTACTTTTAACTACGATGTAGGTGTATTTAACAGCGAAGTTGTTGTGGAAGTAGAGGTTGTTTTTAAAAATGGAAAAAATGACTTTTTACTACTTTGTATAGTTGACAATTCATTAGCAAGAGTACTTAAATCACCTGTAATATTATTATTTTCATCTAAATAATTTTTCATTACTGAATAATGTTTATCTGAAATATGATAGGTTTCACCTTCAAATGAAACCTGCTTTCTCATTAGTTGAGTATATGGGTGATTATGTTCTTTTAAAAAGTCACGTACTGTAAATGTAAAACTTTCAATGTCTTTTTTAAAGTGTTTGAAATCTAATTCATCTAATCTATTTGGATATAACTCATCATTACTTAAGTACATTTTTATTTTTTTATACAATTCATCTGAAAAATGAAACTCAGATTCACCTACTATGACCTTATTCTTATAATCAACATGATTAAAAGGAGTTAAAAGTTGTTTTGCTTCTTCAATAATTCTAGCATTATTAATTTCTTTTAAAGCTTTTGGTGTAACATATTTTACATAGCCATAATTGCTATCTCCTGGTTTTGGCTCTGACATCATTTTATCGGGGTCATATACATTACGAAGTTCATTTTCAGTAATTGCATACATATCTTTAACCGTTTGATAATAATGACAGTCTACTTCCCCAGTTCCTTGAATACTTCCTATTGATAGTTTGGAATCACGGTCAGGTTGATTACTTTTAGTCCAATCCACACCATAAGCATATAAATTTAAATGAACATTGCTTGGTATCATCTCAGGATTATTGATAAAATAACTCTTTAGCTCTTCTAATATATCATTCTTATCATCATAAAAATCAAAATTTATTGTTTCATCAAGATTTTCAGAAGCAATTTTGTGCATCTGAGCATATAAAATAGCTAACTTAGATTCATCAACGGTACATTTAAAAAAATCACATGTTTTACCATCTGACCATATATTACAATATACATCACTACTCATATCCTGATTATTATCAGAAATATTTTTAAAACGATTAGAAACATAATCAAAGCCTGTGCCTGGCTCTAAGTTTTTTTCTATATCAACCAACAATATTTTATCAATAAATACTTTAGCTCCACGACTAGAAATATAATCATGTATTTTACTTAAAGATATATAACAAGAATGCGTATATTCTTTAGATCTAAATTTATGACTGTTCCTTTTATCATTAAATGGATTTTGCCGATTAGAACCAACCGTTAAAATAATTTGTTCATTATTTCCTTCTGCTTGTAAAATAATTTGATCAAGTAATTTTTGATTTGCTGAAATTACAGCTTGCTGTACTTTTTCATTATTATATAGATAATCATTATCCTGAAGAATTTTATGATATGCTTGATTGAACATACAACCATCAAAGTCTAATGAAACTACTCGAATCGTCATAATTTTACCCCTAATTTTATTGATTAATTTAAAACCACTTAAATATTAACAGGCACAAACTTATGAAGCAAAGCTTTTTATATTTCAGAATTATCATAATTCAAATATAAGATAAGTATTTTGAATACAATGACTTTAAATATAGAACAATAAATTTATGAAACAATAATCTTTAGTTGAATATTTCAATTTAAATATGTTTTTGATCAATAAATAGTTATGACTAAACTATAAAGCGCAATAAATCGCGTTTCTGCATTTTAAGCAACGTATGTCCCTAAAAGTTTAATTAACTCATCAACCTTTTTATTTACCTTATTTGTATTGCCACTGTCACAGGCTTCGGTTAAACAATTTTTCATATGCGTTTGTAAAACATTTAATTCAATACGTCGTATGGCAGATCGCGCAGCTTTTAGTTGCGTTAATAAATCAACACAATATCGATTATCATCAATCATACGCTTAATTCCTTCTAGCTGACCAATGGCTCGATTTAATTTTACAATTTCACTACTATGACAAGGATGATCATTTGTTTTAGCATTCATCTGGTTATACCTCATTATTTAAGAATTTGATTGAAGCTTATCATATTTCTTCTTTTAATAAGTCTTATTACATTAATTTGGAACAACATTTAAATAAGTCTCCATACCAGCAGCTAGATGATATAGCATATGGCAATGTAATAACCATTTACCTGGATGATTAGCAACAAACTGAATAGTTACAGTTGAGTGTGGTTGAACTAACACAACATCTCGAGTTGCCCCATCAATAGGTTTTCCATTAATTTTAACAATATTAAATGCATAGCCATGTAGATGCATTGGATGTGACATATTTGAATTATTAACAAACTGAATATCAACTTGCCTACCTTCTTTAACTGTAAGTGGTGTTGTATTAGGCCAACTTTTACCATTTAGCTTCCATTGATAATTTTGCATATCGCCTGTTAATACAACTTTAAAATGTACTTTCTCTTTTGCTGTTTGTGGCTTTGTTAAACTATGCAATCGATAAGACTGATCATAGTTTAACGCCGGTGAAACTTTTTTAGCTTTTACTGGAATAGTTGCTGACATTAATAATGGGTTAGTCGTTAAAATTAATCCTGTTTGATTTTTTAGCCCTTCAACCTGACCTAAAATTGGAAAACTACCACCTGTTTTTGGAATATGAATGATAACATCAGCCCGTTGTGAAATTCCAAGTTGAAATAAACTGCCTTCAATTGGCTTTATATCATGACCATCAACTGCAATTAATTTTCCTTTTAATTTACCTAAATTAATCCAGAAGTTACTTGCTGCAGCACCATTAATAAACCGTAAACGAACATCACTGTCTTTTTTAACATAACGAATTTCAGGCTGACTATCCTGATGATAGTTCGTTAAATAAGCATCATATTTCACATCATTTAAATCAGGTTTCATGGCCATATCCATTTTCATTGGTTTATCTTGGCTTGACTCTTTCTTTAAATTAGCTAATATTTTTTCTGGTTTTGTAAATGAAAAATCTTGAAACATAACTATAATTTGTTGATCTTTACTACTATCTTTAGCATTCTCTATAATTAATGGTGCTTCAACACCGATTTGCTCTTGCAGTTTATAATGTGAATGCATCCAATAAGTGCCACTTTGTTTTAACTTGAATTGATAATGCATTGATTGGCCCGGCTCAATTGGCTTATTATTCTGTGTTAATAATACGCCATCTTCTTTATTTGGTAATATTAAACCATGCCAATGAATTACCGTTGGTACATTTAACTCATTTTTCACAATAACATTATACGCTTGACCCTCTTTGCCAATATATCCCCATGTACCATTTGGTTGCTCAATCGTTGCATAGTTAACTGTATGGCCATCAACTACAATTGGTTTGTATTTAACCTCTAAAATAGTTGGGCTTGCATAAACCAAAGAAGATAATGCACTTAATAAAAAAATAAGGCTTGTTCGTTTTATTTTCATTATTTTACTCCTAAAAATCTTTAAACCACAAAATATACTATATACCCCTATTAGGTATAATGCAAGCTTTATAAAAAAAATAACAATGCATCGTTACAACAATACGGTTTTTACTTTATTTCTTTATGATTTCTCGTACAATAAGCATTTAATCAATAAATCAGACAAAACATAGATGTTATGAATATTACGACAAGACGAACAATTGGCGGCGCATTTCTTGTAATTGGTAATACCATTGGTGCTGGCATGTTATCACTACCTTTAATTACAGCAGCGACTGGTACAATTACAGCAATTATACTAATGGTACTTTCCTGGTCTGTGATGTATGTGACATCATTTAAATTATTAAAACTTTGCTCAGAATACCCCTTGGGGGTTAATTTTACGACGCTAAATGCCAAGCGTATGCCAAAAATACTACAGCCTTTATTTATACTAATGTATTTACTTTTATTATATTCATTGATGTCTGCTTATACTACACAAGGCGCATCACTGATTAAAACAGTCTCTCAAAATGCAGTTTCAAATACAGCTGTTGATACCTTAGTCTATATTTTAATTTTTGGCGTTATTATTTTAAACACCAGATTAAGTGACTATCTTAACCGTTCATTTGTTTCATTAAAGTTAATTTTCTTCACATTATGTATAATTTTGATGATTGCTTATTTTAATTTAAGCTATACCCTATCTATGCCATTATCCATATTTGCACTACTCTATGCCTGGCCTACCCTACTACCTTCTTTTGGTTTTCAAAATATGGTACCTGTTTTATATGAATATCAACAAGGCAATCTCAAAGCCATTAAACGCAGTATTCTTATTGGCAGTTTATCAGTACTTGGGATTTATATTATCTGGATTGTGATTTGTCTTGGGCTTATTCCACAATTAGGCTCAATCAGCTATAAGACGATTTATGCTGATGGTAATACCCTAGATAATTTCATTGCTATTATCAAAGAAGGCACTCACAGTCACTGGGTTAATACGTTTTTAACTATCTTTATTAATATCTCAATTATTACTTCATTTATCTGTGTTGGTTTATCGTTATATCATTATATTCGTGATATTTTTAAACAATTAAATATTAACCTATGGAAAGTATTTGGCTTTATTTTTAGTTTCTTACCACCCTTTATTTTTACTGTTTTCTATCCAAAAGGCTTTATTTTAGCATTACAATATGCAGCGATTTTTGCAGTTATTGCCCTTGTATTTACACCAATTTATTTAGATAAATCTGTCAATCGACTCAATATAAAAAATCTCTATCCACTTGCTTTAGGCTTACTTGTAATCATTGCACAAATTTTTAATCTCTTAGGTATATTTACACCGTTTTAGTTATATTAATTCCCCTCTAATTTTAAAGAAGTGACTGCGAAGCAGGCGGGGTGTTGTAAATAATTTCACAAAAATTATCAACACGAAATATGTCTGATTTTTTATGAAATATTACTTTTATTATTTTTTAGCTGTAATTTTATTACAATAGTGCTTAATTTAATCATAGGAAATACTTTCATGCCTAATCGAACCCAACAATTAAAACAAGCACTAGTTCATAAAATATTAGATAAATATCAAAATAAAGGTGAAAATTTATTTTATTTAAATCAAAAAAACACACGTTTCGATGGTAAATCTTATACAAATGTTCCTAACTACGTAATCGAACACGTTGAACTTGCAATAAGAGAAGATAAACAATATTTTAAACAAAACCAAGAATACGCTGCATATGATTCATTTCGTCAATATTTATTAAATAATATAGCAAAAGCTCAATATGAATATGAAACTACTTTATCAGGCTCAATTTCAACCTGCTTATTAGATAATTCATCCTCTCCAATTCAAGACATCATACAATCTGGTGCAGAAAACTTGCAATCACAATTAAGAAATTGTTTTCCTAACCTTAATGATGAACATAAAAAATCAGTACTGGTAATGCAAATCTTAATTGACGCTCAATTTAAGACTGATTGTTTTTTTGCGCACAACAGAAAAGATATTGAACATGAAGGCATGTTATTTAAAAATATCCCGGGACCAATTGTTGATGCAATAGAAGCATCTATAGATATAGATGAACGTTACCAAAATGATCCATTAAGGCAGTCTTTAAGCTATCATGACTTTCGAGTTATATTAAGCGACCGTTTATCTTGTTTTGAAGGTAATGAAAGTTTTTATAATACACACCTAGAATCTAACTGGGCAGCAAGTTTATACCGCAATCCAGAGCCAATTTTTCAATCTTATGAACCTCCCAAACAAACAACAGAATCAGAACTCTATTTTTAATGTATCAACTATTTAATCTTGATATTTAAACTGCCATCCTCTTGTAAAATTGTAACATAAGTTTGATTATTTAATTTTTAAATTATTGTTTTATAATTATATATATGATTTAGTTTTGCAATAACTCTCAATTTCAACACAACCAAAATTAATGATAACATAAAGTTTGATTATTTAATGATTAATTTTGGGAGGTTGTGAATGGGCTATCAAATTAATTCTCAAGCAGATATAATTGATGCAATCAATAAAGGTATTCCACTTGTTATTACACATTCAGATACTCAAGACCCATTAAATGTTCACGGCCAACTTTATGTACCAAAAGTAGGCAATGATGGTTGTGGTATTGTTTATGAAGGTTTATTTTGGGCAGCTGAATTTGGCATAGTCAATGGAATGACGGTCATTGATACTGCAGAGCATAAAGATGAATATGATGATATGACGTATGGGAAAAGGGATTTTATACTAAGAAAGCAACATGTACGCGCAGATCTTTATAAGCAATATTATCAGGATAAATATTGCCATCAAGCCGAAGATGATAAATATAAAGTTATTGCCTACCCAGAATTAACAGCAGAAATGATTGATAATGCAGCAACTGCTGAGCAGTTTAATGGTAAAGGTTATCCTGAATATAACTGTCATACTTTTGTAAAACATGTCATTGATCATGCTTATAGCAACAATTATGTTAATGAATCTAATCGAGATAATTTCTTTAAAATCTATAGTGCACTTTATGATGGAACAACCACAATATTTAAAAAACAAAATATTACCAGTACTAGTTCTATTGCTGCTATTAACCAACATATCATTGATCATCCAACAAGCCGAGCTGCCAAAGCATTAACATTATTAAATAAATATAAAGACTCAAGTGATAGTATTAGTAAAAATAATAATAATTTGTTTAGAGAAATTCACCAATACGCTTATGAAAGCTCTAAACTATTTAGTAAAACAAGTACTCAAAACAATGCCAGTTTTATTTTTGCAACCTATGCCGAACAACACCCAGGGAGTCGTTCAGCTAAAATTGCATTGGCATTGGATAGCTAACTCAAACTAGTTATATTTTTAACCTGAACTGCAATACAACATTTAGTAATTTTTGTTATTTAATTGTTTTATATTTAATTATTTTAGTTTTATTTGTAATTATTCTTAACAGCAACCATTTCATGATCGTGATAGAATTAAATTCGATTATTATAAAACTTAAAGGATTAAGGCTATGGGTTATGAAATTACTAAAAATGAAGAATTAATCACTGCAATTGAAAATGGTTATCCTATTTTAATTACGCATTCAGATACACAGAAACCTTTAGATGTTCATGAACAAATTTTTGTTCCAAACAAAGAAGGCTTTCATAGCGTTTATGAAGGTTTATTCTGGCCACGTGTCCATAAAACACCACAAAGTATGACAATCATTGATACCGCATCTCACAAAGATGAGTTTGATAATATTAGATTTGGTACACAGGACTTCATATTACGTAAAAATTCATTTAATAATGATTTTTTTAATAAACATTATTTAAATAAATATAAACATGAAGTTAATGATTCAAAATATAAAGTCATCGCCTTTCCAGAGTTAACTTATGAGATAATTGATCAATCTGCAATGACTGAAAGATTTTATGGTGAGACATACCCAGAATATAGTTGCCACACGTTTGTTGGCAATACCATTCAAAAATCCATTGAAATAAGCAAAGAACATCAATCTAATATAAAATCAAAAGAAACACCAAAACCGTTTTCAGGGGCGAAAAAAAGCGCTACCTCTACTAGTTGTTGTGTAATATGCTAACTTAGTATTTTATATATCTTGAGCGTTTTTGTTTTCATTTTTTGGATTACTCCTACCTTCAGTAGAAAAAGGATGTGGAACAACATGGAAATAACTTTTGGCAATTTTTTCTACAATTGTCAAAAATTCATCGATATTTTTATCTGATAAATCATATTGAAGCAAGTGTTCATTAACTTCATCTAGTTCTTTTGAGGAGCAATTTGAAGCAATTCTATTTATCTTATCAATTAATATCTCTTTCTGATTATCTAATATTTTATTATTTTTTAGGGCGCTTAAAAGCTTGTTACCACTTGTATCTGATATTAATTTATTATTCAACCACTTATTCACTTTTAGTTCTAAAGCTTCTAGATCAGGTTTTATATCAAATAGATTATTTGAATCCACACTAGAAGAACTTTCATCTAGTACATTTCTTAGATGTAAAGTACAGTAATCAGTCTCATCATCACTATACATAATAAATTTTCCTTTTACTTTATAACTTGACTATAAAATCTAATTAAATATTCAAGCCATTCTTTTGTTAACTTAATTTCATTGAACTGATAATTACTATCCATAAACTAAATATACCCATTAATTTTAAGAATAGATTGAGTATATTTGTCTAATTGGTTATTTGTTAGCGTAGAAGTACTTGAAAACACATATCTATTTAAAAGTGTTAATTATAAGTATTATTAACAGTCATATTATTTTTATCATAAGCATTGTAAAAAGGGTGTTGAATTTCTGTTTGGTTTAATTTCTCTGAATTAGGCTTTTCTTCTTTAAGTAAATTTTTAAAAATCTCAAAATTATCCTTCCCTTCTACAAAATCGCTATACGTATGCTCATTGTCTCCATCACCATAACAGTCACTAGTTAAAACATTTAGCCACTCATCTGAATAAATATCTAAAGCTTCCCTAATAAACTCTATATAAGGCACTGATGCTTGATAAGCATTTGTTAAACTATTAGATGACCTAGATTTAAATATATTTGTATGATGGGACATCGTGCGAGCAAAGTTTTTGACTAAATCTTTATAGCCATCAATACTTTTAATTTTACTTGTATCAAGTTCATCAATATAATTTTTTTTATGTTCATCTGAAGTTTTATTCCTAGCTTCGTTGCATGCATACTCAAATGCCTTTTGTATGCATTTTAA
This sequence comes from Thiotrichales bacterium 19X7-9, assembly GCA_021713415.1. Lineage (GTDB taxonomy): Bacteria > Pseudomonadota > Gammaproteobacteria > Francisellales > Francisellaceae > M0027. The sequence goes on from JAKJJQ010000044.1 coordinate 11,693, forward strand.
AAAAATTGATTGACAATTTTTATCTCGTTTTAAGGTTCTAATACCTTTAAAATCAATATATTTATCATTAAAGCTTTGTTCTAATTCACTTTGTATTATCGGCATTATAAAGTATTTAATTAGTTCTAACTTTTCGTCTGACAAAAAGTGACACTCAATTTGACTATCATCAATAATATTTATTAACTCATATGAATTTAAAGCTAAACCATTTTCATCAATTAAGTCATCTTTAATTATCTTTAATAATGCTTCAATTTTATTAATATCATCAACTGCAGCTAAGATTCTTCTTAATGTAAGTGGGCATTTAATAATACAATCAGGGAGATATCTATCATTTGTTGATTTATCACTTGATCTTTTAATGAATATTAATTTTTTATCATCCTTAAGTTCCTGTAATTTAGCTTCACATTTTTCTTTATCATTATTATTAAGAAACTCAATCAAGTCTGAAGCAGTTTGCATATCACTCATAATAACAGTCTCCATCATCTAGTTTTATAGACTACAATTGTCTATAAACGTAAAAATACAAAAAAGCGTAATAATACTTAAATTTAAATCCTGCCATTATCTTGAGTGATAAAATTCTCTCTAATATTTTCAGATACATTTTTTTCAAAGTCTTTAAAACCATCGTAAAATAAATTAAGTACTAAGGATCTATTAGGAAAGTAAGTTGCTAAGCTATCACCCCAAGTTTGATTCTTATCATCTCTAAATTGCTTTAATTCCTTATCTTCTAAGATACCTAATTTCACTAAATTTTCTAATGTTAATCGCTTATTTTGTAGGGCCTTCATAGCATCTGAAGGAAAATCAATTATCTTATTCATCTTGGTTGAACCCAAGCCAAACTTATGAAAAAAAGCCTGAACTTCTTTCTGAAAATCTAAAATAGTACAGTCTTTTATTTGTTTATCTCCTAAAACTTTATTTGATAAATTCTGATCATCAAATTTAGCATGCTTCAAAAAATAATTTTTAAAATAGAAATATAGATTCATAATGCAACCCCTTTAATTTATATTATGAGTGAAATATAAAACTATTAATGATATATAAAAACCGTAAAAATACTTATTTTGAAATTAAATGTTATATTTTACTTATTATCATTACTTTTAACATTCAAATCTATTTCTTTTTTATTATTATATTTTAATCCATAACGATATCCTTTTGCATATTCCTTATTTAATTGACTCTTTTGAGCTTCAGGCATATTAATATACTCACAAATTCCAGCATAATCAGTATTCATACTTATACCCTCTTTTGCTTGATTGATTCCATTTGCATAAGCGGCAGAAGGTGTACAATTTTGTCGTGCCATTTCAGCACAACCCGATAGAAATAAACAAATACTACCTACTAGATATAGACTAATAACTTTCATACTTACCTCACAACATTGATTGTTTTTTATTCTACTTATTTAAGGTTTGATTAGTATAAATTTAATCTCATTTTAATTGCAAGTGATAAAAAGCAACACCCAGTAAATCACGTAGTTTTACGCTATTTTAAATCACTATTTTTTATTAATTTCACAACTACTTTAAAAATATAAAGTAGGAAATATAAGAATCATGGGAAAAGATAATCAATTTAGCATTACCGACTCAAACAATAGCCTTGAATTAAATGAAAATCAAAAAGATAACATAATTGGTACTGGCTCTACAGCTATTATTTATAAGATAAATAGTAATAAAGTTAAAAAAGAATTTAAAGATGACATCACACTAGATCAGCTAAACTACCAAAAAGATATGATAAATAAAATTCATCCTAATTTCAAAGTTGAAATTCAAAAGTTAACAGGTCAGCATAAAGCCTCTATCACTATGCCATTTATTAATGGAAATCATGATATATTAGATAAAGACATTACATCAGCAGTTAGTATTTTATTCAATAAGCACAAACTTATCATAACAGACCCTGTTAAAGAAAATTTTATTAAAACCCAAGATAATGAAATCATATTATGTGACTATGGCTCAGTACTAGATTTAAATAAGGAAATTATAGAAACTCCAAAAGATGCCTTATTTGAAATTTATCAAAATTACTTAAAAAGCAAGTTAGAAAAACCTAACTTAGACTCTATTATTAAAAATGAACCTATTGAAAATGAAACTAAAAAATCATTAAATAAAGTATATGACTTACTGAAAAGTGATGAAAAGTATAATATTAAGATACAAGAAATCCAACATGATATAGATAGTAAATTAAACCATAAAGCGTCTAAAAACGTTGATCCTGGACTACAACCCATTTCACCATTTTTGGGTAAAAAACTAGACTTTGGCAAATTTATTTCTAATAACAAGCAAGATAACTCATTACCAGAAAATTTATTTATGAAAAGTGATGATAGTAATACTAAAATAAAGTTAGATTTTGATAAATAACCACTCAAGTTTATTATTGATAATAAAAAATAATTATAAAAATCAAACATTTAATATCGAGACACGATAAATCGAAGTCTCTACAGAGTAGAAAATTGAGATGGAGCTATTGCTTTTGCATATTTTTCATATTCATTATAAAAAATGTTGTGATTATCATTGAAAGATTTCTCTAATCTTTTATTTTGCTCAGAAAGTGCGTCGTTCTTTGATTGATTAAAATCCGCTTTCTTTGCGCCTAAATAAGTCATTTTTTCATCATTAAAAGAAATATTATTTAGATTAACACCTATCGTAGAACATTCTTGAAGAAGATTCTTAAAATCATCAAATTTCCAAGCACCAGATAAGGCTGCTTTACCACCATTTGCTTGAATAACTTTAGCAACCATCTGAGCATTGAACTCCCCTTGAACCTCTGAAATACCAGATTGATGGTTTTGCTTAATTATACAAGATTCTTTAGTTTTACCTGATACTTTTGAAGTATAGGTAGTTTCAAAACTTTCTTCTTTTTTAGCTGTGTTAATCTCACTACATACATCATTTAAAATAGTATTTTTAAGACTTTTATCTATTTCATTGTATTTTTCTGCACTATCTAAACTAGAGTAATAGTTTTTATTACCCAATAATATTTTCATTACTGATTCATTATTTGAATCATTTTGACAAAAAGCCCATTCTTTTAATTTAAGTAAATTTTCAGGATTATTTTCAAGTTTAATTTCATCATTTTGTTTGTCAAGCATCTGATTTTCCAATAAAAAATTACTTAAATATGCTTCTTTGTCAGAATATGTAAACTTTTTAAATGTACTACCGTTTACTATACTTAGTATCTGGCCTTTTAAACTATTAATCTGATCTTCACTTAAATCATCAATACTCTTTGCCATTATCCACCCCTCCTAACACTCTTTTCCATTTGGCTTATTACTGGAGTTATTTTGATTGTCTTGGTTTTCTATTTGGAAAAATGGCATTTTTCCAAATGTTCCTCCTAAACCATTGAATGAAAATACATGAGACATATTTTTGAAATTATTTAACTGATCTTGATAGCCACCTTCTTTATATTTTAAAACTAAAAAAACTACTGCACCAACAATACCCCAATTACCGCACCTATTTGAACTTGTTTTCATTTGATCTTTGATATCACCTGGTAACTTTTCTAATTCTTTATTGATTGCTATTTCTAAACGGCTTTTTTGTTCTGTTGATATTTGACCTTTTCCATATAATTCAAACATTCTGCCAAGCCGACTATCTCCAAGAAAATCTTTTGTATAATCATATAATTTAATTCTATCTTTATCAGTAAATTCTTCCTTTTGAAGAATTTCTTTAATATCTTTATCTGCAACTTTCTTGGACATATAAACCCCTTATTTGATAAATATTTTTAACTACAATTATAAAAAAATTAACCGTTAGAAAATGCCGTACTTCTACGCATTATTTAATAAATGGCAACTGGATTAGTAGCTGAGTTAGTAAGACTATCCGTATTTGTTACCCACGGACATGAACCACCTCGACAAGCAAAAAATAGTGTATCATTAATATTTTGATAGGTAATATCTGATGGGCAAGAAATCATGCCATGCATAACCGTACACTTACCATTGGCTTTAGTAAAACTAATATTATAATTTCCATTAATATCTAGCTTATAAGGTGGGGTATTAACTTTACCAAAATCTTCAGTAATAACACAATCACCCAATCCGATTGTTACAATGCCAAGCTTTTTAGTTTCTATTGTTACTTCTGCTTCAAGTTGTAAACTATCAGCATCTGCCCTATCTTTATCAAATTTTTGAGTTGTTACTTTCAACATAGCAGGAGAAGCAACATTATTTATATACGTTAATTCTGGTGTTGACAGGTCATCTACATTGATATCAATTTTTATATCACCTATTGATGAATTTAAAGTAAGTGTCCCTCTAACTCGAGTATCCCCTCCTTTATCATGCTGACTTCTATAGACCAACACTTGATGACTATTAGTCAGTATAGTTTCTCCCATTAAATATTGCGAATAAGAACTATTAGTATATCGTTCTCCATTACCTTCTTTACTTATAATCTTTGCATCATCTATATGAAAATTATAATTCGTATTATTATTGATTTTAATACCATAGTATCTTGAAGCAAATACTTCATTTGCTTGTAAAATTAAAGTTAATAATAAAACTAGTTTTAATATTTTATACATCATCAATTATACCGTTATCAATTTTTTATAAACATAGCTTATGCCATCAATATCTTAGCTACTGCATTTCCAACTTTACCTGCATCACCAGCAATCGCTTGATTTTTATTAACTTCTGATTTAGCAACATCATAATTTCCTTGTTGTATCGATTGTGCTTGGCTTTTATAGGACTGAATACCTTCATTAACTGCTTGCGTAGCCGACTGTGCACCTTGTTGTGCAGTTTGCGTTGCTGTCGATCTAAACTCCTGTATTTCACTTTCTCCAGGCCTTTCACCTCTTGTATTACCAATCCATTGCAAGACCTTATCAGGAATTAAATAAATTAATGAAAAGCATTTCATAAATGCCATAGCTAAAAACGTTGCATACATAAATATAATTAAACAAGCAAATACACCGCGGGCCCAATTGACTGTATAACCACCATCTGAACTTTCTGGTAAAAAATTAATTAATGAATTAGTAATTGCTTTAAAGCCATCTGCTGAAAAATGAATGACAATATATGTTAAACCAATACCTGCAATTAAACCGACAATCATAAATACGGGTCTTAAAATTAAACTCATGGTAATTTGGATTGCTGGCTCTGATTTACCAAAGACTTCATGCCCCTCAGGGTAGACTAAGCCTAAAGATACAATTGGTGCAGCAACCATTGCTTCAATCACTAATAATAACCAAGCAACTTTTCCTGCCCAAAATAATATAAATGGTGTTAGTGGAATCACTAAAGAAAATGAAACACCAATACCAAATATTGTTGTTAATACAAATAGAACAATTGGTAGTAACACTAGACTAATTGAGAACTCACCTAGTTTGATCGTTGTTTCAAGCATTGCTTTTGCGAACTCAAGATTCATAAGTGCAGATGTGGATTGAAAATCAATACCAATTAAACTACCAAATATAGAAGTACTAACTGACAGCGCACTATATTTAGATTCAAGCTGATCTGCCTTAACTTTTGCATCATCAACAATTTTATCAAGATGGGTTGTTGCTGTATCAAAGATTTTTAAAATATTGTAAATAGTTTTTTCAATTAACGTAAAACCAATAGCTTGAACATTTTGCACCATACTAAAATTCTTAGCTGCAAAGCTTGACTGCTCAGTATCTCCATCATAATCACCAATATGATAAATATCTGCTAGTAAACCACTAATATCACTACCATCACCTGCATCTCCACCTAATAATGATTTAAAAATATCATTTAACAACTGCTTAGATGGATCTTCAATAGTAGCTTTTATATCTGTTGCACCTCTATTACTAGAGAAATTAACGTGATTCACGCTAAAATAACTAAATAAATTTAAAACAGGTTTAATTGTATTATCTAAGACTTTAATCGCCTGGTCTTTATATAAGGGATTATCTGACTTAATTAAGCTTGAAAGTACATATAAATATTGGGCATACTGAAACTGTGTATCATCTGTAATTAAACGGTTTACTTTATTTACTAGAATTTGACAGGCTTGATTATCTTTGCATGTTTGCATTGCTTTAGTTTGATCTTGATAAGTGATTCCATTAGCAAGAAAGATCGTATGATTAAAAATATCCCTAACATTCTCTAATGAAACACTAAATGAACCAGAGCTTTTAACTAAATCTTCATAACCGTTTAATGAAACATGTGCTGTTTTAAAAGCAAGTCCTGTATCAGATGCATCATAATTTTGTTGAATTTTACCAAAGAGATTATCTGATGATAGGTAATTTGATAAATAAGTAATATCAATACCCGTATAGTCAACTGGTATTGTGTTATTACCCATACCTGGCTTCATTGATTGAATTAGATCAGAAAAATTTAAATATAAATTCTTTAAGTTTAATGACAAAATATTATCAAAGTCTAAATACAGTTGGTCTGCATTCCACCAGCCATACTTTGAAGCATCATGACAAATACTACCTTCAGAATCATCACATACTGGTATATCAGCAGTAACCTTTTGTTCAAGGCTTTTAATTAACTGACTTGTTATATTCGTTAAATCTTTTGAGTGTGAATTCTCTGGAATCAGTTCTGGATGGTATAAATACTGAGCACTACTACCAATATTATAATAACTTAAAATACACTGCATTTTTTTAGATGGATCTTTCTCATTTAAGCATGGTAGATTTTGAATATCAGTGACCTTAGACACACTATTTAATTTTTCAGAATTGTCTCTATCACCTATCGTATAGTTACCCTGCCAATTAGCTTTAAATAATTCAAACTGCTTATAGCTTGAATCACTAAAATCTGACCATTTTGTTATGCCTTGTTGAAACTTATCATCGTAATCTTCAAATGGTTTAGTACCACCATTTGGATTTTCTGCTTTTATCAATGGTGATGCATAAGCTTTTACAAAACTATTAGAAATATCAGTTTGATAACTAACCTTACATGAAATTGTATCCGAGGCACTATCTTTAATACAAGGCTTAGTACTAGATGTATCTAAACTTGTATAATTTGGTATGATATTTTCAGTTAATTGGCTCATCATAAATAAAGCAAGATAGTTTTTAATATTATCAGAAACTTGAGTGCTTACAACTGGTGGAATATGATCACTTACTGTATCATGTACTACATTTTTCCAAAGGTAATCAGCAAAAGATATGCCACATGAAACCATTGCAAAAATTAAGTATTGCGCAACACAATAGCCTGACTTAAATGGTATAGCACAAACTGAACCAAAAATTGCCCTTAAAGATATCCAATGACCACTCCAATTTTTACCTAAAAACTGGCCGTCTTTTGCAGTATTAACCGTACCGACAATAATAATAAAAGCATAAATAACAAAGCTAATAGCTAGAATACCTGTATTAAAATAAGAAAATAAAACACCAAATAATGTCGTTGGTTCGTTATTACTAAGAATCGTATCAAGGTTTACACCAAATAATTCTTGAAGAACCTGCTGTGATATATCATTTTCAGCTATGCTATTGAACATTGCACTGCTCATTATTTTCTACCCCTAGAAATTATCGCTTTTATCCAATTAATAAGCGCTTATCGTTAAAATTTATTTAATTCAAAAACGTTCAAAATTGATCTGATCAAAGGTTACACAGTTAAAACTTTTAGATAAAGCGTATAAGTACGCATTGTTCTGACTAATTAAATATCATTATGATTATCTTTAAAATTATTTTTAGTATTAGTTAATTAATTAGTTCCAAATTTATCGAGTTAAGCTTGTATTATCAGGGATCTGACCATTTCTAATACTATTTTTGAAAAATAAGTAAGTCTGATAACTTTTATCGTTTTTCTCACCTGAGTCCTTTAATACTGCTTTCCACTCATCATTGTTAATACCAAATTGCTCACGCACAGTATCAAAACATTTTTTTGCAGCTTGATAGGCTTCTGGCATACTTTCTGTTGACCTATTTTTAAACAAATTTGTATGATGTGACATTGACCTAGCAGCATTTTTAAGTATGCTGATCATTTCTGTATTAAAAATAATGTCATTCTGATCAAGCCTATTTATTTTATTGATCAAAAATTCTGCAATGATCTTTTTAGTTTTATCACCAGTTGATTTTTTTGCTTTTTCTAACCCATCTTTTAAAAGTTTTTTTAATGATTCATTATCAACTTCAGAAATATTAGATTTCATAATATGAGATTTAATATTTGTTTGATTTGACCAGTCTACTTTATCATTCTGATTTTCTTCATTAATTTGAACAATATTAGGAAGAGTTAAGTTTTCTTTCGGGGTTTTCCTATCATTACAGATAAACTCTCCGTTTGAACTAATCTGCATGGTAAGCTTTGGTTTAAATAAGGGCTCCTTTTCAAGTATCCTGCTTTTGATATAGACTTTATCAACATCATCTTCAGCAGACAGCTTAAAAAGTTTTTCTACAAGTTCATCTTGGGTTTGACTACAGCCATCAAAATGAAAAAAATAGCCCTCTTTTAATAAGGTTTTTATTTTATTATCAATCTCAGGATATTGCCTATAATTACCAATATTTCCCTTTATTCTTACCAGATTAGCAGGGTTAGGTTTATTTTTTAAATCAAGAACAACTGAATTTTTGATAAATTTAAGAGATTTTTCCCATGAAATTATATCATAACTGGATTGATTATATTGTCTCTCACAAAGTTTTCTCAATGAATGATAAGGATCATAATAAGCATTAAATATATAGTTATACAAACCTATCTTTGTATTGAAATCAACATTACCAAAATTTATGATTTGTTCTAACGCTGTTTGGAAGTGACCTTTTCTATCGCTTAAATAATTCCTACTTTCATTTTTAAGCGTTAGCTCAAGATACCATGTTATATTCTCCAAACTCATTACATTTTTATAATTGTTAGCACCATCAGATATCTTACACATTTGATTTTGCATACATTTTTTGCTCGATATAGCATCGTTAGCATTATTTACTATTTCTTTGAAATAATCATCATTATTTAATTCCTTGTACAAATCTCCAGTTTGCTTTGTATATTCTTTGGCTTTACCACGGTCATCTTCATTAAATATGCTCATACGATCAGTATCACTTTCACTAGGAATAAAAACTTCATTTACGTTAGAAGCTGCTTGAAAAAAAGCACTACCTATTAGTAATTTTTGAGTATCTTTGTTCTTAATATTATCACAATGAAAATTTCCCTTTAATGAATCTATAGACACAATATCTGCAAGCTTCATACCTGCAGTCTCCATATGTTCATGCAAATTATATATATCTTTACCCTTTAAAAACTTTTTTGTCTTTTTTGTATCAAGTCTACTACCATCTTTCTCAATAAATGGCTGTGTACAGGATATAGCTTCAACCATAAGCTCCTTGTCAGAAAGAATACGGATAAAATTAATACAAAACAAAACTTTTAGAAAATCATTTTTTGTTGAACTAGCCACTATTGCAACCCTTACTTTTAAAATAAACTATTTTAAAAATTTAACATAAATCTATTTATCTAATAGCGTAGAAGTACTTAAAAGTAAAAATTTTTTGGATAGTAATAATTCTGACTGAAATATTATAAACCTAAGCCACACTAGCTAAAGGCAATTTTAAATCTAAAGAGTATAAATATTTTATATACTTATTATTCTGACTAACATCTACAAAAAGCTCATAACGATTTTTAAAGTCGAGTTTTTGAACAACAGATTGGATTAAACCTTGTACCGTTCTTACAGAACGACATAAATAATCAGCAATATCTTTTGCTTCAAAATTACCATAATAAATTGCAGCAATACATGCAGCTTCAGCCTTAGATAAAATACTTAGTTTAGGATCAAAAAAATCTTGGTCTTCTTGAGCAATTTCATCATCAATGGCTTCAACAATAAAATCCTTTAAAAAGCTTTGATTTTCTTTAGAAAGAAATATCTCTTCAACTTTTCTAGTTAATTGACTGATATTTAACTGCTGATAGTTTAATAATGCATCAAGATAGTTTTCTTTTTTAACAAAAATACAAATACAACTGATTGAATAATCTACATTGTAAACAGAATGAATCGGAAGTAATTCCAACTCATTTTGAGTAATCATATTAAGATGATATTTTTCATCTTCTTTTGACTGAATTAAGTCTAAATCACTTAAACTAATAACACTTGGAGAAGCAAGTAATGAATTAAATCCTGTAATATGAGCCTGATCAGACAAAGCCCAATCAACAAATTGCTGACAGAACTTAATGGGCACATCAATTGCATAACCTGATTTAAACACTCTAGTATAAGAAAGCCCTTCTACTTCAAAAGGAAAACTTAATTGATTAAAAACCTTAGTTAAAGTATAAGTATGCTTTCTCCAAAGGCTGGTATATAAATCTTTTAAAGTATTTGTTTCTATATTTTCATATATTAACATTTGATATTCTCTCTTATATTTATTTTAAATAATCAAACATTTGTTTAGTATTATATAGAATATTAAAAAAATGAAAAGCGTAAAAGTACGCATTTTAGAAAATAATCAATTATTATAAATATATATAAACTCACCATGCAAGATCATACATCTGATTTTTAAGGTTTTATTTCATTAGAGTTATAATTAAAATCATCAATATACTTAGAAAAATATTTTGGCGTTTCTTGATCACTTGACAGCTTTTTATCTAAAAATGATAGCTCTTTCTTTGTTTTATTATAAAAATCTATCCCACTTTCAAAGTCAATATGATCACCCTCATCAAAAGAATGCTTATTAACTGATTTTTTTCTAAAGCCAGTATATTGAACTTTAAGAGTCTCAAGCTTGGACTGTACTGATAAAACTAATTCAAATAATGATTTTTTACTCGTTTGAATAGTTTCATCTGTTAAGAGGAATGTTTCAAGATCAACCGTACTAGAACGCTTTCTTTTTTCTTTTGGTTGATTACTTATTGAGCTTACTTTTAAACCATCATACTCATCATCAAAATCAGTCACATCAACTTGAGTATCAAGTATCTTATTTTTGTACTTATCGATCATTTCACCTAACTCTTTATTATATTGATCAATCTTTTTGACAATTTCAGTAAGATAAGATTTAATTTCTTGTTCGTTCATATATCATACTCTTAAGTGTTTTAGTTTATTTTGATAGATTAATTTCATTCGTTTTTGAAACTAAGCCATTTGCTGCATCAAAAAATAGGTAACTTTCTGATGTATTTTCTTTACATAGATTGATAAGATCATCACAAGTAAATTTTTTGACTTCATCTCTTTCAAGAATTTTTTTAGCGCTAATATCAGAACTTATCTTAAAGTCATTATTGTTGATTGCTTTTTCCAACTCTTTTTGTAAGTGAGGTGATATTATAAATAAATCCACACCTTTCCACTTTGTATTAAGACCTATATCTTTTATATCTTTATTTAAATATCTAAAAATATTAATCGAATCAATATCATTCTTATAGTTCATATGAATAAGTTGATTTGGTAATTCACTCTGAGATGATTTATCTTTTAATGATTTTAAAAAGATTTCATCATCCTCTAAATCTTTATTATTACCTAATAATACAACTGTATATTTTGCCATAGCTATCCTCTATTGATTATTTGTTGACTAAAAATGTTTAATTTATGGAGTAGTTACCCTGGCTAAAACTCCCTTTGAAGCATTTTCTACTAATCTCTGTGAATTTGTGGCTCTATAAAATGGAAATAATTTACCAGTTAAGGATCGATTTTCTTCTTTATGACAGAAATAACTGACAACATTACCAATACCAACCGTTAAAAGAGAAAATAAGCCGTTAGTTAGTCCCCTCATTAATCTTCTAGCAAACTTTCCAGATTCTGATCTATCTTTTGATAAATCTGACTCCTTTAAAAAACCCTTTTCATAACCTTCTAGTGCTTTATTTAACTGCCCAGGAGTTTTATTACTTTCGAGTAAATGTTTTAATGATACTGATATCACGTCTTCTTTATACTTATCTTTAGTTTCTGTTTTTATTTTTCTCTGTTTTTCAATTTGTTTAAAAACTCCATCAATAGTAGTACTTACTTTATTCAATTGTGATTTATTTTTATTGTATCTATCATGATTTTCAATAACTAATAAAATATCTTCTGGTTTAAAAATTCTCAAATTTTTAAGTTCTGCTATATCAAGTTTTGAATCTTTTATCTGACAAAAAAATAGTTTCCAACTATTATTACCTTTTATATATTCAGCAAACTTTTCTATGGTATCTTTATGATTAAGCAATTTAAATGATTTTAATTTATCAAAAATAACCTGTATATTCGATTTTAAAGACTCATCTATATTTATAGATTTACAAATAATGCTATCATCTAAAAGTCCATAATTAAAAAAACAGTCTAATACCTCTTTATACTCATCTAATTTTGTATTTACCGATTCAATACATTCAAAGTCTTTAATATTTTTTATATTATAATTTTTCAATTTATTATATATTTTTTCTGCTTTACCCATCGCATCATTAAAATAATTAATATTTGATACATTACCTACTACAATATTGATTATATGCTTTGCGAAATTAGCATCAGTATTTGATTTAAAATTATTATATTTTTGGTTAATTAAAGTTATTTCATCAGAATCATAGTCAATCATATTTTCACATTGATCATCTTTTATATCCTTAAAAATATCTTTTCCATTTTTTATCTTATCAAAATTTATAGAATCATCGAAAATTAACTGTATAAAGGAGTTATTTTTTAATCCATTAGATTTTAACCATTGGTAATTATTAGCTAACTGATTTAGATCAGAGTTAAGAAGTTTATCAATAACGGATTCATCATCACTACCTTTTAATAAAGTGTAAATAGAATTTATATTGTCAATTGATGTTTGATCTAATTTTAAAAGTTTATTAATTTTATCATTATCATTCTGCACTGCTAAAAATAAGTCTTCTCCAATTTTAAGTTTATCAATTACATTGTAATCACCGACAATTAACTCTATAAAGTAGTTACTTTTTAGTCCACTAGATTCTAACCATTGATAATTCTTAGCTAAATTAGTTAGCTTAGATTTAAAAAGTTTATCAATAATTGATTTATTACTATCTTTTAATAAAGTGTAAATAGAATTTATACGGACAATTGACTCTTTGTCTAGTTTTAAAAGTTGCTGAGTTTCATCTTTCTTTATTGCTTGAAATAATGCTTTTCCTGACTCGAACTTTTCAAAATTATGATCATCCTCTACAAACGCATTGATATGATAAAATTCAGATAAGCCATCATTCTTAAGTCCATTACAATTTTTAATGAGAATTTCTGAGTTGCTCTCATTTTCCAAAAGCTTCTTCAATAAATTAAAATATGATTTAGATAATTTATTTTCTACATCAAAAAAATTTAAATTTAATTTTCCAATATAATTTATAATTTTATCTGTTTGATTAATATTCTCTAAAATAAAATTAATAGCATTTTTTCCTATAACAACTATTTTTTGACATAATTTAATGTAATTGTCTATATTATTAGAAGATATAATTGCAGATAAATTTTTATAACTTAATGAATTATTAGTTGCTAAATCAGTGCATATTTTTTCAACCTTAACAGTATCAATTTTTTTATTATAAATATCACGCAACAATAATGATAATTCATTTTTATTTAATAAGTCATGTTGGTTATAATATTTAAAAATAGAATTTAAAGAGTCAATATTTTCAAGTATCCAACTTAGCTTTTTAGTTTTATCGTTACTATCATTTGAGTTAATTCTTGTTATTTTATTTATGCTTTCATTAAATTTATCTTTTTCATCTAAATGATTATAAATTTCAGAAATTAGGCCTGGATATTGTATTATTTTTTTAATTTCATCATCAGAAATACTTTTATATACTTGTTTTAATAGTACGTAGTCTTGATTGCATTTTTCTATTGTTTCAATATTTTTATTATATAATTTTCTCGAATCTTCAGTATTTAAATGAGAAAATATATCTACTCCACAATCTATTTTTTTTCTATATTTATCATTTTCAAGATTTATTAATGAATCGTAATAAATTTTATGTAAAACTCTACAATAAGTGATATTTTCATTATCTATTGTAATTTTATTAGATAATTTAGAGATATCATCTACTTTTAATGTAAGTATAAATTTTTTATTATCATAATCAAGATCATTAATTTTATCTTTAATCAAATCATATTTATATAGAATATTATTTAATTCATTTAAATCTTCAACTTTAACTATATTATCTAATTTATATTTATTTTTGTAGAAATCTATAATTTTCGTAGAAACGTTTGATACATAATTTTTATCTTGCAAATTTTCAATCTTTAAACCATATGCTAATTCAAAACAAGAGTTTATTTTATTATGAAGCTCACCACCATTTTTTTTAAGATTTGAAATAATACCTAAAGCTTCACCCTGACTTAAAATAAAATCACTATCATTAATATTTTTCAATTTTTCAGCTTTCTCCTGATTGGAATGTTTAAAACTATTTTTTTGATATTCTTGAAGATACCATTCACCTATTTTTTTAAATACATTATAAGTAAGCGTTTCGGGTTGTCCTGACTTGACATTCTCTTGTATATATTTATCAATTTCACCACCCATAACAAACCCTCCTAAACAAAGTAATTTGATTAAATTTTGTTAATCCTAAGACTCAAACTAACAGTGAAATTTACTGGGTAATAGCGTAGAAGTACTTAATCCGATGGCAAAACATTTAGAAAACTTCAGGAAGATGATTTTATAATGTATTGAGAAATTCTCATATCATTGATATCACGTCAATTGACTTAATTATTATTATTAAAACAAAAAATCTTAATAATTTTAACACTATAATCAACTTCAAACACTTCTACGCTATTTATATATCTTATTTAATTTAAATATAAACAATGAACAAATTAATAAATGAGGTAAACCACAATGACAAAAAAAGTTCTTATTATTCATGGCTCATCAAATGAAGCTGATAATAATCTAATTGACCAGTTATATAAAGGATGTAATAAATATCCCCGCGGCAAGCAGCGGGGTATTAAAAGAGTCGCAATTGCGCTTCATCCAGTTTTAACCCTTGATTCTTAACATACCGCTCCACCACTTTCCAGTTACCTCCTTCACCAACTGTCCCA